>NZ_CP098242.1:0-330500 GCF_027118995.1 Oxalobacter vibrioformis
TTCAGACTGCTGACAAACCCCATTTTTTTCGAAGTGGGGTTTTTTCATTGGCGCATTATCGGGAGATCAAAACAAAATTAAAATAGCTATCACATTTTCCATTAAGCCCCCTTGGCCGAAATATCCCAATGACAAGGCCGAATCTTCCCGGGAAATGGCGCAAAAAAGCAAGGCTTGCTGCCTCAAGCAGGCGTGCCATCTTCTTCATGTTCTGACACGCTGCCGCTAAAAGCGCCTGCCCCTTCACTTTCGATAAACCACGGTAACGCGCATAACGGTGACCGTGCAACTCTTTCGCATCCGCAAAACTGCGCTCTACCGTTTCCTGTCGCCGACGGTAAATCGCCTTGCCCTTTGCCGTCAGGCGATTGTCATGAACCTGTTCCTTGAAGCCCTGCCAAATATGCCGGGTGATCAGTTTTATCTGGTTGCGGCTCTGGGTACACTGCATAAGAAAGGCGCAGTCCGTACATTGCCCTTGTTGAGAGGCATATTCCCGGTACCCTGAACGGTTGGTCGTACGGTAAGGTAAAAGCTTTCCATTGGGACAGAGATAACAGTCTCCTTGAGGGTCATAGCTGTACTGCCGCTTGTAAAAGTAGCCCGCCTTGTGATTCGGACGACGGTAACCGATAACGCCGTATATGCCTCGCTCTATGAGTCCCTTGGCTATGTGTGGTGTGTCATAACCTGCATCCAAGCCTACGGCCTGTATCTCAAATCCAAAACGTGACTGCATCCTGTCAAGACGCTTCAGGTAAGGAACACTGTCATGGACATTTCCCGGCGTCACATGGGTGTCTGTGATCAGGGCGTACTTGCCGTCAACGGTGCGGTGGTCCAGGTAGTAAAAACCTTTGGGCTTGCCATCACGAACAAGGTAGCCAGCATCAGGGTCTGCCGGGCTGACTTTGATTTCTTTTTGTGAGGGCGGTTCGTCGTCTCTGTCTGAAAGGGGATTTTTGCCATGGGAATAACGGTCGGCTTCTATGGCGCTGTTGAGTTCTGCAAGGTAGGCAACGGGCTTTTGCTCAACAAGGTGACGTTCGTGACGGTTCTTGTTGGCCGAGGCTTTGAGGTGTGTGCTGTCACTGTAAAAAACGCGACCGCCTATTAATCCATGACGGATGCACTGCTCAACAATCTCGTCAAAAATGACTTGTTCTATGTCTGTGCCAGCAAAGCGACGACGGCGGTTCTGGGAAAGGGTGCTGGCGTCTGGAACACGGTCTGTCAGGCGTAAGCCTAAAAACCAGCGGTAGGCTACGTTAACCTGAATCTCACGCTCTATCTGGCGCTCTGATCTTATCCCGAATAGGTACCCAATGAAGAGCATCTTGAATAAAACTACGGGATCAAGGGCGGGCCTGCCATTGTCCGCACTGTAAAGATGGGCGGTGTGCTCTCTGATAAAGTCAAAATGGATGTGGCGGTCTATCAGTCTTAATAGATGGTCTTTGGGAACCAGTTCTTCAAGGGTGACCATCTCCAATTCGTGTTGCTGCGGTGTCGGTGTCTTTAGCATCAGAGCCTGCCTTTTATGCGGATATCTATAAGCAATTCCATTAAAGCAAAATCCCCGGCTTAACGCCAGGGACTTTGCAATACTTTGTCAGCAGTCTGAAGCCGGAGAATCCGGCTTTTATCTTTTTGTGACTGCCTGTTACCAGGAATTGCCACCGCGTTTGTGTGTTTCATCCTGTTTGGGCTTTTTGGCCGGAGCAGCCTGTTTGGAAGGACTCTTGGCCGTTTTGCTGTGTTGTGCCGGTTTGGCGGGTTTCTGAGCTTGTTTCTTTTCCATGTTGACCTCCTGTTAAAAGACACTGGTTAGGCGGACACGGAAAAGAAAGATTCCCGGCGCTGTTTCATTGATTGATACAGGACAAGCGGACATAAAACGGACTGCTTTACATTGCCTGCGGCAATGGCACCAAATCCTGCTTATCACCTGCGTTGTGTTCTGCCGGCAAAAGCCGGGTTCTGGCAACCGAATGACTCCTTCGGCCTGAAGCACTGGTTACAGGATATGCAGATGGCACGGCTGGTGTCGCCATCCTTCCACCGGTTCGGCAGGTCCGGCTCCACGATAAGGGGGCGGGAAAGTGCGATGGCTTCCAGTTTGCCCCTGTTTAACCATTCATGGATGCTCTTTGGCGTGCGATAACCGCATACGCTGATGACAGGAACTGAGATCTTTTCTGCTATTGACAGCGCAGCAGAAGCGTAAGGGGTCTCTTCTTCAGGCGTTTTGATCATGGGTACGGCCGACGATTCCGGCGTGACCGAGAGGCCGCCGCTGATTTCAATGGCATGGATGCCCCGGTTTTCCAGCGCCTGACATACCCAAAGACACTCTTCCTGTGTCAGGCCGGGTGTCGTCCTGTCACTGTTGTTGATCTTGATCCAGACAGGATAATCAGGCCCTACCCGTTCCCGGATAGCGTCATAAACCTCCATGACAATCCGGCTTCGTCCGGCAATATCCCCACCATAGGCATCGTCCCGCCTGTTGTAATACGGGCTCAGAAACTGGCTGAGCAGGTAGCCATGTGCTGCATGCAACTGTACGCCGTCAGCGCCCGCTTCCCTGCACCGGGCTGCGGTACCGGCAAAATGAGCCGCAACACCGGCGATATCCTCAGCCGTCATGGCCTGAACCGTGGCACCTGATGTGGTTTGCATGGCAGAAGCCCCCAAACGCGGGCCACCGCTCTCAATATGGCCTGCATGCACACCACAATGGCTTATCTGCACGACCAGGCGGCTTTTACTGGCATGAACCTGCTCGACTATCTGGCGTAATCCGGGGACAAACTGATCGTCATACGCCCTGATCATCTGCGCATTAATGGGCGAATTGGCATCAACCGCGACCATGCCGGTGATGATGATGCCCACGCCGCCTTTTGCCAGGGTTTCGTATATCCGGGCATATTCCGGATTGTAATCCCCCTTTGCATGATGTGAAAACTCAAACGTGGCGCTCCGGACGATGCGGTTTTGCGTGGCAATGCCGCCAAGACTGATCGGGTCATGCAGGGTTTTCATCGTTTTCTCCTCATATTCAAAGTTGGTCAAAAGCAGCCAGCATTTCCATAATCTGCTGGTGGTCTTTTCCCAGCTTGTGGCGGATATTTTCCTGTGCCGCTTTCCAGAGCAGCGTGCCTTGGGCAAGCGTATTCCTGCCGTTTTCCGTCAGATGCAACCGACGGCTGCGGCTGTTTTTCGGAGCACCGTCAGCGATACAGCCTGCCTTGATGAGGGGCTTCAGTGTACGAACCAGTGTGCTTTTTTCCAAGCTGACAGCCTCAGCCAGTTGGCCGGTGCCGCATCCTTGAATCCGGTTTAGCGCAACCAGCAGGGAAAACTGGTTTGCTGTCAGTCCGGTTGCTGCCAGCACCTCAGCGTAATAGCCGGTGATCCGGTTTGCTGCCCGCCGCATTCGTATGCAGTAGCATGGGCTGACGGTTGTCTCTTCTGCCGGATTCATGCCTTGCCTCCTTCAAATGATGTATATACACCATATGATAAATTATACAGGCTTGTCAACATGCTAAAGCGGGAAAATACCGAAATAAGCGCGGGATATAAAATTAATAAATTAAATTAAAAAGCGATTTTATTTACTTGTTTTATTTAAAATTTAAATAAAACGCATGCGCGTATCATTATCCGCAACCTTCATTAATCATCTTTGCGGCTTTGCACGCGTTCGATTACGAGCAGCAGCCCGATACCGGCTCCCATAATGGCTGCCGTAATGACCAGAATGGATGAGTAACTGCCTGTGGCTGTTACCAGATAGCCCGTGATCGCCGGGGCGATAATCTGGGCCACACCGTAACTCAGGGTCAGTTTTGCCATGGCTCTGGCCGGGTCATTCGGGTAGATACGGCCCACAATAGCCAGTGTCAGGCTGACAATGCCCATCCATGCGCTCATCAGAATGGCGCTGGCAAAACCGGCCCATGCCGAATCACTGAATACCGGCAGCAAAATGGAAACCGTCTGTACGATGAAGGCATAAATCAGCGTCCGGTTTTCTCCCAGGCGGCCCGCTACCTTGTCCCAGATAGTGCAGGCAGGTGCCGCGGCAGCCCCCACAACGATCCAGACCATGCTTCCCCTCCCCTCAAAAAACGGGGATGCCTCAAGAATGGAAACGATGTAGGTGGCGGAAATGACAAAGCCGAAACCGGCACAGAAATACATCAGGTTAAACAGGATCGACCATGTCCTGTCCGGCACAGGGTACTGCACCTGCCTTGATGAAAAGACGATTGCTTCCGGCTGCGGCATGAACAGCCAGGCAGGAACGAAGAAAAAGAGTCCCAGAACTGCCAGGCCGATCCACTGCTGATCCCAGGTGAGCCGTCCCGACATCCAGCCAACCGCAATGCCGGATACCACAATACCGAGACCCAGCCCGATAAGGTGAACCCCCAGTTGCGGCTTGAATCCTTTTCGCAGCAGCCAGTTCATTACGAGCCCGGAAGCCAGCAGAAGACCGGCAATGCTGGAAATCCCCGACAGGTATCGCAGGACAAGCCAGATAACCACATTGGTGGTAAATCCCATCGAAAATGTCGTGACAAGCGCTGTAACGAGCCCGATGCGGTAAAGCGTGTATTTGAATCTCAGGTTGCTGCTCCATGCCGCCAGCAATGCCCCGCTCAGGTAACCGGCATAATTCAGGGCGGCCAGCCATCCGCCCTGAATGTCCGTCAGGGGGATTCCCGCAGCATGATCGGCAAGAGCGGCGTATAGGCAAAGCGAGCCAGCCCCACGCTTAAAATCAGGGCAAACAGGCCAGCGCAGATGACCTTGAAATATTCCGTTCTGGTGGGACGGGTAATGGCAATACCGGGTGTACTCATAAATGGCTTCTGGTTTTACTGATATCCAGTTTATTCAGTTTGAGCATGTCATGCTTTCGATAGTATGACAAATACTATCTATAAAACGACATATCGCAAAAACCATGAAAAAACGCCATGAATGAAACAGGCTCCGTATCCCTGAAATGAAGACATTTCCCTTCGGTGTTTCTTTACGATCTAACTGCCTCTAATCGATCAGCACGCTGAAGAAGCTGTCTGTACCGGCCAGGATGACGAAAGAATTGCGAATGAGCGGGGGAGTTGTCCTGGATATACAAAATGGCACTGTCCGTCTGAAAATACACAAAAAAGAAGGACAATCCGTCACCCTGAAGTTTTCGTCCGGAGACTATAAAAAGCTGACAGGCAAACTGGTGTCATCGGATCAGTGGGCCAACATCCGGTTAGACCAGATCACGATGCCTGATGGCGGGTGATCCTTGGGCGGGTGATTTTGAGGTGACGCTAACGCTCAGCCGGTAACACCGGTGAAAAGCAAAAAGCAGGACATCACTGTCCTGCTTTTTTATTAAAAATCAACCCGGTCATTGCGCATGAAAGAGCGGGGTGATCGCAAGGAAAAAGACGTTTTACCGGCTCAGGTCGACCACCACCCTGCCCTGCATATTGCCTTCCATGATCTTCTCGGCATAGGCAATCGATTCGTCAAGGCTGATCATGTTGCCGATCTGTTTGAGCTTGGCCGGGTCCAGATCCTGTGCCAGGCGCCGCCATGCCTCAATACGCTCTTCACGCGGGCACATCACACTGTCAACACCAGCCAGGGTAACGCCGCGCAGGATAAACGGGGCTACGGTAGACGGGAACTCCATCCCCCCGGCCAGGCCGCATGCGGCAATCACACCGCGGTATTTCATGGTGGCGCAGATATTGGCAAGGGTATGGCCGCCGACCACATCAATAGCGGCAGCCCAGCGCTCACGTCCAAGCGGACGGCCCGGGGAGTCAAATTCCGAACGCGGCAGGATTTCCCTGGCGCCAAGCCCGGAAAGGAAAAAGCCTCTTTCCGCGTCACGGCCGGAAACTGCCACCACCTCATAGCCCAGCTTGGACAGAATGGAAACGGCAATGCTGCCCACACCGCCGGATGCGCCTGTAACCACCACCTCGCCCTTGTCCGGTGTGATACCCAGTTGTTCAAGACGTATGATGCAAAGCATGGCCGTATAGCCGGCTGTGCCGATGGACATGGCCTGCAAGGGGGTGAATTCTTTTGGAAGCGGAATCAGCCACTCTCCTTTCAGACGGGTTTTTTCAGCCAGGCCGCCCCAGTGGTTTTCGCCAACACCCCAGCCATTCAAAATAACGGTGTCTCCGGGCTTATACAGCGGGTTTTCGGAGCTTTCCACCACACCAACCAGGTCAATACCGGGCACCATCGGAAAGCGACGTACAACAGGGCCTTTTCCGGTAATGGCGAGGGCATCCTTGTAGTTCAGGGTAGAAAAGATGTTTTTGACTACCACATCACCTTCTGGCAGCTGGTCTTCTGAAATTTCTTTCACAGCAGCACGGTAGCCTGAATCATCTTTTTCTATGAGTATGCCTCGAAACATCGCTTTCTCCTTATGGTGTCGATCAATCAATAAAAGTCAGACCTTTTTCAAGCCGTCAAAAAAGGTTTGGGTAAATAAATCAAGCGGTGCAACACTTTGTTCCAGCCCCGCCTGCAATACGGCACCTTCCCACCCTGTCCAGAAAAAAGCGGCCATCCGGACACAGTCCACATGCGGGGAAATTTCCCCGGCTTCCTGCGCGGCCAGCAGTACTGCCGCGACTCGCGCCTTCCAGTCAGCGAAAATGGCGGTAAGCCCTTCCCGGAAACTGTCGGGCAAAACCGGGATTTCCTGCCCGAGCTTGCCAACCAGGCAGCCGCGCCTGAACCGGTATTTTGCCATACCTTCCCTGGCATCTTCCACAAAAGCCTGCAGCCGTGCCATCGGGGTATTGGCCGTATGACTGAAATGCTTTTCCAGCTTGTGCGCAAAAAAATCGCCGTATTGCCGGATAAGCTCCAGCCCGAAAGCTTCCTTGCTCTTGAAGTAATAATAAAACGAGCCTTTGGGCACCCCGGCCTGTTTCAGTATCTCATCCAGCCCGGATGCCGAAAAGCCCTTCTCCGTGACAATCTCAAGACCGGTGCGCAACAGCAAATCGCGCGTTTGAAGCGGCTTGGGCTGTTTTGGCGGACGCCCTCTTCGTTTCGGCACGGGTGTGTCGTATTGCATAGCCATATATTAGACCGATCGTCTATAAAAAGTCAAACAGGTCATTGACACCCGATGAAGGCCTCTGGATTGAGGCTATACTGATACCTGACATCCAACCGGACAGATCCGCCATGAAACATCTCAACAAACGTGCGGCCTGTGGCGTATGGTGCCTGGCAGATACCACGACCCTGATAACCGATGATGCCGCCACTACCCGCATCCGTTATTCAACAGGCTATCCGGGGCTGGATGCGCTCATGAATGCGGAAAATCCGGGGCATACCGAGGGTGTTGAGCGGTTTTGTTCTGACAATGGAAAGGATTGCGACGAATATGAGTGGGAACGGGATGTCGGTTTTCGCATTACGCCGACGGTATCTCCAGGCGATGCTTCCACGATTCGATAGCGCCGGTTTCCAGTCTTCTTGCCAGTGTCTGCTTCCAGCTCTCTGAAAGCGTTTCTGTTTCCATGAGGCGCCGCCAGATGACAGGATCATGAGCGGGGGCGGCATGTTCATTGCCAAACATGATGAACATGGCTTCTTTGATGCTGATATTGCTGCCCTGTGCTGCCAGGGAAAAAGGCATGTCGTTGCTGACCATGCCGGTTTTCAATACCCGGTACAGCCATCCGCAACATGCCTGTTGCTGCATGATCAGGGCAAGCCCTGGCCAGTCAAGATGCATGTCAAGCCGGTAACAGGGGGAACGGGGCTGGCTTACCTGTATGAGTGCCTCGCCCCAACTGAAGATATCGCCAATATGGACATCACCTTCGTCAAAACCGGCAACAGACAGGTTTTCCCCGAATAAAGCCGGCTCAAAGCGGGCACTGTGTTCCGGAATACGTTTTTTCCACCAGTCATAATGCGCCGGGGGATACTGCAGCAAAGCACGATCCGGCCCGCCATGATGCCGCTTCATTTCCTGCTCATCGCTGGCAAGACCTGTAGGGGTGAGCATCAACGGCAGCATTATTTCTGATTTGCCGATAGCGCTTGTTAACCCGTTGGCATAGGTTTTTACCCTGCCGCTGAAAACCCGCAGTTTGCGCATGCCTTCCAGTTCCGTTTCAGTTTTTCCTGAAAAGCAGCGCACCGATAAACAGGCCGGCGACACCAGCGATTGCCAGGCTTTTCAAGGGGTGTTTCCTGACAAGGGATGCGGTTTTTTCAGCACAGGTGGTAATGCGCTCCGTCAAGGCCAGGCTATGCACGAAACAGGCTGCCTCATCCCCGTCTTCCTTTCCGCACAGGATACGGCATGGCGTCGGGAAGGCACCAAGCCCGCATGGCCCTTTTTCACTGGCACTGTTATCCAGGGATTCAATCCGGATAATCCGTGCGGTGTTTTCTTCAGTAGTGGATGTCATGTCTTTATTCTTTTCGAAGTTTTTCTTTTCCATCAATGCTTCACACTGGCCGGATGAAGCATGATTTCCATATCCGCCTGCGGCGAATTGCTGACCGGCTGGATGCCAAACTGCTCAACGAGCAACTGTAATACATTATCCGTCATAAATTGCGGCAAAGTCGGTCCCAGGCGAATGCCGCGAATACCCAGTGAAAGCAGCGTCAGCAAAATGGCGACCGCTTTTTGCTCGTACCAGGACAGCACAAGAGAAAGCGGCAGATCATTCACCTCGCAGCCAAAGGCATCCGCCAGCGCCTGTGCAATCAGGATAGCACTATAGGCATCATTGCACTGGCCGATATCCAGAAGACGAGGAATCCCTTCAATTTCTCCCAGATCACGATCAAAAAAGCGGAACTTCCCGCAGGCAAGCGTCAGGACCAACGTATCAGATGGCGCATTTTCCACAAACTCCGTGTAGTAATTGCGACCGGGCCTGGCGCCGTCACAGCCGCCCACCAGGAAAAAATGACGGATTGCCCCTGATTTTACCTTTTCCACAATGTTTTCAGCCAGTCCCAGGACGGCATGGTGCGCAAACCCTGTCATGACGCTTTTTTTGCGGAAAAGCCGAAGCCGCTTCTTCCGTATACCCTTCAAGCGCCAGTGCCCGTTCGATGACAGCGGAAAAATCGCCGTTTTTGACATAGGCAACACCAGGCCAGCCAACAAGACCTGTCGTAAAGACATTATTGATATAGTCCGGCCCGGGGCGCTGGATACAGTTGGTTGTAAACAGGATGGCGCCGGGAAAGCGCGGCATTTCTGTCTGCTGGTTTTGCCATGCCGTGCCAAAATGCCCTGCCAGATGGGCAAAGCGTTTCAGCTCAGGGTATCCATGTGCCGGCAGCATCTCGCCATGGGTATAGATATTGATGCCTTTTCCTTCCGTCTGCACCAGCAGGTCGTACAAATCCTTCAGGTCATGCCCCGTAACAAGGATGGCCTTTCCCGCCCTGGGAGACAGGGAGACACTGGCGGGTTCCGGATGTCTGTAAGTGCCCGTATTGGCCGTATCCAGCAGTTTCATAGCTGCCAGATTGCTTTTCCCGCATGCCATGACGGCATCAACCCATTCAGGGAGCGCCGGATTGGCGCCATCAAACCCCATTGCCAGCCCCTTGAACAGATCCAGATACAGCGCCTCATCTTCATGGCCCAGGATCGCAGCATGATCCACATAGGCGGCTACCCCTTTCAAGCCATATAACAGCGTCTGTGCCAGGGAATGGCAATCCGGGTCATCCGCCAGCTTTTGCGTTGATACCAGATTGGCCTGCCGGATCAACCCGGCCCGCTTGTCTGCCGGCTGGAAAACGCTGACAGGCAGCGATGAGGCGGAATCATGCGGCGACATCATCCGGTTTCTGCTTTCTGCCACCTCATGAAGTATGGCTGTCAGCGCCGCTGGATCGAAATTGACATTGGTGAGCGTGGAAAAAAGCGCACGGGCACAGAGCCGCCCGGCTTCCTTTATGTCATGGCCTTTTGCCGACGCGTCCAATCCGGCAACAGCCAGTCCCCTCAGGGTATACACGATCAAGTCCTGCAAAGTCGCCACTTCCGGGTTTTTCCCGCATACCCCTGCTGCAATGCAGCCCGTGACAGGCAGGGTTTGTTCACACTGGTTACAAAACATGATGGGTTCCTTTCTGTTTCATTGTCATCCAGCTTATCAATGCGGCAATGGCGTAAAAACCCCTATCGAAAGGGGGTCTTCTGCTGTTTTTTCCATAAAAATAGCCCATAACCTTGTCATGGGCTTTGCGGTAAGACGAGAAAGTGGCGTTTAGGTTTAGGCTTAGTCTAGTGCAGGGCCGCCGTTTCCCGTAATTGTCTTTCAGCCAGGTGATGGCCTGTGCGATCCGGTTGCTCTGGCTATCCAGCGTATTGACCATGCGCATGAAGCCGCCCTGCGGCCCGATCAGCATGCGGTAATGGATTTCCCGGATGATCATGGGCGAAAGCACAGGTATCTGGTCCGGCTTTTCCAGCAATTCCAGAAGCCGCAGGAAAGCATCGAGCACATCCGGATCGACTCGGGCAATGGAGATGTTTTTTTCATCTTCATCCGATTCCAGCCTCGTCTGGGGCAAAATCTCTGCCGCCAGCTGGGTGGCCAGGAATTTGTCCACATTCAGCGCCATCACCAGAAAAGGCTTTTCCGGTGACGCTTCATAAACATAAAATGGAGAGTATCGTATCTGTTGTTAAGGGGAACAAGTGGCCGCATTCTGCACCCACATGGGCGGGCTGGGGCAGTATTTTGCCCATTTTGAAAAACAGGCATCCCCTGCCTCGGTTCTGGAAGGAGTAGACATCTTCAAGCCAACACGCAGCAAGGCGGCAGCAACGGACGCGGAACTTGAAACATGGCTGGATAAATTGCTGCAATCATAGCCCAGAAAGCATCAGAAAATCGATGAAAAAAAAGGGAAGGAAAGGGATTCTTGCGCTGCTTGTCGCCGCAGGCACAATGATGCTGGGCGCATGCGCCATTATGAGCCAGAGCAAATTCGGCAGGCATCCGGAAGGAGAACATCTGGCGTTTGCCGAAAAGTCTCCGCACTATGTAGAGGGAGAGTTCAAAAATCTTACCCCTACCCCGATGTTTACGGATGACAGCACGGTTGTTTCCGTTTTGTTAAAGAGCCTTTTTACCAGCAAGGAAAGGCCAGTGCCCAAAGGCCCTGTCCCCTCCGCCAAGACCGATCTGCACGCCCTTTCCCGGGATAAAGACGTGGTTATCTGGCTGGGACATTCCTCCTATTACATGCAGCTTGGGGGCAAATGCATCCTCATCGACCCCGTACTGAGTCCCTACGCCAGCCCCTTTTCCTTTACCAACCGGGCATTTGAGGAAAGCAATGTCTATTCTCCTGAAGACATACCAGATATCGATTACCTGCTGATTTCGCATGACCACTGGGACCACCTCGATTATGAGACGGTGATGGCGCTAAAGCCGCGTGTCAAACGTGTCATCACCGGGCTGGGCGTCGGTTCTCACCTGGATTATTGGGGATATCCCAAGCACAAGATCCGTGAGGCGGACTGGTATACCGCGCTTGAGTTGGAAGACGGCATGCGCATCCACATCCTCCCGGCCCGCCATTTTTCCGGACGCGGACTCACACGCAACAAGACCCTCTGGGTGAGCTTTGCCCTGGAGTCGCCCGGCAGGCGGATTTACTTTAGCGGTGATACCGGCTATGGCCCCCATCTTGCCGAAATCGGCAACCGGTTTGACGGATTCGATCTTGCCATCCTGGAAAACGGCCAGTATGACAAACGCTGGGCAACCATCCACATGATGCCGGAAGAAACCGCGCAGGCGGCTGTTGAACTCAAGGCAAAGGCCCTGCTTCCCGCCCATTCGGGCAAATTTTCCATTTCATACCATGCCTGGGATGACCCTTTCATCCGGATAGCCAAAGCCAGCGAAGACAAGCCTTACCGGCTGCTGACGCCAGTGATCGGTGACAGGGTGGACCTTGAAGACGAAACCCAGCTTTTCCCATACTGGTGGGAAGGCATGGAATAACATCCCCCTTCGTGAGTCAATGGCAAGCCGGTCAAATTTCTTGCGCAATGCTGGAAAAAGCAGCTCACAAGGTTGAGATATCGCATATCGCGCCCTGGCATACTCAATATACTCATCCGGACATTATCAGGTTTCGTACTGCCGCTTCCGGATTCCTTTTTCCTCGCCCGTTATCTTGCTGCTAGCTTTTGTTTTATCCCAAAAGGCATCCTGAAGCATTTTACGTGTTGCAGCATCTCAAATAGCCTGTGTTGGCAGCTGTCGGAAACACTTGGAGAACGAATATGAAAAACATGAAAATTGGCTCCAGACTGATCCTGGGTTTTTTGGTTGTTATTGCGCTTCTGATCGGTATGGCAGGAACTGGCGTCTTTGAAATGCGCTTGATAAACCAGGGCATAGAAAACATGATGGAAAATACCATCAGTGTAGAACGCCGGGCACGTGAATGGGCAAGAGCCGCCGCGTCACAAGGCGCGACCGTTTGTGCACTGTCTTATGCGACCGAACCGGAAATGCTTCAGCATTTTGTCACCACATACCTCGGCTACCGTAAAGTCATCGACGATGAGATGAAATATATTTACGAATCCTCCCTCACAAAAGAAGAAGAAGACATGCTCAAGGATATCGAGGGAAAGCGCACCGCCTTCCGTGACGTCGCGATGACGCTGTTCAAGCTGAAAAACGTCAGCCCAACGGGAGAATTGCTTGGCGAGCACCCGCCTTTTTCAGAAGTAAAGGAACATCTCCTGACGAAAGTCATACCGGCAAGAGATGCCTATGTCAAAGCCGTCGATAATTTCCGCGACTTTGGAATCAAAAAATCGTACGAACAGGAAACAAGCATGTATGCGGGCTATCGCCGGGCGCTTATCATCATGATCGTTATTTCAATTGCTGCCGTTTTAGTCGCCCTCATCATGGCATGGCGGCTGACAGTTGGTATCACTCGTCCGCTTGATAACGCGCTGAAAGTGGCAGAGACGGTTGCCTCCGGTGATCTGACCAGCCATATCGAGGTCAGCAGCACGGATGAAACCGGGCGGCTCATGCAGGCGCTGAAAAACATGAATGAATGCCTGTTTGAAGCGATTGTCCAGGTGCGCCAGAGTGCAGAAACCATCGCCACCGCGTCTTCTGAAATTGCGTCAGGCAACCAGGATCTCTCTGCCCGGACCGAAGAGCAGGCCAGTTCACTTGAGCAAACCGCATCCAGCATGGAAGAGATTACCACCACAGTACGCCAGAATGGCGACAATGCAAAGCAGGCCAACCAGTTGGCCTCCCAGGCGGCGGAGGTGGCAACACGCGGTGGAGAAGCGGCAAGGCATGTCGCCCACACCATGAACGACATATCCGAATCCTCCAGCAAGATTGTCGACATCATCAGCGTGATCGATGGCATCGCTTTTCAGACCAATATCCTGGCCTTAAATGCCGCCGTGGAAGCTGCCCGTGCAGGCGAACAGGGACGAGGCTTTGCCGTGGTGGCAACCGAAGTGCGGAGTCTTGCCCAGCGCAGTGCGACAGCAGCACGCGAAATCAAGAATCTCATTGATGATTCTGTCCACAAGGTTTCGACCGGCACCGAGCTTGTCAATAACGCAGTCGACACCATGCTGGAGATCGGGGAAAGCATTACCCGGGTCAATGACATCATGAACGAAATTACCATAGCCACCCAGGAGCAGGTACAGGGTATTGAGCAGATAAACCTGGCTGTAAGCGAAATGGATACTACCGCGCAGCAGAATGCGGCACTGGTTGAAGAAGCTGCCGCTGCTGCGGAGAGCCTGCAGGATCAGGCCAAAACCCTTGTCGGCGTCGTAAACCTGTTTAATATTGGCGGCAAGCGCATGCATATTGACACGCATTCCTCCCATGCCAAAAAGAAAGCGGCTGCACCGGCCCGGCAGTTGAGTTCACCTCCCAAGAAAACATCCTCAGGCACACATTCTGATATCCCGGCCTCGGAAAACAGTGAGGATTGGGACGAATTCTGACTCCCCCCGGATCTACCAAAAAAACCGCCAGTACCTCATGAACTGACGGTTTTTTTGTGGAACCCATCGAAAAAACACCAGGGATCCTTATCAAGGATAAACTTTAATAACATATTGTTTTGCAATCAAAACGCATGTGAATTAATTTGGAGTAATCAAACCGTTTTCCCGGGGTAAAAAGCGGCAACACAGCATCCACACAGAATTTCCCGCTGCTGATAAAGTCAGGGCATAAATAACAAACAGGCTGCCTGTTGTTCATAACCGGATGTTTTAAAAACCTGTTCCCCCGGCTCCCTTTGCCATCCGCATTGACTATCCTTCCCTCACCATCAATTGACAATGATTATCATTTGCATTGATAATTCCTTTTTGTATTACCGTTTTCCGACTCCCCTGATGCAGCAGATATCCCCCTTGTTTTTCCGTTCATTTCCCCGACGTGCAAAGGCGGCACTGGTAGCCAGTGTCCTCTGTTCTATGGCGCTTTTAGCCGGGTGCAAGCCATCTGACAAGCCGGCTGCCGCTGTTCCGGCAAATGGCACGATCCCAAAAACCGTCGTGGTGTTTGATCTCGCCTCCTTAGATACGCTTAAAGCGCTCGATGTGGAAATCACCGGCGTTCCCGCCTTTACTTACCCGCCTGCCCTGGCAGACTATTCCAGTGACCGGTACGAGAAAGTCGGCTCGCTGTTTGAGCCGGATTATGAAGCGGTCAATGCCCTGGCCCCCGATCTCATCATTGTGGGAGGCCGTTCGTCACCCAAATATGCCGATCTGGCCAAAATAGCGCCGACCATTGACCTGCCTGTCGATATCAAGCATTTCAAATCGAGCGTTTTTGCCAATATCCGGACACTGGCGCAGCGTTTCGGAAAAGTCACGCAAGCCGAAGCCAAAATCCAGGCGCTGGAAAAATCCATCGCAGAACTCAAAACGAAAACGGCTGATAAAGGAAAAGGTCTGCTGATTCTCACGACAGGTGGCCGGATCAGCGCTTATGGGTCCGGTTCCCGTTTTGGTGTCATACACGACGAATATGGAGTCTCTGCCGCTGCCCCCGGCATCAGTGAAGGAAACCATGGGCAGCCGGTGTCGTTTGAATTTATCCGGCAGGTTGATCCGGACTGGCTCTTTGTCGTGGACAGGGATGCCGCCATCGGCAAGAAAGGCGTATCGGCAAAACAGCTGCTGGATAATGAACTGATCAGGAATACCAGGGCATGGAAGAGAAACCAGGTGGTTTACCTTGATCCGGCCGGCTGGTATCTCATTGGCGGCGGCCTTGGCGCCATGCAGAAAAATGTGAATGACCTGCTGGAAACCTTCGAAGCAAAGCGCTAAAGCGCGTTGCGAGGGCAGTTGATGAAAAACGGGCTTCCAGGCAAAACGATCATCCTTTCCACAAAAAGCCGTACCGCCGTGGATAAATCATCCGAGCGGATTGCGGCCTCAAAGCGTGTCCTGCTGTTTCTGCTTGCCTGCCTTTTTGTCGCGGGTCTTGCCGTTGTCAGCCTCTTTGTCGGCGCCAGCGATGTCTCCCCTTCGGTCTTCTTTTCCTCAGGCAGCAGTCAGGCGCTGGAAGTGTTGATGATCAGCCGCATCCCGCGGACAATCGCCCTGTTGCTGGCGGGCATGTCCATGGCAGTTGCCGGCGCCATTATGCAGATGCTGGCACGTAACCGTTTTGTCGATCCTTCCACCACCGGCACGGTTGAATCAGCCACGCTAGGCATCCTTGTCATCATGCTGTTTGCGCCGGAAATGCCCGTCATGGGAAAAATGCTGTCCGCCTCGGTCTTTGCGCTTGCCGGCAGCGCCCTCTTCATGCTGGTTCTCAAGCGGATTCCCCTGCGTTCTCCCCTTATTTTGCCGCTTGTCGGTATCCTGCTTGGCCGGATCGTCAATGCAATTACCACTTTCATCGCCTACCGGTATGACTTTATCCAGTCCCTTTCCGCATGGACAACCGGAGATTTCTCAGGGGTACTGCGCGGCCGGTATGAGCTGCTCTGGCTCTCCTTTGCACTTAGCATAATCGCCTATATTGCCGCAGACCGCTTTACCGTCGCCGGGCTGGGTGAGAATTTCACCACCAATCTCGGGCTGAATTACCGGCGTGTCCTGGTTTTCGGGCTGGTTATCGTCTCAATGGTTACCGCCAGTGTGGTGGTTACCGCCGGTATGCTGCCTTTTCTTGGCATCATCGTTGTCAACGTCGTCAGCCTGCTTTTCGGTGACAACCTGCGAAAAACCCTGCCCTGTATCGCGCTTTTCGGCGGCGGTCTGGTACTGGCCTGTGATTTGCTGGGGCGTGTTATCCGCTACCCGTATGAAATCCCGGTGGGTGCCCTGATGGGGGTCATGGGGGGCGCGGTATTCCTGTTCATCATCCTGAAAAAACGGGGAGGTGTGCAGTGAAAATAACCTTGCGCCCTGCCCCTGTCCTTGTTTCGCTCTCCTTTCTGGCGCTTTTCTCCATCATCGCCTTCATGACAGTCAATGCACATGGACGCTGGGATTTTATCCTGCCTTTCAGGAGTGTCAGGCTGGCTGCCCTGGTGCTGGTAGGCTACTCTGTTGCCGTTTCCACGGTGCTTTTCCAGACCGTCAGCAACAATCGCATCCTGACACCGTCCATCATGGGCTTTGACAGCCTGTACCTTTTCATCCAGACCGTCTTCGTGTTTCTTCTGGGGGCTTTTGTCGGCTCGTCTTTCCCTTCCCTGCTCCTCTTTTTCTGCCAGGTTGTTGTCATGGTTGCTTTTGGCTGCCTGCTGTATGGCTGGATGCTCACCAGGGGATCGCACAGCCTGCATCTGTTGCTTCTGGCAGGGATTGTATTCGGCTTTCTTTTCCGGGGCGCCTCGTCCCTGATGCAACGGATGATTGATCCCAATGATTTCGTTGTACTGCAGGATCGTTTTTTTGCCAGTTTCAATGTCACGGACACCCGCCTTCTGGCGGTTTCCGGCGGAATTGTTCTGCTGGTTTCACTTTTCGGGCTGCGCTACAGCCACTTTTATGATGTGCTGGCTCTGGGGCGCGAAACTGCAACGAGCCTGGGCGTGAATTACCGCCGCACGGTGACGGTGGTACTGGTGATCATTACCATCCTGGTTTCCGTTTCCACCGCGCTGGTGGGGCCGATAACCTTTCTCGGGCTGATCGTGGCCAATCTGGCCTACCATCTGGCAAGAACATTCAGGCACCGTGTCATCCTGCCGGTTGCCGTCCTGCTTTCCGTCATTTTCCTGGTTGGCGGACAAATGATCCTGGAGCATTTCTTCGCCTTCAATACCGCCCTTTCCATCATTATTGAATTCATTGGGGGCCTCTTTTTCATCGGTCTCCTGGTAAAAGGAGGCTCACAATGATCGAACTCTCCCACGTCAGCAAGGTATATGGCGAAACGCCCGTCGTGGATGATATTTCCCTTGTCATTCCCGCGGGGGGTATCACGTCCCTGATCGGTCCCAATGGCGCCGGAAAATCCACCCTGCTTTCCATGATCAGCCGTATCACACCCATGACAGGCGGCACCGTGACCGTGGACGGGCTCGATGTCAGCACTACCGCCGGGGATATCCTGGCGAAAAAGCTCTCTTTCCTGCGCCAGGATAACGTGCTGTCGGTTCGCCTTACCGTGCGTGATCTGGTGACTTTCGGCCGCTATCCTTATTCAAAGGGGCGCCCGACAGAAAAAGACCGGGAATACATTGATCGCGCCATTGCCTTTTTAGCGCTCGATGACATTGCGTCACGCTTTCTGGATGAGCTTTCCGGCGGGCAGCGGCAACGGGCTTTTGTTGCCATGGTGCTCTGTCAGGATACGGATTACCTGCTCCTGGATGAGCCTTTGAACAGCCTGGATATGCGCCATGCGGTGGACATGATGAAGCTGCTTCGCCGCCTGGCTGTCGAATTCGGCAAAACCATCGTCATCGTCCTGCATGACATCAACTTTGCCTCCAGCTATTCCGACCATATCATTGCGCTCAAAAATGGCCGCGTCATCAGGCAGGGGCCGCCTGCCGACATCATGAATGCCGAAGCGCTGCGTGCCATTTATGACATGACTATCAACGTCCAGGAAATCAACGGCATACCCATTGCGATTTATTATGCGTAAGCCGGACCGGGCCAATTACCGTCTGGCGGCAACAAAGCCGGTGGCAGCAAAAACAATGGCTTTTTTAAATTTCCCTTTCCCGCCACAATTCTAATGATAAACATCAAAAACACGCTACAGCTATTTGTTTATTAACTATTTTTCACGATAAAAATAACACTTGATATCGAAATGACATCACATATCGTGCAGAAAAGACCTTATCAAAGAATAAGCTGAAAAAGGCCCCTTTGTTCCCGGTTTTGATTAGGAGATATCCGGATAAGATATAACTTAAGAGTCATTTCAATCAAGGTGAGACCATGAGCATCAAAGAACTTGCCGCTAAAATCCAGTTTGGCGTTGCTGCCCCCGCCTACCAGAGCAAAAGTTCAGGGACCGATTTTGAAGACATCCTCCTGAAGATACAGGAAGAGCTGAAAACCGTTGAAACCCATTACAAGGCAAACCTGCTGTCCACAGACAGCCTTTCTCCGAAAAAACAGCATCCTTCGTCAGAACAAACCGATCTGCTTGGGCTTTCCCCGCTGTTCAAGATGGATGCTGCGGAGTTTTCACTTTTGGATGATTTGCTGATGATGGCGCTGGAAGATACCCAACTGGCAAAACAAGCCAAACAGGCGACTGGAGAAGAGGCAAACAACCCTGAATTCCAGGTAAGCGAAAGATACAGGATGGACCTGTCAAAAATAGGCGGGTTGCTGACAAAGCTGGCTTGATGGCACAAGCCGGCAGAACGGAGAAAAACAATGAAACGCAATGTCCCTTCTTTTAGAGAGGATGCTTCCTCCCCGCCTGATCCGGGTAAAAGTACCGTCAATGCCGTTTTTGAAAAAATCATGGAGGGGCAGCCCTGTTGCCCCCTGCCTGCCGGGATCATAAACGGCGATGCGGCGGATCTTTCCTTGCTGCGAAAGGTGCGGCACCAGCACCGGAGAATTATTTCAGCTTCTCCTGTGATGCCGGATCAGATGGTCAGAAATGCATTGGAAAAAGTCCGTCAGACATCAAGGGACAGCCTGGAAAAGACATGATGACATTTTGTCATGCCGATGGGCTTATGCCCCTTTACAATCAATGTCTGGGAAGACAGGGAATTTTATGAGGCAGTCAAAGCCACGGGCCGCAAAAAGCGCCTGATGGTTGCCCTGTGGACTGAAGCCTGCCTGACCTTCCCCACCCTGAAGGCCCTTGATCGTGCGAATCCGTTGTTCCAAATCCGGGTCCGGCTGTGACCCGGCAGAGGAAAAAACCGGCAGCGCCAGCAAAAGAAATGCCATCAGCCTGACAGGACTGAAGCGGAAAAATGAAGAAATCCTGCGCATGGTTTTACTCCTTAACACCCTGAGGTAACCGGGCATCCCACCAGCCGAGCCGCGCGCCGAGTTTGCGGACGGTGGATTGTAATAAAAGGCGCCGAAATGGCTTCATCATTGCCTCTGGGCTTCTTATGCTGCCGCAGGCTGATCACTTACTGCAGGTTGATCTGTTACCGCGGGCTGGTTTTTCTCTTTCTCTTTTTCCAGGAAATCGTGGATATGTTCGTAATGCTCATCCACCAGTCTCGTCGGCTCGGCCCCGCCGACCAGCACCTCGGGCAGCCGTGCCAGGCTTTCCCGGATAGCCTGGCCTTCGCCTGCCTCGCAGGCCCCGGAGGTTTCACAATATGCCGCAAACACCTTTACCTCATTGAGGAGGGTTTCCGGGCGGTGGCTCATCCAGGGGGTATTGCTGCCCAGCCCGTCCCCACCGGCCAGAAGGTCATCCGCAATGACAATAATCCGGTCGATAATGGCGCACATCCGGTCAAGGTAAGGCTGCCCTTTTGCCTTGTCTTTCTGGTATTCGGCAAAAAGGGTGGAAAAATCCCGCCCGACTTCCGACCCGAGCTGCATGTATTCTGTCAGCTTTCCCTGTCCCTGCAAGGCATGCATCCTGAGACGGAGCGCCTGATCCTTCTTGAAGTCCAGTGTTTCTTCCGTGCACGGCGCCTGGGCCATTGCCGGAAGACCCAGCGCCAGCATGAGAACAAATACCAGATGTTTTCCCATTTCCGATCCCTTTCCTGCTGATGAGACAAGACACTTATCCTGTTACCTTAAACCATCAGAAGCAAAAGTGCCAGCCTGAAAAAACGCCTTTATCTCAGCGAAAAAACAATAGGCATGCTTATCCGTGCGGGCACCGGGGGCGCAGGAAAAGGGCTGGCGCGCTGGATGGCTTTCAGCGCCGCCTCATCCAGTAATTCATGGCCGCTGCTGGTTTTGATCCGCAGTGCGTCAATATGGCCATCTTTTTTGATAACAAACTGGCAGGTAACGGTTCCCGTTATGCCAACACGCCTTGCCTGGGAGGGATAGGCCAAGTGTTTTCTGATATGCAGCAGGATATAACTGTAGTTATGCCGGACGTAGCTCCGGGCCAGGCCTTCCCCCTCTTCGGAGCCGCTGCCAGTACGGTTCCCCTGCCCCATTCCTGCTTCGGGATTGCCGCCATTACTGTCTTTTCCCTCATCTGCCCCCTGTGCCGGTGTCCCTGCTTTTTCTGTCTCTCCCTCGCCCGCCGATGTGACGGGTGTGTTATCTGGAGACGGGCGCGCGGATAGGGCTGATGCGGTTTTCACGCCGGATTCAGCCCGGGGTTTTCCTTCGGGACGTCGGCTGTTATTTCGGGTATTCTTTCTGGTTTCAAGCCCTTGGGTTTCCGGCATATCGCCGGACGTGATTTCCGGGTCACCCCCCGCATCGGGTGGCCCCCAGGCAACCGTTGAGAAATCCACCACAAGCATCTCCCTGGAAGGTGGCGCGCCATCGGTCATCAGCACGAAAACTGCGGCAATAACCACCAGATGCACCGTCAGTGACGCGATGGCGCCTTTGAGATAGCGGTTCATTTTTCCGTCTGGACGCTGATCCGGTTAAATCCCTGTTTTTTGAGAAGATCCACCATCGTGACAAAGGGCTGGATAGGCAACTCCCTGTCCGCGCTGATCAGGATATTTTTATCCCGGCTTTCTTCCGAAAGGCGCGACACCAGCTGTGCCTCATCGATTTTTCTTTCATCCAGGTAAACCGAGCCGTCTTTCGCCATTTCCAGATGGAGCGCGGCCTGGGTCGTGTTTTGTCCGGATTCGGCTGTGGGCAGGTTCACATGAATCACGCCCCTCACCATGAAGTTTGCTGTTACCAGCACAATGACGATCAGTACCAGCATGACGTCCACCAGCGGGACGACATTGATTTCCGCAAAGTTATCCCTCATGGCTGATATCCCATTCCAGCAGAATATTCCGCGCTTTTCTGGCAAGGAAGTTATACAGGACAACCGCAACAATGGCGACAACCAGCCCGATTGCCGTGGCCTTCAAAGCCAGCGCCAGCCCCAGCATGATGATCGATGTCTCGATACTGGATGTTGCCCCAATGTTGTAGAAAGTGAGCATGATCCCCAGCACCGTTCCCAAAAGCCCGATATAAGGCGCATTGCTGGCAACCGTGCCGATAAAGTGAATGTTTTTTGCCAGTTGCAGTTCCAGCCGGTTGCGCGAGGCATAGGCGACAGGATCGACCCGCCGATAAAACAGGTAACGTTCCACAGCCAGCGCCACCACAACCAGGGAAAGCAGAAAAAGCACCCCGATAACCCCATAATCAATCAGATCAGCCAGCCATTCCATCGTATTTTCCGTAAGTAGTGATAATTTGTTGTAAAAGCGAAGGCTTCAAGCCATACAGTGAGGAAATTTCAGAAGGCGTGACGATTTCCCCGACAGGGCCGTCTGCAATAATGCGTCCTTCATTCATCAGGATGGCGCGCCCGCCGAGAAACAGCGCATGCTCCGGGTGATGCGTTGTCAGCATGAATGCCATACCCTTTTCCTTCGTGCTGGCGGCTGATAATGAGTGGATGGTTTCCAGCAGATAAAACTGGTTGCCATAGTCCAGCCCGGTAACCGGCTCATCCATGATGAAATACGTTCCGCCCTGCGCCAGTGCCCTGGCAATCAGTACCAGTTGGCGCTCGCCCCCGGAAAGTTCCAGGTATGAACGCTGCGCAAATTTTTCGATACGGACTTTTTTCAGCGCATCATGGGCGGCGTCATAATCGCTTTGGGCGTACTTAAACCAGGAAGCGCCTGAAACTCGCGACATCAGCACCATATCCAGCACGCTGTAGTTGAAAACCCCGTGATGCTGCTGGGGCACATAACTGAGCATCCGGGCCAGCTCGGCATGGCGCATAAGGGCAATGTCTTTTCTGTCAATACACACACGGCCTGTTTTTACCGGCAAAAGCCCCAGTATGATTTTCAGCAGGGTGGATTTCCCGCTGCCATTGGGCCCCAGGATATTCACGATCTCCCCCGGTTTGACCGACAGCGAGATATCCTCCAGCGCCGGTGTGTTTTTCCCATAGGAAAATGACAGATTACTTATCTCGATCATTGCCAGCTCCTGCGATTCATGTAAAGCGACACGACAAACACCGGCAGGCTGACCAGCGAGGTATAGACCCCGATGGGTAATTCAGCAGTAAATACCGTCCGGGCAATGCTGTCGGTGACCAGCAGGAATATTGCCCCGGCCATGGCAGAGGCTGGAAGCAGTATACGGTTGTCCGGCCCGGTCAGAAAACGCATGATGTGGGGAATCACCAGCCCCACCCAGCCAACAATGCCCACCAGCACAACGGTAAAGGCACTCAGCAATGTCGCACACAGGATAATACGCAGCCTTGCCGCCCTGACGGCAACGCCCATCGAGAGGGCTTCCTCATCTCCCATGCTGAGCACATTCGTGACCTTGCCCTGTGTACACAGGTACCCGGTCAACAGCAGCATGGGAATGCCGACCCATAAAATGGTATGGGCTTCCACACGGGCAAACGAGCCCATCAGCCAGTAAGTAAGCTCCGGCAGTTGCTTTTCCGGGTCCGCCAGAAATTTCATGAGGGCGGTAAGCGAAGTAAAAAAGGAGGCGCTGATAATACCGCCCAGCAGGAGGATCAAAATCGACCGCCAGCGAAAAAAAGCCGAAAAGAAAAGCGCAAATCCGACCGCGACGCAGGCAAAAAGAAAGGCCAGGATCTGGGTGGCCATCCAGGAATCGTGAAAAAACACCATCCCGATACCAGCACCGAAAGAAGCCCCTGCCAATACCCCTAAAATACCGGGAGAAACCAGCGGGTTCATGAACATGGACTGGTAGGCTCCACCCGAAATCGCCAGGGCAGCTCCCACCAGCAGGGCAGCGGCGATCCGCGGCAGCCGGACATAGATGAGCGCAATATACTGGTTTTCCTGCAGGGCAGTCAGGGATTCCCCCCGCACAAGCGCATAAAACAATTCCACCGCATGGGCAGGTGTCAGCTCACTGAAACGCCCGATGAAAAGGACGGTCAGCGCTGTGAGCGCCATCAGGAAAAAAGAAGCGGCAGGGCCAATCGTCTCATTGCTTCAGGATAGTTTTTATCTGTTCCCCGGACAAATCCAGGCGGAAGAAAAGCCGGAGAAAACGGTCTGTCTCCTCCGGCAGGTCAATCGGGCATAAATCCGGGTGCAGCTTGACGGCCAGCCACTGAATGCCGATAAAGCGCATGAAAGACGCCGGCCTGTCCAGCCAGCTGAAAGGCTCATGCGGCACAAAATATACCCTGCCCTCCCGCACCGCCCGCAGCACCTTCCACCGGCTGTCTGCTGAAAAGCGCGCCTGGAATGTCGGGTGATTGATTATGATAACGTCCGGATCGTAATTCATGATCTGCTCAAAGGAGATCTTCATGATGGATTCGCGCATCTCGTGCGGGCACTGGTGCACATTGCTCCCCCCTGCCAGCCGGATCGCCTTTGAGCGGGTGGAGCCATCGCAGGTGGTTGTCAGGCCATCCACATCCTGCGCCATATAGACACGCACCCGCTTTTTTTCAGGTAGATTTTTCAGCATTCCGCCAACCTTTTTCAGGGCATCTTCCCCATAGCCGCCCAGGGCGTTGCCCCGATCAGGCATATTGAAGGTTTTGCCCAGGTTGCGAAACATGCTGATATTGTCCTCCAGTGTGACATTGGGCATCACCACCAACGGGATATTCAACTGCCTGAGTGATGTAATGATGGCGTCCCCCCGGGCACGGTCACCACTCAAGAGAAATGCCATATCCAGATGACTCTTCAGCAGGATTTCCCGATCCGGAATCATGCCCTTGCCATACCAGCCCCCCAGCACCGGCAGCTTCTGGTATTTTTCCGGGATATATTTCTTTTCATAATCCCGCAAAATGCCATTCCACCCCGCCAGGAGGTCCGGATTGAAGACATACAGCGCAAAACTGGAGGGAAAGGTCGCCCCGTATACGCGAGGCAGCTTTTCTTCGGCATGAGCCGTGATGCTCATAAAGCACAACATCACGGCGAGAATAACCCTTTTCATTTCCTGTTTCTTTCCTTTACAGATACAGCGCAGCCCCATGAACCGTTTTATTGCGGTTTATGGGGCTTTGCGGTAACACCTCTGCTAATACTTGACTGTCAGTCCGGCAAACAATGTCATGCCGGGCTGGTAATACCCGTATGAATAGTAATAGTTCTTGTCAAAAAGATTCTGGACACCCACTTCAACCGTGTAGTTATCCTTGAACTCATACATGGCCTTCAGATTCATGGTGGTAAATCCCGGCGTTCTTGCATTGCTGTCTGACCGTGAGCTGCTTGAGTAAAACTTGTCCGTGAAATACAGTTCCGGGATGATGGACAGATCCTTCATCGGAGAAATCACCAGATAGGCTGAACCACTGTGCTTCGGCGTAAAGGTGAGGTACTGCACACTGGTACTCTTCTTCGTATCCCAGTGCATATAACTGTAAGTTACGCCCGCACTCAGGTAGCGGTTAAGGAGGAGTTCCGCCCCCAGTTCACCGCCCCAGACCTCTGTCTCGTCAGCATTGATGAAATAGGTGTTTTTTCCGGCGTCCTGCGTCGAGATAATGAGGTCCTTGGAATCGCTGAAAAACACGCTGGTGTTAAGCTTGAGTTTTTCCATGACCACACCGCGATAGCCCAGCTCATAGTGCATCGCTTTTTCCGGCTTCAGGTCGGCACTCGTTGGCATGGATGCATTGTTCCGGTATCCCATGAAGCGTTCGCGCATGGTGCCGATGCGCGACTTTCTTGCCACGGTGGCAAATACCTGATCGTTTTTGGTCACATCATAAAAAGCGCCAAGCTGCCAGGTGAAGAGATCTTCGGAAAGACCACCGGTGTCCATGCGGCTTTTGGTTCCGTTCGCTGCATAGGTGTTAGACCTGTCCGGGTCCATCCAGGTATAGCTGCCGCCCAGCACCAGCGTCAGCGGCCGGATCGGTTTCCATTCATATTCCGCGCCCACATCCCAGTAGTTTTCCTTGATATCGTCACTCAGGTACTTGCTGCCCGCACTGGTCCAGCGATACCCCTTGTGCGACAGCTCCCGATAGCCCACCGAAGTCGCCAGCTTGTTGCTGTCGTTGAAGGTATAGTCAAATTTCACCTGTGCACCGGCAGTATGCTGGTCATAGTGCTGGTCACCCTCGATATTCCTGACCGTAAAATCCTTGTCCTTGTAGTCGTATGTCTTGTCCTGGTGCTTGTCGTAGTAGGCAATGAACTTGACGTGCGCCTTTTCATTGATATTCCAGTCGGCATTCATGTAATACCGGTCCGTGTCATAAATCGGCCAGCGCCAGGTGCGGGTCTGGCTGCCCCCGCTGCCCAGATTCGGTGCATCCTTGGCGGCATTGATGGGCTGCCCTCTTTCAAAACGCTGTACCGTATACCCGAACATCACATCAATGTCTTTGGTCGGTGTGAGACCCACCATCGCATTCATGCTGCGGTTGCGATAATCTGAACCGACACGCTTACCTTTGCCCTGGAAGCGCCCGCCGTCAAAATCGCTGGAAAGCCGGTAATGATCCCGGCGGTTTTCAACCGCGCTGATCTTGGCATAAAACAGTTCCTGGCGCGTTCCCAGGCTGAAACCCATCATGCGTCCCTGGTCATTGGCCTGGTTGTCAAAATAGTTCATGTACTTCGCCTTGAAATCCAGCTCCTTGACCGGTTTGGCCGTGCGCAGGTTAATGGTGCCAGCCAGCCCGTTGTTACTGCTTAACAGCGGAGAAGAAAAACCCTTCGATATCTCTACCGACTCCAGGTCAAAAAGCAGGGTATTATCCGCGTTCCACTCATTGCGGTAAGCGGTGGCAACCGGAATATCATCCACATACATACCCACCTGGTAACGGCTGGAACCGCGGATGGTGATGGTGTTTTCGCCGCGTCCGGCACTCTCGCCCTGAAAGACACCGGGAACCCCCTTGACACCTTCCCACTGGGGTGTTGGCGGTCTTTCGTTCAAAATCCGTCTGGGTGAGATACGTCGTGGTATCTTTCCTGTCAGTGACCGTCAGGCCTTCCAGTTGGACATCGGGCACTTCATCAGCCGGCTCACCTGCCAGAAGCGGGGAAGCGCAAATGAGTAAAAGCGGTGCCACAAACAGGGGTTTACGTAAGTATTTGCCTTTGCTTGTTTTCAAGAAATCCTTCATCTCTCTCTCGTCAATGTTTTTTTTAGTTCTCTGAGTACGCCATCTATAACTGCCGGTATGCCGAGTGAATGCACATCAAAAATCCGTGCGATAGTCAACGACCACCTTTCTGCCACCGCCAGGGCCATGTCCTGCCGTATAGCGAGTAAAGCGGGTCCCTGCCTTTCTCTCAACATACCGAGATACCTGCTCCAGCCGCCGCCTTCCAGTTCCCAGCGGCCGATCTCGTCCACAAAGAGACAATCACGGCCCATGCCATCAAAGACAGCCTGGTTACCGATCCGGAGCGCCTCTGCGCAAAAGTCATAGGCTCCATAGTTCACCCGGTTGTCACCGGGCGTGTTGCCTGCTCTTTTGGCTGCATTTGCCAGAGGAAGCACACGGTTGTCTGCCAGGCAGACCAGCTCATATCCCAGACGTTTTCCGTCCTCGACAAGGCCACGGCTGATCACCCCGCCCAGGCTTATGGCCCGGGAGCGAAGTGATTCAGCCACTTTTTCGAGCACAAGGCTCTTTCCGGCCCCGCGGGGACCGGTTACAACAATAATCATGGGGTCATCCTGTCCTTTATTGCTGTGCGTCCGGTTTTCTGAAGCCACAGGCGGATGTCACCACAGCTGAAACCCTCCCTGACCGCATCAAAAACCCGGCGCTTGTCCAGTACCCTGCTGCTGCCGAGATGAAAACGTCCCAGGCAGTCTGCCAGGGGGGTGCTTGGCCCGAGGATATAAGCCGCCGCATCAGGATCGATATGGGGCAGATAATGATGGATGCTCCGGTTGGAAAAAGCCGAGCCCGTAAAAATAACGATGTCACACAAGGGCATCCGTTTTGGGGCTTCCTCCGGCCGGAAGGTGCCGGGAAGATCACGCAGTTCGAAAATCGTCAGGTCAACACCGTGGTCTCTCGCGTAATGCACAATGGGAGAAAACCAGCCCACCAGACCCAACCGCGCCTTTGAGGGAATCACATCGTGATAGTCCGGCGCCGGGGTGCTTCCGTTGCCAACCAGTATCGAATTAATGGCAGCCAGTGCCAGGGAAGCATATACCGGGTCGTTTTCCAGATATCGCCGGGCAAGTACCCCGATATCCATGCCACGGATTTCATTTTCCAGGTCATGCGCCCATTGCCGGCTGTAGCCGGAGCGCGCGTAAAGCATGGAAATGCCCATACCACTCCCGCTTTCCACCGCAAGCGTTTTCTCACCGACAGCGCAATCTTTTACGACATCATCGCGGCATTGCGCCAGCGCTTCATCCACAATATTTTCGTAAATCCGGATTGCCATAACCTTCGCCAGCCAAAAATGAAAACAAAACTCCCCCTACCCGCCCTGCTGCATGCCAGGAGAGCGATGTCATACCATTTTTTATGATTAATCCCGAAAATCAGGATGAGCGCGAAATGATCCTGTGGTATAAAAGCAATGTGCTTGTATCTTTACACGGATAATAGCGCTATTCCAAAACGGAATAGCGCTATTATAAAGTCAAAAATATTTATTTGACAAGTATTTTGCTTGTCAAAGGAAATTTCAGGTGAAAGTGTTATCAGTGACCGGGACTCGTATCGATGCCTGATCTGGGCCGAGGCACGATACACACAGCAAAAGCTGCAATGAGCATCAGTACGCTGATCGTCATCATAATCTCGTTGGTTGCGAGCATGATACTCTGCGTGGTGACCATGTTATTCAACATTTCCCGCCCCATTTCATGTGACATGCCCGATTCGGTGAGCTGGCGAAAATATTCCCCGGCAGGGTCCAGCAGCCCGGACAGTTCGGCATGCAGGTAATTGCCCTTGTCTTCCCATTTCGTTGTGACAATGGATGTAGCGATAGCGCCTGCCAGGGTCCGCACAAAGCTCATAAGACCTGCAGCTGACGCCGTCTCATTTTCATCCACGCTTGCCAGGGCCAGCCCGGTCAGCGGGACAAAGAAGAAAGGCATTCCCAGCCCCAGCATCATGATCGGGACAACAATCCACCAGTAGCTGACATCCGTATTGTAAAAGGAGCGTGAAAACGCAATGATAGCCATCCAGGCCACGCCAAGAAACACCAGCTTGCGAGGATCAACGCGATGGGAAAGCACCCCCACCACGGGGGCAATCAGGAAAGACGCCACCCCGCCCCATGCCGTGGTTTTCCCGGACCAGGTGGGTGTATACCCCATAAAGTTCTGCAACCACAGCGGTGTCAACACGTTCTGTCCGAAATGGCAACCAAAGGCCAGCGCGATCGTGAAAAGGCAGGCCGTATACCCGCGATGCCTAAATACCCGGAGATTAACGATGGGATGTTCTTCTGTCAGCTCCCAAATCAGGAAGGCAAAAAAACCGATAACGGCAACAATCGCCAGTGTCACGATGTAGTTGGAAGAAAACCAGTCCAGATCCTTGCCTTCATCAAGCATCAGTTGCAATGCGCCAACCCAGACAATGAGGAGAACCAGGCCGACAATATCAATGGGAGCCCGTTCGGTTTTCTGGGGGAGACGCCCCAGCACCCGCCAGACAATCCCGCTGCAGACAACAGCAAGCGGCACATTGATCAAAAAGATCCAGTGCCAGGAATAGTTGTCACAGAGCCATCCGCCCACGAGCGGGCCCAAGACAGGGGCAATCACCGTGGTCATTGCCCATAACGTGGTGGCGGTCATCGCTTTTTCCCGGGGGAAAATACGTAAAAGCAGTGTCTGGGTCAGCGGCATCATGGGGCCGCCAGCCAGCCCCTGCAGCACGCGGGCACCCACCAGCATACCCAGCGAATTGGCCAGACCGCACATGGCGGAAAAAAGACCAAAAAGAAACATGGCGATGGTAAACGAGCGGACAGAGCCAAAACGTGATGCCAGCCAGCCGGTAAGGGGAACAATAATCGCCTCTGCCACCGCATAAGAGGTAATAACCCACGTCCCCTGGCTGGTACTGGCGCCCAGGCCACCGGCAATACTGGTGACCGAGACATTGGCAATCGTCATATCCAAAACAGCAATGAAGTTGGCCATGGAAAGCAGGATGGCCATCATCCACAGCTTTTTTCCTTCAAATGGCTTGTCCAGGATTGGCATGGTCGAATTGTCCTGTCAGTGCCGGCCGTTACGGTGCATCGCGCGTATCCACCGTCACCGTCATGGAAAGCCCTACCGACAACGGGTTGGCTTTCAGCTCTTCAGGGTCAAGACGGATACGGACAGGAAGGCGCTGGACCACCTTGATCCAGTTACCGGTCGCATTCTGTGCCGGGATGATGGCAAAAGCTGAGCCTGTGCCACCGGAAAAACCTTCCACGATGCCGGTATAGATAACAGACGAACCATAAAGATCGGCATACAGTTTGGCCTTTTGTCCGGCACGCACGCGTTCCAGTTGCCCTTCCTTGAAATTGGCATTCACATGCATTTCCTGCACGGGCACAACCGACAGCAGCACATCCCCGGCGGCAACACGCTGTCCCACCTGGACACTCCGTTTTGCCACCACGCCATCCACCGGCGCACGCACCGTGGTCCGCCCAAAATCCACCTCGGCCTGATCCACCCGCGCCTTTGCCTGTTCGATTGCAGCTTTGGCGGCCTGGATGGATGCCTTGCCTGAAGAGAAGGCATTCTGCGCCCTGGTCAGTTCATCACCGGAAACCGAGCCATCTCTCACCAGTGCCTGCCTGCGTTTGAGGTCAATCTTTGCCCTGGCATAATCCGATTCGGCAATCGCAAGCTCGGCAACGGCGTGTTCGGCATCCGCTTTTGCCTGGGCTAACGCCAGCCGGGCATCCACCTCATCAATCACCACCAGGATTTCACCTTCCTTCACGCGCTGGGTGTCCACCACCCTCACCTCCTGCACCGTGCCGCCCGTAGAAGGTGTCACCTGGGCGACTTCGACAGCGGTATAGGCATTGTCTGTCTCGATGAAGTATGATCCCCAGAAAAACCAGTAAATCCCCCAGGCCACCGCACAGACAAGCACGACACAGCCCAGCAGGATGAAGCCTTTTTTCCGGCGGACAGCGGCCGGTTTTTCAAATTTTTCAGAAGACTCGGATGATTGCGTCATAAACGTCTCTTTTCTTTTATTCCCTGTTTTCAGATGGCGCCGTGTATCCGCCACCCAGTGCTTTTATCAGTGCGACATCCAGTGTGAAGGAGCGGGACTGGAGATCGCTTTGCTGGCGCAGATTGGCCAGGAGGGTTTCTTCTGCTGCCAGCACTTCAATATAATTGGACAGCCCGCCGTGGTAGCGGTTGTTGACAATACGGTGCGCTTCACGGGCGGCAACCACCGCCTCATTGATCTTGAGGAGTTGCCGGCCGAGCGCTTTCTGGCTGACAGCCGCATCAGCCACCTGCTGCAACGCCTGGGTCAGCGTCAGGTTGTAATTGCCAATCGCTTCTTCCAGGTCGGCCTGCGCGACAAAAAGCTGTGCCCTCAACCGCCCGCCATTGAAAATCGGCAGCGAAATCGCCGGGCCGATGCCGCCAAAATCTGCTCCCGAACTCCCGAGATGATTGATGCCGAGTGCCTGAAAACCGATAAAGGCCGAAAGATTCACATTGGGATAAAACTCGGCTTTTCTCTGGTCAATCGTGCTGACAGCCGACTCCACCCTTTTGCGGGCAGCCACAATGTCCGGGCGTCTGCCGAGAAGCGCCAGCTGCATTTGTTCAGGCAGGCCAAACCCCTTCACATCCAGCACAGGACGCGAAATGGCAAGCCCCCTGTCCGGCCCGGCACCCATCAGGGCGGCAATCCGGTTTTTCTGCAGGGCGATCAGCTCTTCCAGCTCCAGCAGTTCTTCCTCTGCCGCCGCCAGCCGGGCTTCTTCCTGCCGGACACTGGCAAGCGTTTCCATCCCTTCCCTGAAACGGTTCTGGAAAAGCTTCAGGTTCTGGCTGCGCACCCGGATAGCCGCAGTTGCCGTGTCGTGGGCCGAATACAGCCGGGCCAGTTCACCATAAGCCGATGCAATGGAAGTCGTCAGTACCAGCTCGGCCTCCGACCTGTCGGCATCCGCCGCATCTGCCGCTGAGGTGGCGGCAGCCAGCGCTGCGCGGTTTTTCCCCCAGAAATCAATTTCCCAGCTGAAATCCAGGCTCACCTGTCCATAATCACGCCAGCCATGCTTGGCATCACTGCCCATGGTGTACCGGTAGCTCTGTTTTTCCAGCGAAACCGACGCATTCGCATCCACATCCGGATACAGTGCGGAGCCCGCCAGTTGGGCCATGGAGATGGCCCGTCTGAGCCTCGCCGCGGCAATGGTCATGTTGGGAGAGTTGGTCAGCCCCTCCTCGATCAGCTGATCAAGCTGGGCGTCACCATAGGCCACCCACCATTTATCTTCAGGCCAGTCGGGGTTATCCCCTTTCAGACTTTCTTCACTCTCGTACTGTTCAATCGGCCTGATTTCAGCCTGGCTTTCCAGATCAGGCATCCAGGCACATCCGCCTAACAGACTGATGCAAAGGACAATCAGGCCATGGCGAATCAGGCCTTGATGGCTGGAAATAGCAGAAAAGGGATTTCTTTTCATCGGATTTTTCTATAAAATTGAACCGTACAGTACGGTACAATAATACGCAAATTAAAGATACAGTCAAGCCGAATTCACTATTTTTTTACAGACATGACCAGCAAAACGCGAAGCAAAAAAAGACAGGCCATACTGGATGCCGCCGTGCAGGTATTCCGGGAAATGGGCTTCCACAATGCGTCGATGAACATCATCGCAGCGCGGGTAGGCGGCTCCAAAACCACACTGTACAACCACTTTCCTTCCAAGGAAGCGATATTTCTCGAGATTGTCCGGGACATTACCCAGGTTCAGAACCCGGACGTCGCCCCGATGATTGATCTGAGGATAACGATACTTACCGATGCCACCCGCAACCGGATTGAGACAGCGCTTTCTGCACTGCAGGGGCCGGTAGTCAATGTGCCGGAAACGCTGCGCTGCTTTGGAGAAAACTTCATCAGCTTCATTTACATGCCGGAAGTCCTGGCCATTCGCCGCCTGCTGTTTGCCGAATCCCGGCAATCAGAAATCGGCCGGCTTTATTATGAAAACGGTCCCAAAAGAGCCCGGCAGCGGGTTGCCGACTATCTGGAAAAGGCAATGGCGGCAGGTTATCTGAAAAAGACAGATGCGTGGGTTGCCGCCGCCCATATACGCAGCCTGCTTGATGCCGAGTGCTATGAATACTATATGCTGGATGTGGGAGAGTCATTGCCTGCATCCCGTATCAAAAAGATGGTGGCCTCAGCAGTGGATGTCTTCATGGCAGCCTACGGCGCTACTTGAGCCTTAAACGGTATGCCAGCCAGCCGGGAATCTCGCGCAGCAGTGAATAGATTTCCCGCCACTCGCGGTAATCAGCGTGAGCCGTACCAACTTCAGGCACCCCTTCCATTTCAAAGGCCAGTTCACACCGCGGCAAATGGAAATACTGGCTGACCGCAATCGCACTTTTTAATCCGTTCTGCTTCAGAAAAGCGGCCGTAAACACGGCTGTCTGACGGGTATCCACCCCATTCGGGTCTTCCACGATATCCCCTGCGGGAATCCCCTGCCCGACAAGATATTGCTTCATGGCAGGCGCTTCTTCCCGTTTGTTTTTCCCTCTTCCACCACTGACAATAATAAGAGGGATAAATCCTTTCCTGTACAGTTCGGCTGCCTTGTCCAGACGGGATGCCAGGCGGGGAGATGGCGTTCCATCGGCATAAACATGGTTGCCCAGCACAACCCCGACATCGGCCATAAAAACCCTGTCACTGAAACCTTTCCAGGCAATAAGGCCTCCAACAGACAGGCAAAGCACAAGGGGCATGGCCAAAACAAGGAAAAGAATGCGGATCCGTTTATTTAGCATCAGTTATTGAACCATTGATATAAACAATCACGAAGAGAAAAAGACCGGCGTAGAATGATTTGCATGGAGAGAACATTATCCGGATGGTTTCACCCTGCAGCAAGTTATTTCAGCGCATTGGCGAAACCAGCGTTTCAAGCATCAGAAGTAAAGGAATAATCATGCGCAACTATTTTGTACCACTGCTAATTCTTCTTGTCGGCGTCACGTTCGCCACAGTGAATACATTTGCTTCAGCCGAAGTACTTGCTTCGCTGAATGGCACCAGCCGTATCCTCATTCAGACGGTACGCTAGGGAACACAACACATGCCGGGAATACGCTCCCGGCATGTTGTTTCAGCAGCCGCTTTTCACTTCCCCGCCAGGCCGCTTCCTGTGTATCGCGCTTTCTCTGCTGATCCGTCTTTCTTTGTATACTATGCGCTCATAGTAAGTCGGTCTCTTCGGATGCAAAAAAACGGATCAGCACCCTTTTCCGCATGATAAAAACAAGTGCCCCGCTTAAAAAACCTGTCAGCCCATGTCAGGAAAATCAGGGATATTCTGTTATGCTAAGCGTCTGGAAAACAGGATCCTCCGGGAGGACAAGCCGCCATGAAACCCTTTCCACGCATGCGTTTCATCATCGCCCTGGGCGGGATGCTTTTTGCCCTGACAGGCAGCCTGGCTTTTGCCCAGGTCAGCAGTGTGACGGTCGAAGATATTGCCCGGCTGGTTCACGAAAGAAAGATGCAGGAACTGGCCAAGATACCGCTGAAGGGGTTTTACCTGATCTGTGCCTATGGCACCCGTGCCGATGTTCAGAAAGCCCTCAAGGCAGGAGCAGACCCGAACGCCGGAGACCCGGAGCATGGCGGCACCCCTCCTTTGACAATGGCGGCAGGAAACAATCCTGACCCGGCTGTGGTTACCCTGCTGCTCAAGGCAGGCGCAGACATCAGGCACAGGGGGGAAAACTACAATCGTACCGCCCTTCACCAGGTAATCCTCTTCAATAAAAATGCCCTGCCTGTGGTCAAGGCGCTTCTCAAGGGAAAGCCTGATTTGTATGTGATTGATATCCAGTACAATACCGCCCTGGATTATGCGATTGCCGGAAAAACAGGCAAAAACAAAGTCTTTGACGGCAAACCCCGGGAAGACATCATGCTGCCCCTGCTGGATGCGGCCGCCTCCCTGCCTTTCACGCTTGCCGACATGGATCAGAAAACCTTCTACACCCGCAAGCTGCGCCTGTATGCTACAGCATACCGTTCAGGAGAAAATGGCGGAAAAATGAATCCGAAAGTGCTTGCAGGTTTTAAGAAGGCTGGAGCCGATATGGATGCGGTCAAACCGCACTAGTCACTATTATCACAAGCGATATTTAACTCCTGAAAGGAAATCTATGCAAACATTACTTCCTGTCCGGCTGCTTGCGATAGCAGCCTTTCTCGTGGGATTGATCCCTTCTCTTGCGCTATCAACTGATTACAGCAAACTTCCGGCTCCCTATCCGGTGCTGATGGCTGAAGCCGAAGAAATGGCTCAAATGGAAGCCATCATGCCCATCCGTATTTTCAATCTGGCATCCCGCTTTGCCGAAGCGCCCGATCCGGAACTCACGGTAAAGCTTGTTGATCAGGATCTGACCCGCTCAACCGATAAATGGGGGTTTGTCCGCCGCGTGGGCTATACCACCCAAACGCAAGGATTTCAAGAAGACAGATTACCCGGACCATCATGAGAGGGCTGGATGACCCGATGGAATGGGTTCGCTATGATGCGGTATGGGCGGGTGAGGCTGTCGGACTTGATACGTCGGCTTTTCGCAAGAAACTGGCTGAACTGGCCCAGGGGCTTGATCCATCCGAGTATGATACTGTTGCAACATCGGATGCGAAAAAACAGCGTCAGTGCCGGGCCGGACGCCTGCTCCAGAAACTGGAATCGCAAAAAAAGAAGTAAATACGCTTCATCAGGTTCAGCCCGCATTAAAAAGCCAGCCTTGAGTGAACTGCCCCCCAAAAGTTGGACAAAGTCTGACGAATTGGAGGTGCAGTTTTCATGTCAAAATATCCCGAGGCATTCAAATTAAAAGTTATTAACTATTATCTATCCGGACAAGGCGGTACCATCAGGACGGCCCAGCAATTTGGCATACCTAGAATAAACGTTCGCACCTGGATATGTGCCTACGAGCGAAATGGCGTTGAAGGCCTGAGCCATCGAGGCCGCCGTTATGATGGCCAATTCAGGCGCCAGGTTGTAGAACACATGCATGAACACGATCTTTCATTAAATGCGACTGCCAAGCATTTCAATGTCTTGTTTAGCACAGTCGCCTTATGGGATAAAATCTACCGTGAAAGAGGCACAGATGCCTTGTTAAACACCAAACGAGGGCGCCCATCCCCCATGTCCCAGCCCCATAAAAAGCCGCCTGCTTCAAAGCTGGATGAAGAAAAAAGTCCAAAGGAGCTGCTGGCCGAAGTCAGATATCTTCGTGCCGAGGTTGATTACCTAAAAAAGCTCAAAGCCTTAGCTCAGCAAGGGAAGCTGTCTGCGCCAAAGTCAAGGCGCAAATAGTTGATGAGTTAAGGCAGAAACATGCACTTTATGATTTGCTGAGAGTGGCTCTCCTTTCCCGGAGCACCTTTTACTACCATTGCAAAAAGAAAGCGGAGCCGGACAGGTATGCCTTGGAAAAGCGAGCCATCCAGAGTACCTTTCATCAGCACAAAGGGCGTTATGGCTATCGCCGGATCACTTGTGTCATGAGACAACAAGGCTACATGATTAACCACAAGACAGTCCAAAAGCTGATGAAGCAGCTAAACCTGGCATCCTTCATTCGCATCAAAAAATATCGTTCTTACAAGGGGCATGTCGGGCAGGTTGTGCCCAACCTGCTGCAAAGGCAATTTGCAGCAGGGCAGCCGAATCGGAAATGGGTAACGGATGTGACTGAATTCAATGTTTCTGGAGAAAAGCTTTATCTGTCACCAGTCATGGACTTGTATAACAACGAGATCGTTTCCTGTGAGCTCGCCAGGCGTCCTCACTTTGATATGGTACAAAAGATGCTCTCAGAAGCAATCTCCCGTCTAAAACCGGGCGATATGCCACTACTCCACTCTGATCAGGGATGGCAATATCAAATGAAACCCTACCAAAAAATCCTGCAACGGCATGAAATCACCCAGAGCATGTCGCGCAAGGGAAACTGTCTGGATAATGCGGCGATGGAGAGTTTCTTCGGTACGCTGAAGTCAGAGTGCTTTTATATCAAAAAGTTTGATTCTGTCGAACAACTGGAATCAGAAATAAGGGAGTATATCCACTACTATAATCACGATAGAATCTCTTTGAAACTAAATGGCCTGAGTCCTGTGCAATTCAGAACTCAATCCAATTTGTCCCCTTAAATAAATGTCCAACTTTACGGGGTCAGTTCACTTTTTTAATAATGAATCGTCATGTCTCTATCAGCTCGATCCGGTAGCCATCCGGGTCTTCCAGAAAGGCAATCACAGTCGTGCCGCCCTTGACAGGGCCGGGTTCCCTGGTGATTTTGGCACCCTTTGCCCGGATGCTGTCACAGAAAGTATAAATATTCTCGGTACCCAAGGCGATATGTCCATAGGCTGTGCCCATGTCATAGCTGGAAACCCCGTAATTCCAGGTGAGCTCCAGTTCAGCATGCTCGGGATTGCTGCCATAGCCCAGATAAGCCAGGGTGTACTCAAACTCTGGGTTATCCATGGTCCGCAAGAGTTTCATGCCCAGCACATTGGTATAAAAATCAATCGACCGCTGCAGGTCACCTACCCTGATCATCGTATGAAGAAAGCGCATGTGGAGTCCTTTCCTGTGTCTGTTGTTCTTCAATGAAACCGGATGGGGCTATTCCCCTGTCCAGTCGTTGTCATCGGTCCATACCGCTTCCCTTGCAGCGAGTGATTTCGGCACATCCAGGATACGCTGGTTGCCTGATCCGCGAAAGCGCAGGGAGAGATTCCGTTTTCTGATGATGTACGGCCCGTCAATGAGTATATCGGCAAATGAAAGCAGTGCAAGAACCTCGGGATCATTTTCCCTCAGAATCTCTTCAAAGGTATAGCCGGTATAAATCGCCAGATCCAGGTTGTCTTCATGGATCATTTTTGCCAATGGCAACAGTGCGACGGCCTGAATCAGGGGCTCTCCCCCGGAAAATGTCACGCCAGTGAGGAGCGGATTGTTGCGAATCCGCCCGATCAGGTCTTCCGTTGTATAACGTTCTCCCCCTTCGAGGGGAATGGACTGGGGGTTGTGACATCCAGGGCATACCCGTGGGCATCCCTGGACAAAGAGTGTAAAGCGCAGCCCGGGGCCGTCTGTTATCGAGTCATTTTCTATGCCCGCAACACGAATGGTCTCAGATATTATGTTTGACACGTTCGGACTCCTCGGCCCGCTTCGCATTATTGAAGCGGTCCAGTGTACCGACCAGATAGCCCGTAATACGGCGGATACGCTCAAATTTCACGACATGCTCTTCTTCCTTGCGACCGCATTTCGGACATTCATCATTAATGATGCCGTTGTAACCGCAGACCGGATCGCGGTCAACCGGATGGTTGACAGAACCATAGCCCACACCGGCTTCCTTCATGGCGCGCACCACTTTTTCAAATGCCTTGGCATTGTTGGAGGCATCACCATCCAGTTCAACATACGTGATATGGCCTGCCGCTGTCAGGGCGTGGTAAGGCGCTTCGATCTGGATCTTCTCAAAGGCCGGGATCGGGAAATAGACTGGCACGTGAAAACCGTTGGTGTAGTATTCGCGATCCGTCACACCTTCAATCACGCCGAACTTCTTCTTGTCCATGCGGACAAAACGGCCGGAAAGCCCTTCTGCCGGTGTCGCCAGCAAAGAGAAATTCAGGCCCGTTTCCTGCGTCTTCCTGTCCAGGAAATCATTCATGAATCCGATGATTTCGAGGCCAAGGTTGCGTGACTCGGGAGATTCACCATGATGCTTGCCTGTCAGTGCAACAAGGGTTTCTGCCAGGCCGATAAAGCCGATTGACAGCGTACCGTGCTTCAATACCTCGCCCACCTCATCATTGGGCCCCAGTTTTTCCGAACCGTGCCAGATACCCTGCCCCATGAGGAACGGGAAATTTCTGACTTTTTTGGATGACTGGATAGCAAAACGGTCTAAAAGCTGTTTGGCAACCAGCTCCATCCTGCGTTCCAGCTCATCAAAGAACCATTCAATACTGCCTTTGCTGTTCAAGGCAATGCGCGGCAGGTTGATCGAGGTAAAACTCAGGTTACCCCTGCCAAAAGCGATCTCGTTTTCCGGGTCATAGGAGTTGCCCATGACACGGGTACGGCAGCCCATATACACCGCCTCGGTTTCCGGACGGCCCGCGCGATAGTACTGCAGGTTGAACGGCGCATCCAGGAAAGCAAAATTCGGGAAGAGGCGCTTGGCGCTTACCTTGCAGGCCAACCGGAAAAGATCATAGTTCGGATCTTCCGGATTATAGTTCACCCCTTCCTTGACCTTGAAAATATTGATCGGGAAGATGGCGGTTTCACCATTGCCCAGGCCGGATTCCGTTGCCAGCAGGATGTTGCGGATAATCATACGACCTTCCGGGGAAACATCTGTGCCGTAATTGATACTGGAAAATGGTGTCTGCGCACCGGCACGGCTGTGCATGGTATTGAGGTTGTGCACCAGCGCTTCCATGGCCTGGCGGACATCACGATCCGTTTCTGCTTCGGCATTTTCGATGGCAAAAGCCTGAATGGCAGAGAGAGTGGCTGCATCGTCAACAATGGCGGAAAAGACTTCTGTTTCTTTTGCCTGGAAAGCTTCTGTTATTGCGAGACTCGGGAAAAGCCTCGTTTCTGCTTCAATGGCCTCAAATTTTTCCCGGGTTGCATCTTTCGTCAGGGCAACCGCCGGCGCCAGCAGTTTCATGGCCTTGAAGAAGTTGGAAACATAATTCTTCTTGTAGGACTTTTCCACGCCCAGCGCCAGGCCATAATCAAAATTAGGAATACTTTGCCCGCCATGCTGATCGTTCTGATTGGACTGGATGGCAATACAGGCCAGTGCCGCATAGCTCTGGATGCTGTTTGGCTCCCTCAGGTTGCCGTGCCCGGTTGAAAAGCCGCCTTCAAACAACCTCTTGATATCAATCTGGCAGCAGGTGGTCGTCAGGGTATAAAAATCAAAGTCATGGATATGGATATCGCCTTCCGAATGGGCCTTGGCCTGCTGCGGTGCGAGGACGAAATTCTCATAATAATTCTTTGCGCCTTCCGAGCCGTACTTGAGCATGACACCCATGGCGGTGTCCCCATCGATATTGGCATTGTCACGCTTGATATCGGAGAGGTTGGCTTCCTTGTGGGTCAGTTCGTCAAAAATGCGCATGAGGCTGGTATTGCGCGCGCGAACCCGGCTGCGTTCAGAACGGTAGAGGATATATTTCTTGGCTACATAGGCGTAGCCATTGTCCATCAGGATGGTTTCCACGGTATCCTGGATATCTTCAATGCTGGGGGAATTGCCCTTGAACCTGAAACCCAGTTTCTGTTCCACTCCTTTGGCAAGGCGCATGCTTTCATCCACACTTCCCCGGTTACACGCCGTTAAGGCCTTGTTGATGGCCGCTGCAATTTTGGCAATGTCATATGGCACCTTTCGTCCATCCCGTTTCTGGATGAACTCAAATACTTTTTCTGCGCCTTTGAGGTTTTTTTTCAGCTGATTATCTGAATCGGACTCTTGAATAGCGTGGAACATTTTCCCCCTCTCCTAAAAATTTATAATCTGAACTCGTCACCCAATTTTTCCATTATAGCCTTCAATTCCAAATCCTTCAGCACGCTTCAGAATTTACAAATATCGCATTAAAATCAATGAATTGCGTCAATTTTTGCGTGCCAAAAAAAACAGCACGTCCGGGAAAGCCGCATAAACCCGTACAGGCAGCGGGACGGAAAAAATCCGTTTTTTTTTGATGTGAATCAATATTTCTTGACCTGGATCAATTTGTGCATGATCCATTCATACCCGCTGACCAGGGCAATCCCTGTCAGGACCAGAAATGCACCGACCATAAAACTCGCTTCCAGCGGTTCATCTAAAAGCCATACGCCGAAAATAATGGAAAAAAGCGGGGTCATGAATGACAGGACTCCCAGCCGGGAAGCCAGGTAAACATGCAGCAGCCAGAACCAGACCAGGTAGCTGATAAAGGAAACAATCACAATCTGGTAAAAAAGACTGCTCCATAATAAAGGCGTTGAAATGAACGCCTGCTGCCCCAGGCAAAGGGTTGCGGCGGACAGCAGCACAAAAGCACCGGCAAGCTGGTAAAGGATGGTCTGACTTGTTGAAGCCTTTGACAGACTGGTCGTGCGGATGACCACGGTGGTTGCGCCCCATGCCATCCCCCCCAGAAGGCCCAGGAAATCTCCCCAGATCATATCCATCAGTGCCGGACCCGCTTCGCTTCCCGAACGCCCGGCAAATGTAATGGCAACCCCGATGAAAGCCAGCGCAATGCCAAACCACTGCAAACGCTGCAGCCTTTCTTCCTTCAAGCGCCACTGCAAGCCCAGGGCCGCAAAAATCGGGGCCGTATACAGAAAAACCCCCATGTGAGAAGCCGTGGTGTGCCTTAGCCCCTCGCCGGCCAGCAAAAACTCCAGCGCAAACAGGAAACCCGCAACAAGCCCCGGTTTCCAGGTGCCGTCGCTCAGCCGGATGCGCTCCCCTCTTGCCATCATCAGCCCCCAGATCAACAGCATGGCAATCCCTGAGCGAAGCGATATCTGCATGATCGGCGACATGACATCTGCCACCGCTTTCATGGCGACCTGCTGCATGCCCCAGATAACGCAGATGATGGTCATCAGCGCGGTTGCCCGGCCATCAATCATTTTGACGGCGTTCATGATCTTTTTTCCTCAATAGCGATCCGTATTTCCGTTTATGGCACTGCCATAAATCAAGTGACAAAAGCATATCCTGATCTGGACAGTTTGACCATTTCCTGATTGGGATTTCTCAAAGACACAAAACAGTTATGCAATGAAAATACATGAAAAAGAGTAGAATGCCGGCAAGGAACATTTATGACTGCGCTACGCTAAGCGGCGTCTTTCTGATATGAGCACATCCCCACCCGATCAAAACGAAAAAAACACCCCGCCGGTTTCACGCCAGGACAATCCCTACACGCTCAAAAGCCACCTGAAAGCCTGGTTGCCGGCTTTCAGCCTCTCACTTTCCACCTTTATTTTTGTCAGCACCGAATTCATGCCGGTAGGACTTTTGCCGGATATGGCGGCGGGACTGGAAAGAACCCTGCCCGAAATGGGCATGATCATGACGTTTTACGCGTGGACCGTGGCCCTGATGTCACTTCCCCTGACGATCATCAGTGCCAACCTGGAAAGAAAAAAGCTGCTGCTGTCCCTTCTGGTGGTCTTTATTGCCGGTAATGTCCTGGCAGCCATCGCCTCCAGCTTCAATGTGCTTTTGGCTGCCCGGATCTGCATTGCCCTGGCCCATTCGATTTTCTGGTCCATTGTGACCCCCCTGGCCTATCGGGTAGCGCCAAAAGGGAAAGAAGCGCAGGCACTTGGGCTGGTTGTGGCAGGCGCTTCGCTCGCCGCCGTGCTGGGCGTGCCGCTTGGCACTGCCATCGGGCACAGCATGGGATGGCGCTGGGCATTTGCCGCTGTCAGTATCGTCGCCACGGTTGTTCTTGTGGTGATGTACCTGATCCTGCCCTTGCTGCCCAGCAGCAATGCCGGCTCCTTAAAAAGCCTGCCCACCCTGCTGAAACGCCCGCCTTTGCTCATGGCCTACCTGCTGACTATGCTTGTCGTGTGCGGCCACTTCATTGCCTACACCTACCTGACCCCTTATCTGCGAGACATTGGCCATTTCTCCCCGCAGCTTGTCGTTGTCATCCTTTTGGTCATGGGAGGTGCGGGGGTTATCGGCAGTATTGTGCTGAGCAACACCATCGGACGATATCCCGTCATCATGTTTTACCTTCCCATGACGCTGGTCGCCCTTTCGCTTTTAACGCTGAAAGTCGGGATGGTCGACCTGCTTTCCGCCTATGCTATCTGTTTTGTCTGGGGCGCAGCCATGACAGGTGTTGGCCTGGTTCTGCAATCAAAGGTCTTGAAGCTCGCCCATGACGCCACCGATGTGGCCACCTCCATTTATTCCGGTATCTACAATGTGGGCATTGGCGCAGGTGCACTGATCGGCGGGCAGGTATACAATAAGTATGGACTGGGCAATGTCGGCTATGCCGGTTTCCTTTTTGTCCTCATTGCCCAGGCACTGATGATTGCCCTGAAACTCTCGCTCAGAAAAGCGGTTGCCGCACTGGAAGCCAGATAATCTGCCCGGCAAACCTTGAAGTAAAGCATTCAAAAAAACGCGTAATGCATTATTTTAAATAATAAATTTAAAAATACCGCATGAAAAAAATCCTCCCCGCCCTTTTCATTTCGCTTTCCTTTCCCCTGCTTTCTCATGCCGCCTGCACGGAAAAAGCGCTTGAAGAGAAAGAGACCGTACAGCTTCGTTTTCGCCTGGATATCCTGAAAAGCCAGGAAAAAAAATATGATGATTTTGTCGAAAAGACAATACCCCGGCTGAACGGGAAAAACTGGCCGGATTACCGTGCCGACGTGATGGCAGGAAACGGCAGCGATGAATCCAAGCAGGAAACCCTGTGCACGCTTGCTGATGGGCTCATTGCCATGGCAGACGACATGCTGGCCGGAGGCGATGGCACCGGCCCGCAAAAGCCCTGGAAAAAACATACGCCCGAGGAAGTCTATGCCCAAAAGCTGGAATTTGACCGGCTTTGTGACGGTGAGTATAAAGAAACCTGCAAAAGCGATGAGGTGGGTGTCGCTGCCATGCAATTCATTCCTGTTGAACAGGCAATGGAAGCCATGAAGATCACACCGGGGGAGTATATTGACCAGGGATATGCCCTGTATCAACAACTGCTTGATACGTTAAAAAGAACACACAGACTTGAATAAAACGCGGCGAAACTGTTGACATGCATTTGTCAGCACATCCATCAGAGCAACCCGAAAGACAACAAGGTTGCCAACAGAAAGATTCCGGCATGAGTACCGAGCTGAAACTAACCGATTACGCGACTGGCCTCACGCAGGCAGAAGCAGAAAAAATGCTGAAGGAATTCGGGCCAAACGAAGTCGTTGAAGAAAAGAAAAACGTCTTTGAGCTCCTGCTTGAAAAATTCTGGGGCCCGATTCCCTGGGTGCTGGGCACTGTCATCATCATTTCCGTCTTTCAGGAGCGCATGGCCGATACCCTCATCATTTTTGGCCTGCTGATCTTTTGCGCGCTCGTTGACTTCCTGCGGGATTACAGCATCAGAAGAACCGTAAAGACGCTTCATGGCCAACTGCAGGATCTGGTTTCTGTCCTGCGCGACAGCAAATGGGTCAAAAAGCCGTACCGGGACCTGGTTTCGGGAGATGTTATCCGCCTGAAAACCGGATCAGTCGTTCCTGCGGATGTCCTGGTTATTGAAGGACTGGCGCGCGTCAATGAATCCATATTGACCGGGGATGTACGCGAGGTCATCAAGCACCCCAAGGAGAATATTTACTCAGGTTCTGTCATCACCCGTGGCTGGGTGTCTGCCGTAGTGGGGAGCACCGGGAAAAGAATGCTTTACCACAAGACTATCGAAGAGCTTATCTCGGCGAAAAAAGTCTCCCTGCTGGATGAAATCGCAGTGAAACTCGAAAAATGGCCCATGTTTACGTCGTTTTTCATCTTGACGATCGCCGTCATCGTTTCCTGGATACGGGGGATCAGTCTGTTTGAGATACTCCCCCTGATGCTGGTGCTCCTTTTGGGCTCCGTCCCGCTTGCCCTGTCAGCGGTTTTTTCGCTCAGCATGGCCATTACTTCCCGCCGCCTTGCCGGCAGCTGCGCCCTTGTTACCCGGCTCGATGCCCCGAATGATGCCGCCTGCATGGATATCCTGCTGCTGAACAAGACCGGCACCCTTACCGTCAACCACCCGAACATTGTCAGGATCATACCGGCAGGCGCATTCACGGATTATGACGTCATCCAGTATGGCGCCATGACATCAGACGAAGTCAATGAAAACCCGATTGACGATGCCTTTTTCAAAAGAGCGAGCGAAATGGACCTGATGCCGCTATCCATTACGCCGACGACTTTCCTTCCCTTCAACCCCCAGACCCGCAAGGCAAAAGCCACCATCGTTACCGATGACGTGCAGTATCGCCTCTCCAAAGGCTCATTTGAAGCCGTCGCCAGGGATTGCGGCATGGGCCCGGAAGAACTCGAAAGGTGGAGAAGGATCGTCGCGAATTTTGCCCGGGACGGATTCAGGACCATTGCCGTTGCCAAATCGGATTTCACCGGAAAAATGGAGCTGGTGGGCCTGGCCGGGCTGGAGGACGTCACCCGCACGGATACGGCAGAGCAGATATCAAAACTTGTCGCACTGGGAATCAGGCTCAAGCTGATCACCGGTGAAGCGCTGCCGATTGCGCAGCGGGTGGCACGGGCCATCGGGCTGGGCAGTAACATCATCGATGTGACAGCGCTGGTCAAAAGCGACAATTGGGTGGAACTGCTTGAAACGTGTGATGGGGTCGCCAATGTCTACCCCGAGGACAAGATCTGGATGATCAAGGCCCTCCAGGAAAGAAGACACATTATCGGGTTTACAGGAGATGCCGTAACGGATGCTCCTGCACTCAGGCAGGCAGATGTCGGCATCGCGATAAAAAGCGCCACCAACTTTGCCAAAAGCGCCGCCAGCATTGTCCTGACAAGAGACGGGCTGGGAGGAATTGTCAGTGCAGTCAATGGCGGGCGCAATGTATTCGAGTGCCTCAATGCGTGGATCCTGTCCAAAATGGGGGGGATCACCTTCAAGACCGGATTCATTATCCTGAGCTTCCTTATTCTTGGCGACTACATCATTACCGCAGCGGCAACCCTCATTCTCATGTTTCTCTCGGATTACGTCAAAACGGCACTGGCAACAGACCATGAAAATGCGCCGCCTCACCCTGACCATTGGCATATCAGAAAACAGGCTTTCACGGGTGTCTTTATGGGTCTTATCCTCATCGGCGAAGCGGGTGGCCTGCTTTATTTCGGGTGGGATTATTTCAATCTGGACGCTTCTGACGGCACACTCAATACCTTCTCTTTTCTGCTGATGCTCTTTTTCACGGTTTTTTTCGTTTTCAGCGTCCGCGAAAGAGGATTTTTCTGGCGTTCCCGCCCCAGCTGGCCACTTTTCCTGGTCTTCCTGATCACGCTTTCCTTTGGCCTGGTCATCTCGATTGCCGGGCTGCTCGGGTTTACGGCCATTTCCCTGAACCATGCGCTGCTGATCATGGCCTATACCTTTGTCGTCACCTTTTTTATCAATGATTTTATAAAGTACCTCATCGCCAGGGAATAAAAGCAGTCCGTATTCCCCTTCCCCGCTTTTCAGGCACCGGCAAATTATTTCTCTGAAACAACCTTATGTGTTACTGTTCCCTATAATAAATGCCAGCCTGTCAACACCATTTTCGGGAGGGGGCAATGGATTTTGCGCCGCATGAAGAAACACAGAAAATGGCTGCCGCCAAGCTGGCGGCCCTGCTGGCCGATGAGGTAAAAATATCTCCCCTTGTGCTGGATGGAAAAAACCGCGAGGAAAAAACGGCCTTTGCTCCCCGGTTTATCCATTTTCTCAGACAGCATGGCGCGCCCTACCAGACCATCAGTATTGATCTCAGTGAATCCGGAGGAAAAAGGATCGATATGATGCGCTTCCTTGCCGATCTCGCCCAGGGTCTTCCGGATGAAGAACGGAAGCGTTTTTTTCAGGCGGCGGAATGGCTCATGCGCCTGGCAACCGAAGAACAGGAGATGCTGGAAAATTATCTCAGGAGAAAAAGTGATGACGCGTTAGCGACAGCCATTTCAGGGGCCGATGTGGAAAGCCTGCTGCAAACCCACCTCCAGACACAGCGCAATATCCGCATCATCCGGACCATCCTGGAAAAATATACGGCTGAACATCCTCTCCTGGTCTTTATCGACGGTCTGGATACCTGCTCTGCCGATTTTGTCATCAAGGTACTCAAAACCATCGATATTGTCTTCAAGGTCAGCCACCTGCAATTCATCCTGCTCGCGGACATGGGCCATCTCCTTGAATCTGTCGCCGCTTTTTATGGCCCCTCAGTCAATCCTGTCGCCTGGCTTGAGCGGATGACCGGCTTTCGCTTCAAATTCGGCCCGCCTGCCATCAGGGATAGTGATCTCCTGACCGAGATGTCATAGCACAGGCATCATCAACCTTTGTAATACCGTCCCTGCAATTCGGGAAATGAAAACAGGGCGGTTTCCTGTTTCCCATTTTCCCGCGTCCAGCCCACCCGCGCAAGCTGGTGTGTGTCATCAATATGTTCCACCTGTAAAACAGGGCTTCCGCTGTTCAAGACAACGTGATCTCCTGCCTTTGGAATAAAGGTGCTGGGTGCCTCGAGAGATTCATACATGTCATTCGGATAAGAAGGCAGAATGTGCAGTTCATCCTCCACGAAAAAACACACACTGATCTGTCTCGTTTTTTCATCCCAAAGATGGACAGTTGCCTGTGGCGAAAATGACACCACCTCACCCACTTTCAGGTCAATATCTCTTTTCAGCATATCGTTTCCTCTAAAAAATACCGGATTGACAGGTAAAAGAGTAAGGCGAATCAGGTCATCAGGTTTTGCGAAAAAGAAAGATCCGTGTTGGGGCCTGCTGGCTCCTGAACCGGCATCCCTGTCATCGGCCCAGTTGGCATGTCACGATGTTACCACCACCTGACTTGTCCAATGCTATCTGCCTTGCGGCTTCCTGTGTTATCTGAGGCGGTACCTTTTCCGCAAGACTGTTGTACAGATAATCGTTCCCGGCATGATTGCCCGATGCAAAAGCCGCAGGCAAAGCGATCAGCGTCACAAGGGCAGTAAAAAACGGGGTGAGACAGGCAACCCCTGGGCAGGACTCGCCGTCAGTATCGTTTTAGCCTGGCTTGGCGGTGCAAACTACGGTTCTGTTTTCAGCCTGGCTGGCAACAGTGTTTCTCCTGCTTTCATGGCAACAGCTTCCGGTGTCGTAGCGCTTATTGCCAATCTCACCAATGCGCTTTTGACCCTGTTTCTGGGTGTGGTACGGGAATATACCGGCAGCTTCAGCATGGCATTATGCGCCACGGGCATCATCGCGCTTCTTGTATACCGGTGGCTTTCATATGACGTAAAATCACGGAATAGACGACAACATCCGCTTTCTACCCCATGCTTTCTTACATCTGGTTTCCCTTTATCATCAGCGTCGCCTCCGGTTACATGTTCATGAGCCTGGCGCCACTGGCGCACCAGTTCATGGCCCTGTTCGGGGTGGGATATGCCGGGCTGTCACTTTTTCTCAGCGGTCTGCTCTGGGCACACGCACTTGTCCAGCTTCCGGCGGGACTCATACTGGACAAACTCGGTATTTACCGGGGATTTCTGATTGCTGTTTTTATTGCGCTTCTTGCCAATCTCCTGCCCTTTATTTCGCCCGAAAATCTCGGCCTGGCAACCAGCCTTCGTTTTTGTGCGGGACTGAGTTCCGGGCTGATGTTTCTGGCTGGCGTCAAGATCATCGGCATGATGGCGCCGCCGGAAAAAATGGCACAGGCGCAGGGCATACAGGGAGCGGCCTTCAGCCTGGGGATCATGCTGCCCTATGTCACCCTGCCCTACCTGGGAGAAGATGCCTGGCGTTATTCGTACTGGATACCTGCCCTTATCATGCTTTTTCTGCTTGCCGCATCCACAAAGCTTCCCGCCAAAGTGCGCCATGCCCACAGCGTCTCCAATTCCACGGCCAGTGATCTCTGGCAGGTGGTCAAATCCGTTTCGACTTCTATGCCAATCTGGACCATCGGTGTTTTCCATGGATTTTCGTACGGTACGCTCAATAATCTCGGACAATGGCTGCCCTCCATCCTGGCGGATATGGATGGAAAAGGCGATGTGGCAGCATGGAGCCTGGGAACAGCCGTTGTCCTTCTGATCGGCACCATGGCACGTGCCTTTGCCGGTGGCCTTTTGCGCTGGCGCTCGCGAAGCTTCATTACCAATACGGCTGTGCTTCTGATTGCCATTCTGTATATCGTATTGGGACTCACCGGCAATCCCTGGATCGGGCTGGCTGTGGGCGTCGTGCTTGCATGGCTTGGTGGCGCCAATTACGGCTCTATTTTCAGCCTCACCGGCCAGAGTGTTTCTCCGGCCTATATGGCAACCGCATCCGGCTTCATGAATCTCGTCGGCAATGTCACCAATGTCCTGCTGACCATGATCCTGGGCACCGTGAGGGAATATACCGGCAGCTTCAGCATGGCGCTTTGTGCAGCCGGCGTTGTTGCACTCCTTGTGTGGGTCGCAGGACATCGGATCATCCGGGGGATGGACCGGCCGCCCCGGACCTTGTCCTGATTTTTTCAGTCAGAAAAGAAAAAACGATATCAGGGTGCTGGCGATAATGAGAATCCCCTGGATACCGATATCGGCAAACCCGTGAAGCGGTGTCCCCTCATAATGTCATGATGAGGTGCTCTTTCATATTGATCCGCCCGTTACGGTTGAATGTCACCCCTTCTTTTTTCAGGAGTTCCCGCTGTCTTGCCGTGAAATCGTGTCTGGGAGAAAGCTCACCCAGGCGATTGACGACACGGTGCCAGGGCAGCTTGCGGTTTTTGGGTGTGGCGTGAAGCGCATACCCCACCTGCCTGGCGTGGCGGGGATGGCCAACCCACATGGCAATCTGTCCATAAGTGATAACACAGCCATAAGGCACCTGCTCGACCACCTGACAAACCTGCTCAAAAAAATTCGCCACGGCCTCATCAGGCGTCTTTTTCATCTTAGATGTTTAGTCCCGGCATTCTACGTATATAGGCAATAGGTAAACGTGATGCGCATAAGAATGATTTTTTCCAATGGGGACTTACCATGAAAAAAAAATGCTTCATCTGATCTTCAGTATTGCGGCAATGTCATGTGTTCTGACTACCGCTGCCGGAAATCTGCAGGCATCTCCAAACCCTTATGACGCGCCGCTTCCCGATTTTTCCACCCCGGTTACGCATGAAGAAGTGCGCATGGCCTATTATCGCTACAGCGTGGTGTCCATTGTCAAAAAACTGCATGAAAATAACGCGGCAAACTGGAACATGATCATGGGCAAAGGGGTGAAGGGTGATAAGGAATGGATACAGTATGCTGCCATTTACATCGCACCCGGTACCGACGCTGGCGCAACAACTGACTACATGGTTTCACTGGCACATGCCCTGTCAAACAACCCGCGGGCTGTGCTGAGCCTGGAGGGAAGCGCCGACCGCTCGCTGCTGGCCGTCTGTACCCTTCCCTTCATCGAGCCGGAATATGACTTCATCCAGGCATACGGCAAAAAGACGCAGACTGCCTTAAAGGAGGTAAAAGAGGAAATCACGTGATACCTGCATCCGCCGGCTGCAAAACAGTCTGACAATGGCTGAAAAACGCAAGGCCGAAGGAAAATGGCAATGCTGATTTCCTTTGGGGATATATGCTAGCATTGCCTTTTCCTTTCTGTTTGAAGCATCTGCCATGACACCCGCTGTTCTTTTACTCGAAAAAAACAAGGTCTCCTTCACGCTGCATGAATATGACCATGACAGTGACGAGCGCCATTTCGGTGAGGAAGCCGTCAAAAAACTGGGTATGCAGGGAGAGCAGTTTTTCAAGACCCTGCTGGTTTCCTTGAATGGCAATCCGAAAAACCTGGCCGTGGCCATCACACCGGTTCCCGCCCAGTTGGACCTCAAAAAAGTGGCAAAAGCCTTTTCCGCCAAAAAAGCAGAAATGGCTGACCCCCAGATGGCACAGCGTGTGACCGGCTATCTGCTCGGCGGTATCAGCCCGCTGGGACAAAAGAGACCCCTGCCGACTGTTATTGATGCGGATGCAGCGCGCTTCCCGACCATTTTTGTTTCGGGAGGAAAACGCGGATTAAGCATCGAACTGGCAGCCGAAGACCTGGAGAGGCTCACGGCAGCAACCATCGCTCCCATTGCCAAACTCAACTAGCTGCTAAAATACCGGTACTGAAACAGGCGGAAAAAGTCGGCTGGTTATTGTAAAAAATGACAGCCACATGGGAAAAACAACGGTTTTCGAAGAGAAGGAGCAAATCGGATGGGAAAACAATTCAGGGAAGGCATGAAATATTCCGGTGAAGCGACAGATAGCGCCCCGGGCAGCTGCAGCAGTCTTAATACCAATACCATCACCGTCCTCAAGCGGGAGGGCCAGAATATCACCTACCAGGAAACCTTCAGCAAGGCTACCGGCGTTGCGCCTGTCCAGAATATGGAGGACTGGGGAGAATACATCACCGTTGGCAATGACCGCTTCTTTGCGTATGCTGTAGAAGACGAATAACCCGTTCACGACATTTCAGGCCGGACAGCCGCTTTTCGCGCTGTCAGGCCTTTTTTGTTGCGGTTTCAGCAACCTGTTCCAGTCAATCATCCGGCTGGCATTGCAGGTATTCAGGGTGAGTACTGCCCGGCGCAGGATCATCAGTTGATATAAAAAAACAGGATGCATACAATGTACCCATGAGTACCCCGCACCATTCACAAAGCACAGCAGCCCTCCTGAAGGAAAGCATGCTCTGGCAAAAACGCCTGGAAAACCCCGGCTTTACCTTTTCCACTCTCTTTTTCATGCTGCTGCCGCTGGCATTGCTGATGCTGGCAGTCGGCTTTTACAGTGGTTTCTGGGGTGAAAATATCCGTTTGTGGCACCAGGAAATGCGCCAGCTCCATCCTCTCCTTACGCGCCTGATGCTAGTCACTTCATGGGGATCGGCATGGATGCTGTATGCCGCCTATGCCGTGATCCTGGCCCATGCGCTCAGAACAAACAACCGGCAGGAAATCGCTTTTATCGCCCGGTTTGTTTTCAGCCTGGTATGCGTACTGCTGATTGCCGCGGCCATGAAGGTAGCCTTTGGCATGCCCCGGCCCGGTATCAATCTGCCCTCGGCCCCTTTCAGCTTTGTGGATGATTTTGTGTCATTTCCCTCGGGACATACAGTACAGATCGTGACGGCGGCCCTTCCGCTGGCTTTCTACTTCAGCAAAAGATGGCTTTTCATCGCCATGTCGCTTCTCATTACCCTCGTTGGCTATTCCCGGCTATGGCTGGGCCAGCATCACCCGATTGATGTGCTTGGCGGTATTGTTGTAGGCAGCCTGATTGTTGTCATGGTCTTTCGCCGGACAGGCAGCAGGCAAATATGCTGATGGTGCCCCCATCCTGCGTGAAAACCTGCCGGGCACCTTCAAAATGACCAAAGCCGATGTAGACAGGGCTTATGGCAAAGGATGAGCCTCTGTTCAGGCAACGCCCTTTACTTCAAAACCGGCATCGGTAACCGCCTTTGCCATCTCTTCACCGGAAACCTGCCCATCGGATACAACGCGGGCCTCTTTCTTTTCCAGATCAACTTCTGCCCTGACACCTGGCAGCGCATTCAATGCTTTTTCAACTGAAGCCTTGCAGTGGCCACAGTTCATTCCTTCGATACTGAGTGTTTTGGTGGAAGACATGCGCATTTCCTTTCTTTCTGAAATCAGTGCAACCATTTTTTCGGGTTGCGGTGAGCGAGTTACAGCGCCTTTTTCTGATACGGGCATATCAGGCAAAGCGCTTTTTTGAAACAGGTTAAGCCTTAACGCATTGACGACGACAAAAACGCTGGACAGGCTCATGGCCGCCGCTGCAATCATCGGGTTTAATGTCAAACCGAAAGCCGGATACAGCAGTCCCGCGGCAACCGGTATGCCGATGATATTGTAGAAAAATGCCCAGAAAAGATTCATCCTGATGGTGTGTAGCGTGGCACGGGAAAGATCGTAAGCGGTGACCGTATCGGCAAGATCGCTTTTCATGAGCACCACATCGGCAGACTCCACCGCCACATCCGTCCCGGCCCCGATGGCCATGCCCACATCTGCCCTTGCCAGGGCCGGGGCATCATTAATGCCGTCACCGACCATCACGACTTTTTTACCCGCATCCATCAGGTGGCGGATCGCTTCATCCTTTTCCTGCGGCATGACTTCAGCAATCACACGATCAATGCCGACCGTCTGCCGTACCGCTTCCCCGGTTGCCGCATTATCTCCTGTGAGCATGACAACCTGCAGTCCCCGCGCTTTCAGCGCTGCCACCGCCGCACGGCTGGTTTGACGCGGCAAATCCGCCATGGCGATAATGCCCGCCAGTTGTCCATCCTGCGCAAAATAAAGCGGCGTTTTCCCTTCCCGGGCAAGCCGCGCGGGAATATCACCTGCCAATGCCAGATCAATACCGTGCTGCTGCATCAGCCGCTGGTTACCGGCAATACATGGCCCGTCAGTGGTGCTTCCTGAAAGGCCAAGACCGGACAATGCGGCAAAGTCACTCACCGGAACCGGGATCAGGCGGCGAGCTTTCGCTTCTTCCATAATCGCCAGCGCCAGGGGATGTTCCGAACGGGATTCCAGCCCGGCAGCCAGCGCCAGCAGCGCATCCTCTTCCCCGTTGAAAGCAATGATGTCAGTCAGTTGCGGACGGCCTTCAGTCACTGTCCCGGTTTTGTCCAGCACGACGGTATCAATCCGGCACAGGTTTTCCAGTGTTTCGGCATTTTTATAGAGAATCCCCTCCTTCGCACCCCTTCCTGTTCCCACCATGATGGCAACCGGTGTTGCCAGCCCCAGTGCACAGGGGCACGAAATAATCAGGACCGAAATCGCACGGGCCAGTGAAAACTCCAGGCCATGTCCCATGAAAAACCATGCAAGAAACGTCAGCAAGGCAATGGCAATGACAACCGGCACAAATATGCCGCTGATCCGGTCGGCCAGTTGCGAAATCGGTGCTTTTGAGGCACTGGCTTCCTCAACCAGGCCGATGATCCGGGAAAGCGTGGTATCTTCCCCGACCCTGTCTGCTCGCATGGTGAAATAACCGCTGGTATTCAAGGTTGCACCGGTCACCGCATCACCCGGCCCCTTTTCAACAGGCAGGCTTTCACCGGTCAGGGCAGACTCATCCACCGCCGAAACCCCATCGATAACCGTCCCGTCCACGGGTATTTTTGCGCCGGGCTTCACTGCAAGGATATCTCCCGCCTTTACCGCTTCCAGCGGGATTTCCTGCTCCACCCCGTCATATATCAGGAGCGCCGTCCTGGGCGCCAGGTTCAACAGGGACTCAATGGCTGCCCCTGTCTTTCCCTTGCTGATCGCTTCCAGCGTCCTGCCCAGGGTAATCAGCGTCAGGATCATCGCGGCGCTTTCAAAGTACAGGTCATGCGTATAATGTGCCGCCACATCAGGGTAGCCATGCCCCAGCGCCCAGCCAATCCGGTACAGGGCAACCACCCCGTATACCAGCGCGGCAGAAGAGCCCAGCGCGATCAGGCTGTCCATATTCGGGGTGCGATGCAAAAGAGAACGGAACCCCGCGAAAAAATAACGCCGGTTAACCACAACAATCGGCAGGCACAGCAAAAATTGGGTCAGGGCAAAGCTGACCGCATTTTCCACGCCATCCAGAAACCCGGGAAGCGGCAATCCGATCATGCCCCCCATGCTCACCGCCATCAAGGGAACAAGAAAGACAAGCGAAACCCAAAGGCGCACCGTCATCGCAGCCAGTTCCGCCTTTATCGGATCATGGGCAGGCATCCGGGCAGATGCGCCTTTATCAGCAGTCTCCCGCAGGGAAGCGGCATAGCCGGCCCTTTTCACCGCATCGACAATTGCCTGGGGGGTAACCTGTGACGCATCATATTGAACCATCATGCTGTTGGTCAGCAGATTGACCTCTGCATGCTGCATGCCCGGCAGCTTTTCCACCGCTTTTTCGACATTGGCCACGCAAGCGGCACAACTCATGCCTGAAATATCAAACCTGTCCTTGTTCATGGCGCATCTTCCTGATCCGGTGAAGCCGGTGTAAATGCCAAAAAACCTTCTATCATGGCCCTGATCCCTTCAAGGCTGGCCGTACACGCCAGCAGGTAAGCCACCCCTTGCGGCGAAAGAGAATAAACGGTCCTGGCAGGCCCGTTTTTGCCCGGTTCGAGGTGCGACTGAACCAGGTCATCCGTTTTCATCCGCCGCAACTGGCGATAGATGACACCAGGGTCCGGGAGTGACTTTAAAAATGGCATGCGGGACAGCTCTTCCATCAGTTCATACCCGTGGGCGGGCTTGCGCTTTAAAAACAGCAGCAGGCACGGGATAAGAAAGCCTTCCAACTTGGGGCCATAGCCATGACAGGCGCAAGGCGCCACGCACAGGCAACCCTTGCCGTCTTCCGAACAGCCGCAGTGCGCATCAATGTTAAGGTGGGACGCCGTCATGACAATGACACTTTCTCAAACAGTACATGTTAAATCGGTACTGCTATTGTACCACTATTGACAGTGAGTCATTAGCTATCAACCTGTTCAGAAATAACGGCCCTGCTCAGTCTGTCGGGATGATACCAGAAAGCATTTTAAACAGGATAGCCCCCCCTTTTTTCTATCGCCATGAGGATATGAAATGGGTCGCGAGTCTCTTATCCAGCAAAAACCAAATCAATAAAAAAGATTAAACAAATACCGCAATGCATTGAATTTACTGCAACAATATTCAGAGCAACTTCTTGAGCATGACAAAGGCATCCACAAAACCGGCGACAGGATGATGAAATGCGCCGGGCAGTCTTCCGACGATTTCAAACCCGTTTTTCTGCCAGAGCCGGATGGCACTTTCATTGGTTGACACAACCAGATTGAACGGCATGGCTGAAAAACCCAGCCGCAGGGCTTCCTGTTGGGAATGGGCACACATGAGAGAGGCAACCCCTTTTCCCCTGACGTTTGCGCCAACGATATACCCGCAATTGCAGACGTGGCTCCCCTGAGCAGGCTGGTTCGGCTTGAGGTAATACATCCCCAGAACCATTTCCCCATTTTTGGCAACGTATGTCGCTGTCGCCACATCAACCCATGCAGAATAAGCCTCGCTTTCAGAAATGTCGCGAGGATACACATAGGCTTCCCCCGATCGGAAAACCGGCTTTATGACACACCACACAGCTGGGCAGTCGGCCTGTTCAAGCGGTGAGACAGCCATCATGAAGGTGCATTTCCTGCTCAATGACCGAAAATCAAAAGCATACAATTTTCCCGGCAAGTGGGTAAAATACCCCCTTCGTTTCATCCTGTTCAGCACGTCTTAGCCACTGATGAAAAGCGGCTGAGGACAAACCAGCCATGAATACCACCAAAGCCAATCTGCACGGTGTTGCCGCCATTCTCATGTGGAGCACGCTTATCGCGCTTGTCCGTTCGGTCAGCCAGGCTTTCGGCGTGGCAGGCGGCACGGCCCTCATCTTCACGGCTGGCGCCATTGTGCTTTGCCTGCGGCAGGGCTTTCCCAACATCCGCAACATGCACCCGCTGTACGTCTGGGGATGCGGTGCTGCCTTTGTCCTGTATGAAATCCTGATGTCCCAATCCATCGGCCTGGCCACTTCCAGCAGTCAGACCCTGGAAGTGGGAATGATCAACTATCTCTGGCCCTGTGCCATCGTCATCATCTCAATCTGGATCAACAAGGAGCGGGTGCACTGGTGGGTCTGGATGGGCATCGCGCTTTCACTTGCCGGCATCACGCTGTGCATCACGGCAAACAGTGACGTGGATCTGGCCGGGTTTGTCGAGAATATCATGGCAACCCCTCTTCCCTACGGGATGGCTTTCATTGCCGCCATCCTCTGGGGCTTTTACTGCAACCTGAGCCGCAAATACGGTGAAGGCCAAAACGCCGTTCCCTTTTTCTTTATTGTTATCGCTACCGCACTCTGGGTGCGTTTCTTCATCACAGGAAGCGAACTCAACTCTCCGGACTGGACCGCCTGGGCCGAACTGGCCTATATCGGGGTTATCTTTGCCCTTTCCTATGCCTGCTGGGAAACCGGCATACAGAAGGGAAACATTATCCTGCTGGCGGCCATCTCCTACTTTACCCCGGTTTTTTCCATGCTTTTCATGTGTGCATGGCTCAAAACGGTACCCAGGACCGGATTCTGGATTGGTGTCGCTTTTGTTGTTGCCGGCTCCCTCGTTTGCTGGACAGCCACCCGTAAGTCCGGGGCCGGTTAATATAAAGACACCTGCCAGGTAAAGTGCTTCATCACGAATTGTTTCAGTTCCGGGGGCACATCCTCATGTTCGCTGCTGTCGATAAACGTCGGCTTCGTCTTCGCCAGTAATGAAAAATCGTAATTTTTCAACTGCTTGAATTGACGGGTAACCCATTCAATGGCGCTGTATTCGATCTTGAAACGGAAAATACAGATATCCGACTCGGGAAGCAGTATGGCAACGGTGTTGTCAGGAATGAGAACCTTTTCCTGCCTGTTGAGCTGAAACTGCTCCAGCCGCCGTATCTGGTTGTGCAAAAGCCCGATATCATTCCTGTAAACCCGCATCACTTCTTCGAGCTGGATCATGTCATAAATAAAAACCGGCATAACCCCCTCCTTCCTGATCTGTTGTGCAATAAAAACGCGTTTCAAACATTCACACCAGACCAGGCTGGCCGTCACTCTGCCTGCACGGGAACCGCAGACGTTTCCCTGTAAGCAGAAAGCGCATCGCTGCCGTATACGGTGCTTTGCAGCCTGCTGACAAAACGGGTGAGCATCGTCTTGTCAGACAGGTTAAAAGCGCTTCCTTTCTGTATCAGAAAATAAATCCGTCCCCCGCTCGGCATGAAAATTTTCACCGTCTTTTCATCCAGAAACACGGCGGGAACCGATGCTTTTTCGGCATCAGTAAAAGGGCCTGATAACCTGGCACTGCCGATAACCGGCCTTATGCAAAGATCAAGGATATGTTTGAAGATAGTGATGTCTTCCTGGGTCGTCAGATGCGTATTCATAGATAATCTCCATCGTGGTTGTCATGGTGTATATCTACAATTTAATCTTTCCAAACACGTCAAACAATGACGCAATCAAAAAGCATCATCCCGAATATGAAAAGATTGCGATTGCATAACAAGCAGCCGTTTCACGCGTGTTTTACGGAAAATGTGACAGGATCTTCCGACGAATTTCACATTGCCTGTCAACATAGGCAGGAAAGCCAGGATAGCCCGATTCCCTGAACGCTTGATATAGTGCGTTGGACCCCTTATCGAGCTGGCGGACTTCTTCAATCCGGCATGCCCGGGCCGGATTTTTCGAGATACACAATCGCCTGTACTGCCGCATCAATGAGAACATTTCATCAGGCGTACAATTGTTCCATGGATGGGCCAATTCCTCGCCATCTCCTGTCCCTCCTGCCAGTACATCATCAGCAATCCGGATCAGTGCTTTTGCCGTCTTGCAGATTTCAGGAATATCCCTGTCCTGCTGGTACCACAGCACATCAAACTGTTTGAGTTTTTGCCGCGCGGCTTTTTCGTAGATATCATTTTTGCCTGTCGCCTCCAGCAACGTCATCCTGAAACGATAATTCTCAAAAACGAGCGCATTCATCTCCCGCGCTGAGCACGCCTGTGCCTGTGCCAGAGCAGGAAACAAAGAAACAGCCACCAACAGCGCGATGAAAACTTTGCAACGAAAAAGCAAAAACATGAAATCCCGGAAATTGAGAAAAGCGTTTAACTATAACTGCTTTCTATGAATTAACCTAAAGAAAACCCGCCCGGACGGAATACCCGGGCGGATTGCGCATCGCAAAAACAGGTGCTCAGGTAGCCTGTTTTTTATTGGTGAGAAGGCCCCAGACAAAGAGCACAACCAGTGCACCGATGACAGCAACCACAAAGCTGCCGAGGTTAAAGCCGTCGACCGTGCCAAATCCGAAAAAAGTACTGATCCAGCCGCCAACAACCGCACCGGCAATACCCAGCAGCATGGTCACAATAATCCCCATGCTGTCAGCTCCCGGTCTGATAAAACGGGCCAGCGCACCGGCAATGATCCCAAAAACAATCCATGAAATGATTCCCATACCCCACCTCCCTGATGGTCGTTACCAGAAAACAGCGTTAGGGTCAGGACTCATTAATTTTCCGTGGGCAAAAAGCCGTTTTGACTCAAAGGGCCAGGCGCAACAAGAAATGGAGGCGCAGGCGTAGTAGACCTACGGCAAGTTCCCATTTCTTGGTGCAACACCGCCATTTGGGACACAACGGCTTTGCAGCAGGCAATTTAATGAGTCCTGACCTTAATGTTTTCAGATCATGGCAGGCGCAAAAGGTTCTTTGTGATTGGCGGTCAGGGCCGGGAATGGTGAAAGAGGCAGAGGCCTGTTTGATTTATATCATCCCGCGCGCTCAAAACCGGTGTCTTCAAGTCACTGGATGAAGCCCTTGCGGGTATGCAAGGTGACAGGGCGATAATGCCAGTGATAATATCCCGCCTCAATATGGTAAAAATCGTTCGTCTCCGAAAATCCCCAAAGCTGCGCCTGGCAAACCGTTTCCTTGAAAAGACTTTCATCCCGGGTAAAAAAACGGATATGCTTGTGCGGATCAGGAATCAGCGTGGTCTTTAACGCCTTGTCTGACGCCGTGACGGCTACTTCCACATAACCATTCTTGATCGTATCAGCCGGATTGAACGAGAGCAGTTCAATCAGAGTTTCAATATCATCGTCATAGTATGCCCATACCTCGAAGGCATCATCCTCCCGGAAATCCATCAGCCTGAAGAAAAGCCCGTTTACATCTGAAAGCAGGCGGATACAGGAGAAAAACGTCTCTTTGAGGCGCTCCTGCCCGGTAACCATATCCAGCGCATACTCGCCCTGGCTGTTTTTTCGTGACCATAGGTATGAAAAGCTTCCTGGATGAGATCCGGATCGCTTTCCGATTCCTAGGTGGCATGCGTGATTCCTGTTGGCAGAACCAGTGCATTTTTATAGTCGGCAATGGGAAAAACGTACCGTGTCGGGCTCCACTGCACATGCTCGCTCAGGGTAACCAGGTCATCCGGCATCTCATAATCAGGCTCCACAAAATAAGCCTCTGCCATACGCGGATCGATAAACCCCTCAGTCTGGGCTGCCGCCAGCACATGGGCGGCTACTTCATCGAGGTGATCACCATAACCGTAAAAATTGCCGATGCCGGCATAGCCTTCATCAATAATGCTTTCAAAGAGAACATACAAGAGTTTCTTTTTGAGTTACTCGCCCATGGTGTTCTTCACCCCTTGAGTAATTTGGGCGGCTGTCGGGCTGTCGGGATGCCGGCACGGCCATATCTTCCCGCAGCCGGAATATGCTGATCTGCTGTGCCAGGTCAGCCCCCCTGTCCCGCAGGTTTTCAGCAACCGCCGTTACCTGTTCCACCAGCGCCGCATTCTGCTGGGTCGTATAGTCAATCTGGCTGATTGCGTTATTGACCTCCTCGATTCCGGCGCTTTGCTGCTGGCTGGCGGCGGTGATCTCACTCATGATGTCGTTAACCCGCTTGATGCTGTCAACCACATCCCGCATGGTATTGCCTGCCTGCTCAACCAACTGGCTGCCCTGGTCAACCTTGGCAACCGAATTATTGATCAGGTCCTTGATCTCACGGGCAGCCCCGGCAGAACGCTGCGCCAGGCCCCGTACTTCGGTTGCAACCACCGCAAAACCCCGCCCCTGATCGCCACAGACGACGCCGCGACAGCCAGATCATTGGCTTCACGGGCATTTTCGGCATTCATCCGGACATTGGACGTGATCTGTTCCATGGTCGATGCCGTTTGCTGAACAGAGCCGGCCTGGGCCTCGGTGCGCGAAGCCAGATCGGCATTGCCAGCGGCAATCTGTGTTGATGCCGATGCAATCAGTTGCGCGCCGGCACGCACCTCGGACACCGTACGCTGCAAATTTTCCGTCATATCCTTCAATGCCTGCATCAGTTGCCCTGTTTCATCACTTGATGTCACCTGGATATCCGAGGAAAGATCACCCGCTGCGGTTGTCTTGGCAATGGAAACCGCATACTCGAGCGGGCGCGTAATGGCACGGATCAGCCAGGCCGAAACCAGGATGCCGAAGATAATGGCCGAGACAATCAGTGCCGAACTGACAATCAGGCTCTGGTTGGTAAATTCCAGCGTGGCTGTCTTGGTGCGCTCAACCGCTTCGTCTCTTTTCTTGGTCACATCTAAAAGCTTGGCCTTGATACTGCGCCAGAGCGGTGTCTCCCCCTTGTTAACCGCTTCGATTGCCTGTGCCCTGTCCTGCTGCGCCAGGGCAATAATGTTGGCCTGGACGTCCTCCTGCTTTTTCCGGAGTTCCGCGATTTCTTTCAACACTGCCTGTGTGTCCGGATCATATACCGAAAGGCTGATGGCACGTGCCATGGCAGCATTGAAATCGGTTGCCGCCATTTCATGGTTTTTGTAGGCGGTTTTATTTTCAGGAGCCAGGATGATATTTCTCAGCGCCTGCCCCAGCTGCAATCCCTGTGCATACATCTCGGATTCAGCCTGCTGGAGCGCGACATCCGTCTCAAGGAAACGCTCAAATTTGACCTGGCTCTGGTAAACACCAAAAAGCCCCAGTCCCGATGCAATCGTGAACAATAAAAACACGACTGTCATTGAGACAATCATTTTGGTTTTCAATTTCATTCTCTGCTCTCTTCAGGATAGTAGTGTGTCAAGATATACATGTCCAGACATGAATACCGCATTTCAGTAACGGTTCAGTTAAAGAATAAAGGTTACACCAAAACAGGAAAAATTGCTCGACAGAAAGAAACAGAATAAAAACAACAAAAAAAACAGGCGGCCTGACAATTTGCCGGTCAGGTAGCCTGTATCAAGCCGTTACCGGACAGCGGTTATCCGGCAAATACGTTGTAAAAAACCGTTTCTTCCAGTGACTTGCGCTCCGTGTGCTTGGGATTGGGCGCCGCATCCTCAGCCGGATACCCCATCACCAAGAGCGACAAGGGTTCCAGTGATGAGGGAATAGCAAAAGCTTCCCGCATCCTGACCGGATCAAAATGCATCACCCAGGTGGTTCCCAGACCGATATCAGCAGCAGCCAGCATCATCTGGGTCGTGACGATACTGCAATCGATATCACCGCTGTTCTTGCCGTCGTAGGAACGATTCCAGGCCTCTTCTTTTTTGGCGCACACCAGAAGCGCTACCGGTGCATTGAAATGGTATGCCGTGCACTCCCTCAATTTGGCCCGTGCCTGCCTGTCTTCGACAACCAGAACCCGCCAGGGCTGTAAATTACCCGCAGTAGGCGCAAGCTGCCCGGCTTTCAGCACGTACTCAAGCTTTTCCTTTTCCACTTCCTGAGTGGTAAATTTGCGGACAGAATACCGTTTGGCTGCCAGATCATTAAAACGCATATGCTTCTCCTGTAAATGAATGATGCAAAACTTCTGTAAACCCATTCTATTTTACTCTTATCCTTTTTACCTTCAGCCGGTAAACAGGTAAAATGCGAAACAGAAAACTCTCCCCCCCTCAGGATATTTTTTGAATTTTCTCGCTATTTTTGTGATTGCGGTCGCGCTTGCGATCGATGCGTTTGCTGTTGCGCTGACATCAGGCCTGCGCCTGAAACGGGTCACGCCTGCCCAGACCCTGCAGATCGGCAGTATGTTCGGCGGCTTCCAGTTCATCATGCCCGTAGTCGGGTGGTGGCTTGGTATAAAAGCCCATCGGTATATCGAACAGTATGACCACTGGATCGCTTTTGCCTTGTTGGCCTTTGTCGGTGGCCGCATGATCCGCGAAGCCTTAAGCCACAGAGGCGGCGGCAGCGCCAGCACCTTTTATAATCCGACGCAAAAAGGCACCCTGCTCCTTTTAGGCATTGCCACCAGCCTGGATGCGCTGGCCGTTGGTCTTTCCTTTGCGCTGCTGGAAATGGATATCCTGCTTCCGGCTGTCATTATCGGCATCGTCTGTTTTGCCCTTTCTGCTGCCGCCCTTCATATGGGCAGGCTGATCACCCGCCTGCCCGGCCTTTCCACCATCGGCAGCAAGGCCAATATCCTGGGCGGTATGGTTCTCGTGGTGATTGGCCTCAATATCCTGCAACAGCACGGCGTTTTCCGATAAGACAGGGGCTGATCATGCTGCTGAATTTCAATGTCGCCATGCCGACTGCTTTTGACCCTGACGAATCACTGAATACGGGCCATACCCTGAAAATCATGGAAAAACTCTATGAAAAAGGTGCCCGCTCCATACTGGTATGCGGTTCCACGGGTGAACAGCACTCACTGGCACTCGACGAAAAGCTGCTGTTATTGCAGGCGCTGGAATCCGCCCGCCTGCCCGACGATCTGCAACTGCTTTTTGGTGTGGCAAGTATTCGCACGACCGACGTTATGTCCCTTGCCCGCGCTTTGTCAGCCACAAAAAGCATTGCCGCCATCATGCTGGGCTTTCCACCCTATCTTCGCCTTTCACAGCGCGAAGCCATTCTCTATGCACGGCATATTATTGCGGCAGCCCAAAAGCCGGTCCAGCTGTACAACAACCCTGCCCGGACAGGGTTTGACCTGTCTGTTGAAAGCACGGTTTCACTGGCGGACGATCCGCTCGTTATCAGCCTGAAAGAAGCGGGTGATATCAGTAAAATCAGGAAGCTTCGCCAAGCCATCACCAAGCCCTTCTCGTATTTCATGGGCGGGGAAGCAGACATGATCGTAAAACTCGAAGCCGGGTTCGATGCCATCTCTTCCATTGGCGGCAACCTGATTCCGGAAGCAATCCGCGACATGATCAATGCCTGGCATGCGGGTGATTACCAAGCGGCGGGAAAGTACAATGACGCCATCATGGCTGCATTGGCGCCGATTTATCGCGCAGACAGCCTGCTGCCTGTACTGAAGATGCTGCTTAACGAAAAAGGGATTCCTGCCGGCATCTGCCGACGCCCGCTTGTATTGCCCGACCCGGCCTGATCAGGCACGGGCAAGCACTATTCACCGATAATTTTCACGAGCACCCTTTTTCGCCGCTTGCCATCAAACTCGCCATAAAAAATCTGCTCCCAGGAGCCGAGATCGAGGCGGCCTTCCGTAATCGCCACCACCACTTCCCTGCCCATCACCTGCCTTTTCAGATGGGCGTCCGCATTGTCTTCATAGCCATTATGGGCATACTGCGCATAAGGCTTTTCCGGGGCAAGTTTTTCCAGCCACCGCTCAAAATCCCCGTGCAGCCCGGATTCATCGTCATTGATGAAGACAGACGCCGTGATATGCATGGCATTGACCAGGACCAGCCCTTCCCTTATGCCGGAAGCCCTGAGCTCTGCCTCCACCTGCGAGGTGATATTGAGGTAGGCGCGACGGGTCGTTGTTTCAAACCACAATTCCTTGCGATGGCTTTTCATGGAACACCCTCCTTCCTGGGCAGTGTTGGGGTAACAGCAGGCGCTGCTTTCATTGTAGGGCATAAGCCGGTAATCATCATGTCACAACACAAAAAACAGAAAAAGCGACACGTAACCGCATCGCTTTTTCCACAGCTGCCCAGTTAATAAGGGCCGCCCCTAAATCTTCTTGCCCTGCCAGTTGGCTTTTTTCATGTAAACCAGGGAGATCACCAGAATACAAAGCCAGTAAACATGCTCATTGAGCCAGCAGATAGCGACATTCATCCGCAGATAATAAATCACGCCGTAAATGAAGCCGCAGGTAAGTAGCATCGGCCCCAGATCCAGAAGCAGTGCGGTGCGCGTATTACCCGTTCCCGAAATCGTCTGGAAAAGGATAAATCCCGGCACCGATATCACCAGCGACGTCATCGCCACCCGGATGGCCAGCACACTGTCGGCAACCAGACTGTCATAATCCGTATAAATCCGGGCAAAGCCTTCCGGAAAGACAAAGATGGCAACGGCCATCGGCAGGGTAATCAGAAAACACAGCCTGATGACTTTCCAGCAGGCGCCCATCACCTGATCCTGCTCCCCGGCCCCCATCAGGTTGCTGGTCACCGTAACAGCAGCAGAAGACAGCGCAAATATCGGCATGAAAATCATCGTCAGCAGGCTGCGGGTGATGTTTGAAATGGCGATTGCCCTTTCACCCAGGTGCTCTACCGCGACAAAGAACATGAACCAGATAGCCACCCCGACAAGATACTGGATCATCATCCAGACAGACACGCCCAGTATCTGGATAATCAGGTCTCGCCTGAATGAAAAGCCGCCTGAAAAGCCGTACTTCTTCAAATCCACAAATTTTCGGGTGTAGAGGATAAAGAAAACCAGAGCAACCCCTTCGGAAAGGCTTGACGCCAGGGCAGCGCCACCAATCCCCATCTCCGGAAAACCGCATTTACCGAAAATCAGCAGGTAATTGAGGATGATATTCACAATCACCATCAGAAAGGAACTGATGGTCAGGATACGGGTCTGCTCAATCCCTACAAAATAGGCGCGAAAGATCAGGCAGACAAAGGCAAAGAAAAAGCCGAAGCTGCGCCAGTTCAGGTAGCTGATCGTCGCCTCATACACCTGTTCGGAGGCGAAAAGCCCATTGAGGATAATCGGTGAAAGCAGCCGGGTCAGCAGAAAAGCTGCCAGGGCCAGAAAGACAAGAAACATGCCTCCCTGAATCACAATCGGCCCGATCTCAGAAAACCGCTTTTCCCCGTTGCGCCTGCCGATCAGAATCTGCCCGCCCATGGAAAAGCCGAAGCCGATCATGAAAAGTGCGAGAAAATAAACGCCAGCGAGTGCTGACGCACCCAACTCAACCTCACCCACACGGCCCAGAAAAGCTGTGTCAGTCATCATGATCAGATGCTCAGCAACAAGACTTATCAGAATCGGGCAGGCAATCTTCCAGATATGGCCATACGATACCGTTTTCATGAGTAAAACTTTCCGTAAAAACAAAAAAGACCGAGAGCACATCCCATCTCACGGTCCTTGCCGGCACTCATTCCTGACGGAAGAGAAAAAAAGAAGGTGAAAATACGTTCCCGCACGAAGTGAACAGGCACAGGGCAGCACGCAGCAGCAATATGCTGGTCAACTCAATTTAGCGGGCTATTTTCATGGGCAAAACTCCTCTGGTGAAGGAACGCATCATAAAAAAGAGCAATTCAGGCTGTCAAGCACGCCTGACACATTGCCTGCGGCATATCACTTTGCCGCCTCCTGGCAGCTTTCGCATACCCCCCTGATTTCCATGGCATTCCCCTGAAAGTGAAACCCGGTTGGCTCCAGTGCCCGACGGATGGTCTCCCCCACATCCGGGCTGGAAATCTCAATGGATTTTTCACACCCCGAACAGGCCAGCATCAGCGGTGCATGGTGATGGTGATGCCTGAAATCTCCCGAACAGGCAACAAAGGCATTCAAGGCATTGATACGGTGAACCAGCCCCTGCTCTGTCAGAAACTCCAGCGCACGATAAACGGTCGTAGGCGCTGCCCGATGGCCGGTCGCGATCATGTCTGCCTGTAGATCATATGCCTTGGCCGGAGCTCCCCTGCGCAGGAGCAACTCAAACACCTCCCGCCTCAGGCTGGTAAAGCTGGCGCCATTTTCATCGCACAGGGCCTGGGCATCTGCCAGCCGTCTGCGGATATGGTTTTCTGACACCTTGCGTCGACTCATGATCCACCCTCCTCTTTGGCATCAGGCTTTTTCTCCTCCACATACGGCACGATGCTTAACCCCTTCATCGTATAACCGGATACGCCCAGTACGGTGTCTTTCTGCTGTACCGTCATGTCTCCTGTGATCCATACCGCATCCATTGCACGGATATTACGCGCATGCTTTGCCAGGGCAACATGGATGATCTGATTCGGTGGCGGGGGTGGTGTATGAATGCACGCGCCATAGTAAGGCACCAACAAAAACTCTTTCAAGGCATTGCCCTGGTATTCCAGCGGCACGACAAAGCCGGCAATGCGCACTGATTTGCCATTTAATGCCGGATTGACCGGTGCATTTTTCCAGGCATCCATCGTTTTTTTCAATGCTTCCACCGCACGGGGATCATTGTCTTCCAGCTCTTCAATTTTCAGCCCTTCCGTGTTTTTGACCGGGTTCCAGCCTGCCGGCATGAGTTCTTCCCATTCAATGGTCTCATACTGCCCGCTTTCAGGTTTGGAGGACTCTTCCCCGGAATACGAGCCGGTGATAATGACCGGGCTGTTTCTTTTTTCTTCCACCCGCTTGGAAAAATAAGATGCCCCCTGATGAAAGGCAATGACAACAACAACAAAAACAACAATGACCCCGATTATTTTCTTCATCTCACTCACTCTTTTTCATACGCTTGCCGTCAGCCCGTCAGAAAGACTCATGCGGTAGGCGCGAATCGCAGGAATCAGGGCAGCCATCAGGCCGACCACGAAAATTCCGCCCAACAGGCACCATTCTCCTGCGCCGGGGAACCCTGGAAAAAGGGATAAGCCCCATTTTTTCTCAATCACGGAAGAAGTAGCAGCCAACGCCAGGTTAAGACAAACCACGCCTGCCAGCATACCGGAAAGCAGCAGCAAGACCCCTTCTGACAGCAGCAGCAAAACAATCTCATGCGGCTTCGCGCCGACCGAGCGCAGGACAGCCAGTTCACGGCGGCGCTCTCCCAGCCCTGCCAGAATCGATGAGGCCAGCCCTGCCAGGCCTGCAAGCGCAACCAGGAAAGAAACTGCAAGAAGCGCCTTTTCGCCCACGTTGAGCATTGTCCACAGCTCATCTAATGCCACACCGGGTAAAACACCCATCAATGCCTCCTGCTTGTCATTCATGATTTCCCGCTGCAGGGCAAAAACCTGGGCGCGTTTGTTGAGTCCAACCATGACTGCCGTAACGCTCTTTGGCGTCAGGTCAAATTTCTTCACATGCTCCGGCAGGATGTTGAGACCCTTCACCGGGGTTCCCCCTTCCCAGCCGAGGTGGATAGCCTCCATTCCGTCCAGCCCGATATGCAATGTCCTGTCTACCGGCGTGCCTGTCTTTTCTAAAATCCCCGTTACGACAAACGGCTTGTCCGTATGGTCTGTCATGCTGATACCACCGGAACCGTGACTCAGGACGATCTGTGAACCCACTTTATACCCCAGCGCACGGGCCACATCCGCGCCGATCACCACGTCAAATACCCCGGTAAACGGCTTGCCGCTTTCAAACTGCAGGGCTTTCGCATTGCCATAGCGGAAGTGTTCAAAATAGTTCTGGTTGGTTGCCAGTACGGGGAAATGACGGTGCGAATCACCGAGTGAAACAGGAATCGTCCAGGCAACCATCGGGTTTTCCGCCAGCCGCTGTGCACTGTCGTAACCCATGTTGTTGGTGGCTCCCCCCATCCGGAAAACCGTATAGAGAACCAGTTGCACATTGCTGCCCCTGGCCCCCACAATCAGGTCAACACCGGATACTGAATCCATGAACCCTTCCTTGACCTGTACCCGCATCCGTTCAATGCCCAACAGCAGGGTGGTGGACAAACAAATGGAAAAAACGATCAGGAAAAGCGTAAAACGCCGGTTCCAGGCACTTTTTGCCGCCAGACGGAGCAGATAGACAAGATGGCTCATGCTGCCTCTCTCGCAGATGACAGCAGCGAAAAACGGCGGGAAAAACGCCCGGCCAGCCTCTCATCATGGCTGACGAAAAGGAGTGCCGTTGAAAAGCGTGCGCACTCCTGCATGAGCAGGTTGATAAAGTCTTCCTGATGGGCAGCATCCAGTGCGGATGTCGGCTCATCAGCCACGATCAGTGCCGGGCGGCCGATCAGGGCACGCGCGGCAGCCACCCGCTGCTGTTGTCCAACTGAAAGCCGGCTGGCAGAACGGGACCACAAGGCGTCATCCAGCCCCAGCTCACTCAAAAGATGTTTTGCCGCTTCCTGCGGGGATGCCCCCTGATCCAGCGCCCCCCGGCTGCGCACAGCGGAAAAGCGGCATGGCAGCAGCACATTTTCCAGCACGGAAAGATAAGGAATCAGGTTGAACTGCTGGAAAATAAAGCCGATATGGTCCACGCGGAAACGGTCGCGCTGTGTGCCTGACAGCGTATGCAAAGGCGTACCCAGCACATGCACCTCACCCTGTTGCGGTGTGACGATGCCGCCTATGAGCGCTAAAAGGGTACTCTTGCCACTGCCACTGGGACCGGCAATGAAAAGCTGTCCCCCCTTTTCGAGGGACAGCGAATCAATCCTGAGCGTGGCAGCCGTACTGCCCGGCCAGGTATAGTCGATATTTTCCAGCGCAATGGCGTGCTCAGGCATGAGAAGCCTTACCAGGAAAGCTGTGGTTTCTTGGGAGTCAGTTCAGCCGACATCTGCTTTTTCGGCAACACCATCTGGACATCAAGTTCTGTCAGTCCGGGGAAGCGGGCAAAAAGTCTGACTGTGATGGATTTGAGCGCATCCGGTTTTTTACAGGAAAAAACATACGAGGCATCCATATCCGCATGCCCGTCCTTTTCTGTGCCGCCAAGCGTTTGCAGCATGATCGGATTGACCCGCTTGTCCCCTTTTCTGACCGCCACCTGGCTGGAGGTGAAAGAACAGGCGGCTTCCGCATTCAGTTCGAAAAGCCTTCCCCCTTCATGCAGGTCACCCGTCATATCAATGAGCGCTTTTTTTTGCCGCTCGTCTTTCGGGGCATGCTCAAACCCAAGGAAATTGGCCAGCGGGCCGGAAATGCCAATTGCCAGTTCATTGCCCTCCAGGGCAACTTCCATTTCCGCCTCGCCATGCACATGCTTGCCGTGGGCAAAAGCAGAAACAGATACCATACTTCCCAGGACAAGCCCTGCCATCAGCAGCCTTTTTTTCATGTCAGTTTTCCTTTTTGTCAGGTGATGAAATCAATTTGACTGTAATGTTATATTGTTACATTGCTTATGGCAATATGCTTCTGTCCGTTTTCGGTTTTCTGGGCGGATTGACATACCCTAGACTGAAAGCCGGGCTTTCAGGGCACGGTAGTCTGTCTTGCCGCTGCCTAACAGGGGGATGGCATCTGTTTTCTCAATCCGTTTGACCGCATAAAGCAGGGAAAGCCCGGCGCTTCTCAACGTGGCATTCACCTCCACCAGTGTCAGGTCAAGCGGGGTAAAGAGCACGATTTGTGTTCCCTCCTCTTCCCGCGTTGCTTCCACTGCCAGCGCCACCCCTTCTTCAGGCGCATCCGGATGATGGCCATATGCCTGGAGCAGGACATTTTCTATCTGCGGCAGTGAAATCATTTCGCCCCCCACTTTGACAAAGCGCTTCAAACGGCCCTGGAAGGTCAGGCGGCCTGCCGCATCCATGCTGACCAGGTCTCCTGTCCTGTACCAGCTTTCTCCCTCAAATTCGACAAAAGGAGATGGCGCGTCGCCAATATACCCATGGAATATGCTGGGGCCACGCACCAGAAGCATACCGGTTTCACCGGTAGCTGCCCGTCCACCAATCACGCCCTCATCTTCTCTGACAATCACACCCGTTACCGACGGCAGCAGCGGCCCGATAGTGCCGGGATGCACATCACCGGGACGGTTGACAGAAACGGCCGGTGCACATTCGGTAATGCCATAGCCCTCGCAAAGCGAGGCAGACGGGCACTGCTCGGCAAATGCCTGATAGACATGCTCAGGACATTTTTCCGCCCCGACAAAAGCGTATTTCACACTTGCCAGCCTGTCCGAATCTTTTGCCTGCTCCAAGAGCGCATGCATGAAAGTGGGCGGCATCGCCAAAAGGCTGACACGAAAATCACGGATCAGGCCATTCAAGAGCGCCGGTTCTGTCGGATTGGCATGAAAGACCGCCTTGATACCCGTTGCCATCGGTATCACCAGCCCGACCATCAGTCCAAAGGAATGAAATGGCGGCAGCATCGCAAGCACCGTGTCATCTGATGCCAGATTGAGCACGCGGATGATATCCACCGCATTTGTCAGCAGATTTTCATGGGTAAGCGGCACCGCCTTGGGAAAGGATTCCGATCCGGAAGTAAAAAGCACTGCCGCTGTCTGGGGCACCGGAAAATGTCTCACATCCTTCATCATCCGGGATTTGATCACGCCACGGACTTTGTCAACCAGTGAAAAAGACGCTGCCATTTTATCGAGCGCCACCCACTCGACCGAAAGCGACTCCATCGGCATGCCCTGCCGCTCAAGCCTGTCCATCAGGGGCGATACACTGACAATATGGCTGACTGCTGTCAGATCAATGCAGTGCTTCAGATTGACCTCGCCCACGGTCCAGTTGAAAAAAACCGGCGTCTTGCCAGCCAGAAGCGCGGCTAACCAGACAACGACAGCCGCCGGTACCGAAGGCACCATGATACCCAGCCGCTCACCGGGCAATGCCTTGAAACGTTCAGCAATAATCAGTGCCCCGAGAAATACCTGCTGGCGGCTTTTAAGACCGCTCCTTTCCGCCAGAAGCGGATCCTTCGGATTGTGTTTCAGTTGGCGGAAAAAAGCCGAAACGATACAGGAAAGATCCGTCGGCAATTCCAGTGGAACAGCGGATGGCGGAAGAAACCAGGCATCCGGCGCAGGAGGCAACAGTTCATCTGCGCCAAGCTGTCCACTGGCGGCCAGCAGACAGTCTGCCACAGTATTTAACATCTCCAGGCTGGGAACACTATGCTGGAAAGCATCTTCAATCCCTATCGACACTTCCATCAGCATCAGGCTATCAAGCCCCAGATCATTGGAAAGGCTCATGCTGTCATAAACCGGATGATTCTCTGGCAGCCCTGCTGTTTCGCGCAGAATCCGGTACACCGTTTCGCGAATATCCGGGTTGACATCCCGTGTATCCGCCACGTTTTTATGCACCACGTATTCCGGCAGTTCCACCGGTTTACTTCCCTGCCAGAACCAGCGGGGAACCTGTACCGCAGGACGCTCTGTCTCGTTATAAAAATCCTCCAGATAACGGTTGAGTTCACGGCGATCCGTTACGCCGGCAAGCCCTTTCGCCTCGATAAAATCAACATGCACGCGCCGTCTTGGTGCAAAGAGGAAAACATTCCCCAATACCGTCAATATGCCCTGCAAGAGCGAGCGAATGAAATTGGGTGCCTTGCCCGTAGCCCCATAGCTGAAGGAACTGCCCCATACCCCACTGGTACGCACCAGCACCACCTGGATATCCGGTGCCTGCTGGATCAGGGACCACGCCCCGGAATTACCGCCAATATTTTCCCTGGATGAATGATAAACCCGGCCGGACGGATACATCAGCACATGGTCACCCGCCTTCAGGCTATCGAGGATCACATGGATACCCCGCTGTGTTTCGCTTACCGCCTTTGCCCCATCTTTCATCATGTCCGGAATCAGCACCGCATCCAGAAGCCTTGCCACCATTTTTCCGTGCAGCCCGGCCATCTGGCGCTCATCGACCAGCGGGCGCGGTGAATAACCGGCCAGCTGTGAATAGACAATAAAGGGGTCAATCAGTCCGGGGTGATTGGGCAAAAAAAGCACCGGCCCCCTGATATCAAGCGTGTCCAGCCCGGTAGTGGTGATCCGGTAACGCAGGGCCAGCACAAGACGCAAAAAAGTACCCAGCGGGCTGTAACGCTCAAAAGGAAAGAGTACCCGCAGACGGCGATAAGCCCAGAACATGAACACCAACCCCGCCAGGCCACACCACACAAGCTGTGTCGAGGGTTTTGCACCGCCGGTCAGTTCATGAACCCAGTCGAAGAGTGCGAAAAAGAAACCTGAAAGGATAATGCCGGAAAAAGAGGCAAAATTTGAAACACCCAGCACTTTGCCTTTTTCCGTGTCTGCCGGACGAATCTGGATAGTGCTGACCAGCGGGATCAGGTACATGCCGGCACAGATGCCCGTCAGAAGATACACCACCAGCAGAAAACCTGTCAGGAGAAAGGGATAAGCCGGCAAAAACACCACCAGCGAAGAAAACAGGATACCTGCCACCATCCCCGTACCGGCAGGAAAGAGATAGCGTCGCCAGATAGTGGCTTGATGCCTTCCCGCCACAATAGCGCCGATACAAATGCCGATAGACAGTGATACCGCCAGCATACTGGTCGCCATTACCCCCAGCCCCAGTTGCCTGACGCCCAGGTTGTTGATACACAACAGAACAAAAGAGGAAAGGGCATAGAAAAACGCTTCTCCTGCCAGTGCCAAAAAGAGAGACGGATCTTCCCGCTTGTATTCCACCGCATGGCGCACCGAATCAGCCGGCCCCAGCAGGGGAAAAGGCTCATCTGACACCGCTGTCGGACGGCTTTTCCTGATCCCGAAAGCCGCGAGGATACCCGCCACGGCCATCAACACACCAACAACACCGACGGCAACGCGTCCTGCCCCGAAATCTCCTTCGGGAATCCATTTTTCCGGAAAAATAGCAGGCACATCCAGAAAAATACCCCCCAGAGCAATGCCCAAAAGAATCGTGACAGTGGTTGCCAGCTTCATCAGCGCATTGACACGCGGCACCTCTTCTGCGGAAAAATTTTCCGGGATCGCCCCGTTTAGTGCGGGACTGAAAAACGTGGACTGCAATCCCATGAGAAAGATCACCAGCACCATGCCAAACCAGCTGGTATAAACAAGCGCCAGTACCCCCAAGAGCATTGCCCCCAGCTCAACGCACTTGGAGAGAATCACCAGCGTGTTTTTCGGTCTCCTGTCGGCCAGCCAGCCGGCCCATGCAGAGCAGATGACAAAGGGCAGCGCAAAAAGAATGGTGGCCACCCCCTGGACATAACCGATACCGGCAGTGGCAGCCAGCAGCAAAGCAGCCTGCTTGAAAAAATTATCATTGAAGGTACCCATGGCATAGCAGGACCCCATACTGAAAAGCGTTTTCCTGCTGTCTGTTGGGATTTCAGCATAAGCAGAACGTGTCATGACAGACTCACTCGGTGGTTGTATTGCCTGAAAGGATATTCATGTCGCTCTCGATAAAAAGGCGAAGCCTTTCCAGAGAATCCAGCAGCAGCGCATAGACGATGGAATACAGTGCTTCACGCCCCTGCCGGCGAACCGACAGGATGCCCGCCTCCTCCAGCACAGAGAGATGATGAACCACCGTGGACCGCCCCAGTGAAAACATGGAGGAAATGTCCTTGATGGAAAGCTCTTCGCCCGGCTCAAACAGCAGCAGGATCTGCTGGCGCGTGGTATCACCCAGCGCGGAAAAAACCCGCGCAGCCGGTTTCCATTCTTCCGGGAAGGCATTGAAGTATTCCGTTCTCATCATTCATTCCTGTGCAAACACATAATCATATAACTAGTTTTTTAGTCATTAAAGCGGATTCAACGCTTCTTGTCAACCAGGGTGTGTTAACACTAAACCGCCGTTCGCGAAAAGTCGTTTTGTTTCAAAGGGCAAGGCGCATCAGAAAATCTGGATGCAGGCGTAGTCAATCTACGTCAAATTCAGATTTTTCGAGGCAACACAGCCATTTGGGACATAACGGCTTTGCAGCAGGCTGTTTCGTGTTAACACACCCTAATTTGCATTTTTTTGAGGTTTATTCTATGGTGCCGTTATCGTAATGACTCACAGGTGAAGTCTTGTCTCAGCGACCTGAAAAAAGCAGCCTGACCGCGTTGACGATTGCTGCTGTCGGTATTGTTTACGGCGATATCGGCACCAGTCCCCTATATACGATGCGAGCCATCTTCGGCAATGTGGGCAATGTCGCCTTCACGGCTGAAAATATCCTGGGCATTGTCTCCCTGATCATCTGGGGGCTCATTATCATCGTATCGGTCAAATACGTGCTGATCATGCTCAAGGCAGACAATCGTGGGGAAGGCGGTACCCTGGCCCTGATGGCACTGGCCCATACCATTTTCAAAAAAAATTCCCGGCTGTATTTCCCGTTGCTGGTGCTGGGCGTGTTTGGCGCATCCCTTTTCTATGGGGACAGCGTCATTACACCTGCCATTTCCGTCCTGTCTGCGGTAGAGGGCCTTGAAGTCGCCACGCCCATCCTGAAACCCTACGTCGTGCCCATCGCACTGGTTATCCTTGTCGGCCTGTATTCCGTCCAGTCAAAAGGCACTGCCGGTATCGGCAAACTCTTTGGCCCCATCATGATTTTCTGGTTTTTGCTGCTGGGGGCCCTCGGTATCGTCAATATCGTGGCAGCGCCTGAAATCCTGATGGCGTTTAACCCCTGGTATGCCCTTTCCTTTGTCACCAACAACCCGTTTATTGCTTTCATCGCCTTGAGTGAGGTCGTCCTGGCATTTACCGGGGCCGAAACCCTGTATGCCGACATGGGTCATTTCGGGCCGCAACCCATCCGGCGCGCCTGGTTCCGCTTCGTCTTCCCTGCCCTCGTGCTCAATTACATGGGCCAGGGCGGATTGCTCCTTTCGCGCCCGGACGCACTGGCCAACCCGTTTTTCATGCAGTTGGGCTCATGGAGCATTTACCCGCTGGTGATTTTCTCCACCATGGCGGTTATCATTGCTTCCCAAGCAACCATTTCGGGGGCATTTTCCATCACCAAGCAAGCCATCGGCCTGGGACTCATGCCCCGGATGAAAATCATTCATACCTCACCCAGTGAATTCGGGCAGATTTATATTCCCTCCATCAACTGGATGCAGATGTGCGCCGTCATTTTAGCCGTGATCGGCTTTGGCTCTTCGGAAAACCTGACGGCAGCATACGGCCTGGCCGTTACCGGCGCGATGCTGATCACGACCATTTTCCTCTTCTTTGTCATGCGCTATGTCTGGAAACTCAATCTTGCTGTCAGCATCATTGTCCCGGTCTTTTTCGGCATCACGGACGCGCTCCTGTTCACATCGAACTCACTCAAGATCAGCCATGGCGGCTGGTTTCCGCTGGCAATCGGCTTTGCGCTTTTCACTGTCATGATGACCTGGCGCCGCGGACGCCATCTGGTCGGTGAAAATCAGAGAATGCACGCCATTCCGCTGGACGCTTTCCTGAAATCGCTCTTTTTCATGCCGCCTCACCGGGTGGCCGGTACCGCCATTTTCCTGCGAGGGGAACATGACGGCACCCCCCAGGCACTCCTGCACAACCTTTCGCATAACAAGGTATTGCACGAACGGGTTTTCTTTTTGACCATCCATGTAGAAGAAACGCCGTGGATACCCCCATCAGAAAGAATCCAGGCGGAAGAACTGGGGCACAATTGCTACCAGCTCGATTTTTACTACGGCTTCAATGATGAGGCAGACATCCCGAAAACCCTTGAGCTCTGCAAGGAATACGGCTATACCTTTGACATGATGACGACCTCGTTTTTCGTCTCGCGGCAAACGATCATATCCAATCCGCTCACCGGCATGGCCCGGTGGCGGGAAATGCTCTTTATCTGGATATACCGTAACGCCCGGAATCCGGCAGACTTTTACCGGATTCCAGCAAACCGGGTCATTGAACTGGGCGCCCGCGTGGAAATCTGATCAGGCGGCAGGCAAAACCGGATAATCCGTGTACCCCTTTGGCCCACCCTGATAGAAAGTGGCGCGGTCCGGTTCATTGTAAGGCCCCCCTCGGCGGATACGTTCCAGCAGATCCGGGTTGGCAATATACAGACGGCCAAAAGCCACCAGATCACATATCCCTGCTTCCACGGCTTTTTCTGCTGTTTCGCCTGTATAGCCGCCACAGAGAATAATCGGGCCGCCAAAGCTTTCCCGTATCCTGCGCTTGAAATCCATATCCAGCGGCTCACCGCCCACCCAGCTGGGTTCGGCAATATGCAGATACGCGATATGCCGGCGGTCAAATTCCTTCGCCAGATAGAGTGCCATTGGCTCGGCTTCTATGTCATTAATCCCGTTGATATTGAAATGCGGCGAAATACGGACACCCACCCGTGTATTGCCGACGGTTTCGCAAAGGGCATCCAGCACTTCCAGAGTCAGGCGCGCCCGGTTTTCCAGTGACCCGCCATACTGGTCTGACCGCTGGTTTGAATTGGCCGACATGAACTGCTGCAGGAGATACCCGTTTGCCGCATGTTCTTCCACGAAATCAAAACCGGCCCGCATGGCACGCACCGCCGCCTGGCGGTACTGCGCAATCACCCCCGGGATTTCTTCCGTTTTCAGTGCGCGAGGCTTGTCTACCGGCGCAAAGGCCCCTGTCCCGTCCGGCTGGACAATATACGCCTTGGTGTTATCTGCGGCTATCGCCGAAGGCGCTACAGGCGGCACCCCGTTTTCCTGGAGGGAATGATGCGATACCCGGCCCACATGCCACAGCTGTGCCGCCATTTTCCCGCCTTTTGCATGCACAGCTTCCACCACCTGCTTCCAGCCGGCTTCCTGGAGATCCGTATAAATCCCCGGTGTCCAGGCATATCCCTGCCCCTGCCGTGATATCTGGGTTCCTTCCGAGACAATCAGGCCAGCCGTGGCACGCTGCCCATAATATTCAGCGTTCAGTTCTGTTGGTGCATCATGGTCTTTTGATGCCCGTGAACGCGTCAGGGGCGCCATGACAACCCGGTTTGACAAAGAAATTTCGCCTACGCGAACAGGGGAAAGCAGCTTCATGGTCATCCTCCCTTTATGGCAACAGTTTTTTTGACAAATACCATCAGTCATCTTTCAGGATTTTACCATCGCTGTCCGCGACCGTCACCCTGACCGGAATTCCTTTACGGATACTACCGGCAACCACACAGAAATTCTCAAACTGTGCCAATGCCCTTTCCAGTTGGGAAAAAGCGGCTTCGGGCCTGCCCAGCGTGATCGTGACATGAATACCGGTAATCCGTTTGCGCCCCTCCTCATTGCGGCCGGTTGTCGCCTCGGCACGGGTTTTTATTACGCCGGTATCCTCCCTGAATTTGCCCAGCGCAAAATTAAGAGACGCCGTCAGGCAGTATCCGGCAGCGGATGCCAGCAACTGCTCAGGAGTTGGACCGGTATTTGTTCCAATCGGTTCCGGCTCATCAATATGCCATTCAGGTATCCCGTCACCAAACCCTGCCCGGAACTGGAATCCGTTGATCTGCTCGAGATCCACGATAGAGACACTGGTATCTGCACTGCTCATATTCGTTCTCCCTGTATTTTGCTTGACAAATACACCTTATCAGCGCTTCCTGAAAAGAAACACCCCTTTACAAAGGGGGGTTTCTCCAGAGTGGCAATCGATAACATCAGCCCGGGCCATGCGCCTCCAGTGATTTTTTATAGGCCCTTTCCAGCTTTTTGTCGTATTTTCTCTCCGCATATGCCGGGCCATAGCACAGGCGGGCAAACATCTGCCAGTCCTTCTGCTGCAAAGACTCAATAAGCCCCCTGGATACCATCCATTGACAAAACGCCTCCAGTTGCCCGGCCGCGCCGGCTTTCTGGCCTTCGACAAACGCATGGATATCGTCATACCCGCACTCGGCAAACTGCCTGCCCATCAGGCGGAAAAAGCCCCATGCGGTTGCCGCAAGCGCTGCCCCTTCATTTATGGTGACTGCATCATCAAACCGCTGGTATTCCCTTTCCCCCTCCAGATAAAACTCCGGCATCCGTTTCGGGTAAAGCACATTGGGATACTGCTGGGACAAGTCACGCAGCTTGTCTTCGAAAAAGCCCCTTTTCAGCATCTCCTTCCAGAAAATCTGCCCTTCAAAGCGGATCGCGGATTTTCCTGACGGCAAAAACCCCGGCTCCCGGGCTTCCAGACGGCATACCGCATCCAGCACATTCGGCTCGATTTTCAGCTTTTGCGCCGCTGCCGATATCATCTCAAAAGTCAGTTCCTGCTCCATTCGTGCTCCCATTCAACCTGTCTTTGCATTTATTGTATGACGACGCCTGCCCGCTTTCAAATACAAGATGCTAAAATCATGCCAGATCCGCAACGCGGCCCGTTAACCAGACTCAGCCCTGTCTTTACCTGTCCTGCCATACCTCATGAAGCCATTTACCGGACGATCCCTGATCACGCTTATACCGGTAATGTTTTTCCTGATGCAGGCCGGATGCACATCTGTTTTCCAGTCAACTCACACGATGCCAGCCGATTTTGTCTACGTAAGCGATATTGCCCCGGATGTACAGCTTGATATCCGTTATTACAGCACCAATAACTTTGTCGGTACCCGTATCGAAGGCTATGAGGCACCGGTAGCCATCCTCAGCAAACCCGCAGCCCTTGCGCTCAAAAAAGCCAGCGACGCCTTCATGGCACAGGGCTACTGTATCCGGGTTTTTGATGCCTACCGTCCCCAGACAGCCGTCAACCATTTCATCCGCTGGGCCGAAAACCCGGCTGACACGCAGACAAAGACCGCCTACTACCCGCACCTGGACAAACCAGCGCTCTTCACAAAAGGCTACATTGCCACACGCTCCAGCCATTCCAGAGGCAGCACCGTTGATTTGACGCTCATTGAGTGCAAAACCGGAAAAGAACTTGACATGGGCTCATCTTTTGACTTTTTTGATCCGGCCTCGCATCTCGACGCGCCACAGCTTAACCGGGAACAGATGGCCAACCGGGAAACCCTCATTTCCATCATGAAGAAAAACGGATTCAAGACCTTTGCCTGGGAATGGTGGCACTACACACTGGAAAATGAACCTTACCCTGACAGCTACTTCGATTTTGCTGTCCGCTGATTGTTTCCAAAGACACACCATGCTGGATACCCCATGAAAGATATCGCCTCCATCACCCGTGACAAAAAAACCAAGGCTGCGACACTCCATCTCAAAAAAGATATCCCCTGGAAAATCTGGCCGGGAAAAAACACAGCACATCAGGCATCATCTCCTGCCCTGTCAGGCGAAAAAAGCGGGAGCTATTCCCTTCCAGTTGACCCGATGACCCATGCCTGCTTTACCCTGCAGACACCGGAAGAAATCCTCACGCTGGCAGAACACCACTTGCCCATGGCTGGCGGGTACAACATTCGTGACCTGGGCGGATATCGTGGCGCCGGGGGAAAGCGCATTGCATGGGGGACATTCTTCCGTGCGGACGACATGGCCCATCTGAGTGATGAGGATATCGCCTACCTGGGTTCCATCCCGATCACAACCGTTTTTGATTTCAGGACACACAAAGAAGTCGAGGCAGCACCGGACAGGCTGCCAGCCTCGGTAAAAAATGTGGTTCATCGCCCGCTGGCACCCGGCAATGTCGCGCCGAGCGAAATCCAGCACGGGAAATTCGGCGCTTACGACGATACTGATGCCTTCATGCGGGTTGTCTATCGTGAACTGGTAAACGACACCGGCATCAATGCCACCTACCGTGAATTTTTCAGGCTGATCCAGAACAAAAACGACCTGCCCATTCTCTTTCACTGTACTGCCGGAAAAGACCGCACCGGCATGGCTGCCGCTTTCCTTCTTTTTGCCCTGGGCGTGGACAGGGACACCATCATCCGGGATTACATGGATTCCAATACCTATCTTGCCGGGAAGTACACCCTCCTGACAAAGGACAATCCCCAACTGGCGGTCCTCTACAGCGTCAAGCCGGACTATCTGCTAACCGGGATTGACACCATGGAAAAAGCACACGGAACGGTAGAAAACTACCTGGCCCGTGTACTGGATGCCGACATTGACGCCATACGCTCACAATACCTCTACTGAGCGCAAACCAGGGGCAGGCCTCATTAATCCACGCGGACAACCACCCGTCCCTTGATCCTGCCGCCCATCAGCTCGGGAATCGTGTCCAGCACCTCCTCCAGCCGGATCTCATGGCTGATTTCCTCCAGCAGCACCGGATCAACGATTTCAGCCATCCGGCGCCATGCCGCATTACGCTTTTCAACCGGGCACTTCACGCTATCGATACCGGCAAGCGAAATCCCGCGCAGGATAAAAGGGGCAACACTCCCCGGAAAATCCAGGCTTTCCGCCATACCGCAGGCAGCAACCGCACCACCATACATGATGCTGGCACAGACACTGACCAGCGTCTGCCCGCCAACGGAATCAATCGCACCGGCCCACCTTTCCTTCATAAGCGGGTTCCCGCGTGTGGAAAGCGTTGTTCGGTTGATAATCTCGGCAGCACCCAGTTTTTTCACCAGATATTCAGAATCCGGGCGGCCGGTTGATGCCGTGACCTGGTAGCCCAGCCGCGAAAAAAAGGCTGTCGCAAAGCTGCCCACCCCACCACTGGCCCCGGTTACCAGGACAGGCCCTTTATCAGGGGTTATGCCGTTTTTCTCCAGCGCCATCACGGCAAGCATGGCGGTATAGCCGGCTGTCCCGATTGCCATGGCATCTTTGGCGCTGATTTTTTCCGGGAGGCGCGTCAGCCATTCCCCATTCACCCGCACCTTTTGTGCCAGGCCGCCCCAGCGGGTTTCACCCAGGCCCCACCCATTCAGAAAGACCATATCTCCTTTCCGGTATGCCGGATTGCGGCTTTCTTCCACGACACCGGCAAAATCAATGCCCGGCACCATGGGAAAACTGCGAACAATCGGTTTTTTGCCTGTTATTGCAAGTCCGTCCTTGTAGTTTAGAGAGGAGTAATCGACCCTGACTGTCACATCCCCTTTGGGCAAGTGTGATTCATCCATATCCCTGAGCTCGGCTCGGTACCCCTGCTGGGCATCATTTTCAATTACGAGGGCCTTGAACATATCGTTTTTTCCTTATTTTATGCTTTCCATAGGTTAATTTTTATTTGCCTAAAACTACAACTCTATATAGTCCAACCCTTTGCACTTGGACTTTCCTGCTTTTCATTATCCCGTGATGCCGGTAAAAAATAATAGTGCAACCACCTCTCCGTATTCCCTTGTAAAATCAAGGAAATAGAGCAAAATAAACATTTGCAGATAACATTAACATGCACGAAAACGGATGTCTTTTGTAATACATGCGTATAAACTTATTTCATAATAAGATGATGTATTCTTATTTGTAAGTATAAAATTAGAGCAGCAACGAGGAATAAATTTCATCTTCCTCATATAAAATGACCGCCACCGGAATTTTTCGGTTGTTGTCAAAAAAAACAAAAATAAGAGGCTTTTAAAAAGCAGATAAACAGGCAGCAGTTCAACAGACTGTTATGAAACACAAAACAAGACTAAAGGGTTACAGACGTGAAAGCCAGAAGACCTGATCTGAATTCGTTTCCACCAATCACCATGGTTCCTCCTTCAAGTGAAACAGCGAAAAAAAGAGCGAAAAACGAGCGCGCAGAGAAAGATAGAAAGCGCCAGATGAACAGATCAAAATCAAAAGCCCAGCTCTCCAAAGAGCAGCAGGAGCTTGTTGACATCAAAAACACACTGGGCTTGAGACACCAGGATTTTGCCATTATGCTGGATATTGGCCTGCCACGGCTTTCATCCTACACCTATGGCCGAACCGCTTCCGTCCCGGCTGATGTCATGAAAACAGCCCGCCAGCTTCTGGCGGAAAACAGCAAAATGTCCATGCAAATCCGGGAAAAATTTGCCCGCCCCATGTCTGAAATACTTGACGAATGGGCAGAAAAGCTGGGGACACGGTCAGACGCCCAACTGGCAGCCCTTTTAGGTGTCGTCAGCATGACCATCAACCGGTGGAAAAAAAATGAAACACGCCCGGACTTAAGCGCATTAAACCGCTATGACCGGATTGTGGAACTCATTGTCAACAACACCCGGGTCCGCAAATAGTTCTCCCTCTCCTGCCAAGGGAAGGCAGGTGTTGCAGCAAGCAATAGCCCGGTTTTCATCAGTGAAAACCGGGCTATTGTCCCATTTATGCCAAAATTAGGGCATAATAAGGATTCATGATCCTGGTGTTCACCAGATCTTCTTTATACGCTCCTTTAAGAGCCGTTTCTCCAATCACTCAATATCCAGGAACCTTATGAAAAAAATCACTCCTGAGACCCTGATGCAAATGGACCCATCCATCTTTCCACCGGAAATGATCGGACGGCTGACATTCAAAATCGCCCCGCCAACAAAAGCGCCCTTGCCTGCCGGCCAGCATCTTCTTGGCCTGGCAGAAGAACGCGACACCATCCTGATCGTCCCGGAAGGACTGGAAACGGACAAGCCGGTCCCGCTTTTCGTGATGTTTCACGGTGCCAGCGGCCATGCCGAAAAAGTCATGCCCTTTTTCACGGAATATGCGCACCAGCACAAATTCCTGCTGCTCCTGCCCCAATCCACTTACTACACATGGGATCTGACGATCGGCGGCCATGGTCCCGATCTTGACCGGCTTGGCAAGGCACTCGATAACGTATCGTCCCATTTTGTCATTGATCCGGAACACTTCGCCCTTGCCGGATTTTCCGACGGGGCCAGCTATGCCCTCTCAACAGGCCTGACCAATGGCGAGCTGGTATCGCATATCATCGTGCTCTCCGGTGGATTCATGAATGTGTACCTCAAAACCGGCAAGCCCCGGATTTTCATCACCCACAGCCCGGAAGACGAGCAGCTCAATATCAAGACAAGCGCCCTGAAACACTACACGGACCTGAAAAAAGAAGGCTACGATATTTATTTCGAGCTATTCTCCGGACGGCATATTATTCATCCGCCCATGGTAGAAAAAGCCATGGCATTCTTCCTGGAAAAAAAGGCGGCAACATAACCTGTAAAGAAACAGGCATGACACATCATGTAAAAAAGCCAGGGCGGCTTCCCTTGTGGATCATGCCGCCATCAAAGCCCCCCCGGCCGGCCGGCAAGTACCGCCTTGCCCTTGCTGAATCGAGAGATACCCTTCTTGTCGTGCCGCAAGGACTTCAGCCGGACAAACCGGTTCCCCTTCTCGTCATGTTTCATGGTGCGCAGGAAAATGCCGCCAATGCCCTGCCCTTTTTGATCGACCATGCCAATCAGCACCGGTTTTTACTGCTGCTTCCCCAGTCCACGCGGGTAACCTGGGATATCTGCATGGGCGGTTATGGCCAGGATCTTCTACGATTGGGAAAAGCAGTGAATCTGGTCTCCAGCCACTTTGCCATTGACCCGGCGCATATTGCCCTTGCCGGTTTTTCCGACGGCGGCAGCTATGCCCTCTCTTTAGGGCTTGCCAATGGAGACCGGGTATCACACATCATCGTCTTTTCCGGGGGCTTCATTGCCAGGCATGAAAAAACAAACCTCCCCCCTGTTTTTCTTTCCCACAGCCCCCAAGACGAACGGCTCAATATCCAGGCCACGGGAAATCGGCTGCACCAGGAACTCAAGGCGATGGGCGCTGAGGTTGATTTTCACACCTTTTCCGGCGGGCATATCATTCATCCGGGCATCGTAAAAAAAGCCATGGCATTTTTCATGGAATGACCGTCCGGTCAGCGATATCAGGGACGATTGTTTTTTCCGGCGAGCGGTAATAAAATACAATGGTCGATCATCACAAACTGATGAAGCAATTCGACAAAACTGTCTTTTTTCATTTTCCCCGGAAACCTCCTTCCTGTCTTCCCGGAGAAAATCAGGATCCCTCCGATCCTTATCACCATTATCACTTCTGCACAGCATGGATGACACACCAAAAACCATAGGCAGGTCGTCTTTAAATACATGAAATACCGCTGGCAGACTTGATTGCAACCTCAACACACCTTACAATAGCTTGGTTGTATTACAGGTTGTTAACAACAGATGTCTAACTTTAACTAGGTGGAACAAATATGGACCAAGAAAAAGTCAAGAAAAGAATTCGCTATCCTGGGCTGGACAGCAAAATCATGAGTGCTGCCCAAGCTGCAGAATTTATCAAGGATGGCATGGTTGTCGGCATGAGCGGCTTTACGCGTGCTGGTGACCCGAAGCAAATCCCGTTTGAATTTGCAAAAATCGCCGAAGGCGGCAAACGCAAGATCTACCTGATGACCGGTGCCTCTCTCGGTGCTGACGTTGACGGTGCAATGGCACGTGCTGATGCCATCTCCAAGCGTACCCCATTTATGTCTGACCGCGACATGCGTGCAGCCATCAACCAGGGCCGCATTCCTTACTACGATCTGAACCTGGGCGACCTGGCTCCAATGATCCGCAGAAAACAGCTGCCGGATCCGGATATCGCTGTGGTTGAAGCAACCGCAATCACCGAAGACGGTATTGTTATCCCGACAAGTTCCTGCGGCAGTACCGACGTATTCCTGGAAAAAGGCAAGCAGATCCTGCTCGAAATCAACATGGCAGTACCTGATGGTTTCGAAGGTGTCCATGATTGCTACATTCCGCAAACCCGCAACATGCCGGCACCTGCAGCTATTCCAATCATGGATGTAATGGATCGTGCCGGTTCAATCGGTTACAAGATCGACCCGTCCAAGATCGTCGGTATCGTGCTGACCAACCAGCTCGACTCCGCTTCCGAAAACGTGCTGGCTGATCCGGCACAGGACGCAATGGCAACTAACCTGCGTAACTTCTTCCTGAGCGAAATCAAAGCTGGCCGCATGACCGAATCCCTCTTCCCGCTGCAAGCTGGCGTGGGTAGCGTGGCTAACGCCGGTCTGTGGGGTCTGCTCGAAGGTCCTTTCCAGGGTCTGACCATGTGGTCTGAAGTACTGCAGGATTCCACCTGGGATCTGCTTGACTCCGGCCGTATGACGTTTGCGACCGGTACTTCCATTACCGTTTCTCCGAAGAAAACCGAAGAAGTGTACGGTAACTGGGATCGCTACAAGGACAAAGTCTGCATCCGTCCGATCTACATCACCAACTCGGCTGAAATCATCAAGCGTATCAACCTGATCGCTGTTAACACCGCTATGGACGTGGATATTTACGGTAACGTCAACTCCACCAACATCGCCGGTTCCAACATGATGAACGGTATCGGTGGTTCCGGTGACTTTGCGGTTAACGCACACACCACCATCTTCCTGACCCGTGCAGCCTCGCCGGATGGCCGTCTGTCACGCGTTCTGCCGATGGTACCGCACGTTGACCACAACGAGCACAACGTCGACATCATCATTACCGATCTGGGTATTGCTGACCTGCGTGGCCTGTCTCCAAGAGAGCGCGCTGCCAAGATCATCGCAATCTCTTCACCAGACTACAAACCAGCACTGGAAGAGTACTTCCGTCTGGCTTGTGAGCGTGGTGGTCATACACCTCACATTCTGGAAAAAGCGTTCGAATTCTTCGAGAATCAGCGCAAGACCGGCTCCATGAAGGGCTAATCAGACGTTTTAACAGCAGTCGCGCTAAAACGCTGCTGACAAGTCGTCAAACTGGCGGAGACACAATCTCCGCCAGTTTTTTTATGGCCACGCGGCAGAATGCGCACTGCTTCACGGTGCCTATGCCGGCGATATCCCGATAGGGAAAAACACCCGATTCTCGAAGTCTATCTCCTGTTCTTATGTTTTTCCCGCGTGGGCAACAAGTTGTCCGCCCTACCCGATATCTGTCCTCTACGACACCTGGCATGCTGCCGGAATGTAGCGTGTGCCAACGCAGTGCGGCGCACGGTGAGCGCTCGGCAAGGGCGGGCATTCTCTTTTGCCACTTGTGTTCGTGCGCTTCGCCATGGGCGAAGCACACGCTATTCCCCGCCAAGCCTCCTTTTCAAGGCAGCGAAGCTGCCCCATGCCGTCTGCGCAGCAGGAGCATCCCCACACCACGCAGTGGTGTCACTTCTCTACTAAAATCCGGGAACCCCGCGCAAGCGGGGCAAGGTGTTGCGGCGTCCTTTTGTTGGTATCTTATTTTGGACGAGCAAAATAAGATACCTGCCGTGGGTCAGCCACCCACCGTATCATCCCACTCTAAGAGCAAATCCTATCGCAGAGTACCCAACAAGCGAAGGGAATCACCCCATACACTCACCCACAAACAAAAACCCCGCTTCGGTCAAAAGCGGGGTTTTGCTGACACAGGATAATGCCTTACTTTTCCTTGATATGGTACTCGTCCTTATCCTTGTCCTGCATGAAGATCTGCGCATAGTTTTTCGGATTGGCCATTTCAAACTGTTCCTCACCCCATTCACGGCAGTCATCACAGCAGTACCGCGGCAACTGGACAGCAAAGATATGACCATGACGGCCGGTATCCGCACTGGAATCCAGCGTGACAGCACCACCACAGTCATCACACTGCCTGACGACTTCATGCAGGTTTTCGCGAATCCGGGCCGTATCGTAAAAAATATTGACCGAACGCTTGTGGAAAGGCTGATCCGGATAAACCTCATAACGCAGGTTTTCACGGTTTTTCCAGTTATGCAGCGTGTATTCCTTCAGCTTGGCTAAAAACTCCGTGATGTGCTTGGGCTGGACCTGCTTGCGCGGATCATAGTCCGGCTCACGGATATTGCTGTAATCCATACCGGCCATCGCAAGGATGATACCTGTATTGATATAGGGAAGCGCACTCTCGATGGAATAGCCGCCTTCGAGCACACAAAGATCCGGGTTTAAGCGCTCGTTTAACACCGCATACCCCTGCGCGGTAAACTTCATGTTCGTGATCGGATCGGAATAGTGGTTATCCTGCCCGGCTGAATTGATAATCAGCTCCGGCTGGAAGTCATTCACGATCGGCATGATGATTTCATCCAGCACGTACAGGAAACCTTCCTCGCAGGTTTCCGGCGGCATCGGCAGGTTGATTGTCATGCCAAAGGCATTGGGCCCGCCCAGTTCATCCGGGAAACCTGATCCCGGATAGAGCGTACGGCCATCCTGGTGCATCGAGATAAAGAGGATGTCCGGATCATGCCAGAAGATATCCTGTGAACCGTCACCGTGATGGCAGTCCGTATCCACGATCGCAATACGGCGGATACCGTACTTCTCGCGGATGTACTCGACCATGATCGCTTCCATATTGAGCGTACAGAAACCGCGGCTGCCGTGCACCACACGCATGGAGTGGTGACCGCACGGGCGCACCAGCGCGAAAGCGTTGTCCACTTCCTTGTTCATGACCTTGTCAGCGGCAACCAGTGTGCCACCGACCGCAATCAGGTGCGAGGCATGAACAATCGACTTGATGTCAGGCACACAGAAATGCACCCGCTGGATATCCTGCTCGGTACACAATACAGGTTTGTATTCCTTGATGTTCTCAAAGTCCAGCAGGCCTTCCTCGAAAACCTGGTCCTGCGTATAAAGCAGACGCTCTTCCCGTTCGGGATGCGTCGGCGAAATGGCATAGTCAAATGCCGGGAAAAAAACCAGTCCTGTTGTTTTAGTCACGATATTCTCCCTGGTTATGCTTCATGTTTGATCAGGCCTGGCTTCACTTGCAGCCTGACCCGGATATTCTTGCCGGTCGTTGAAAAGCTTCTGACGACATTGAAAGACTGGATATCAGCCACTTCTACCACAATATCCTCCTCTTTCGCGCCTGCCGCACGGGCTTTCTCAATAAGCAGGCCCTTGCCGAGGTCAATCACATCTCTTTCCGTGAAGCTTGGCGGAATCTTCTGAAGCCGCCCTTCTTCCGCAATCGACAGCGAACCATCCTCCGTATCCGCAACTAGGTTAAGCTCAACCGTGGTCCGCGCCATGGCAGCCCCGCTGGCATTGATCACATCGGAATCTTCCGGTACCACAGCGGCATAGCCGGTTTTTTCCTGGAGTATTTTCGCCAGGAAAGGTGCCGGGCCGCCAACGACCATCATTTCCACCGGGTTGATCTTGCGGCCTTCCAGCAGCTCGTGAATGGTATACACGGGCTTGCCATTGACATCTTCCAGCATGCTGTTGATTTTGGCTGCGATCATATCACAGGCCAGATTCAAAACAGCCTGTGCCGTCTCTTCCGGCTTTTGCTTGAGTTGTGTCGCCAGGCTTTCCATGGCGGCCATGGCCTTGGCCTTGTCACCAAAATCAGCCAGACCCAGCACAATGGCCGCATCAGACGGTGTTGGCACAGGGCCATCCAGTGCCATGGCAGGTCCCAGACGTTCCGGCCCCAGTGCCAGCCTGCCATCCACCACGCGGACATGGCTGTCGCCACCCACACCAATGGACTGGGTCAAAAGACCGCGAACAGCGGTCTTGTAGCCTTCGATCTGTACGCCCAGTGGCTCAAGAAGCGGTACACCGTCAGCAAACAGCGCGATATCCGTTGTCGTTCCGCCGATATCAATGGAAACCGAATCCTTTTCCAGTGAAACGTAAGGCAGCACACCCATGATGGTTGCCGCAGGGCCGGAAAGAATCGTCTGAACCGGCTGTGCCTGTGACTGCCTGTATTCAATCGTGCCGCCATCGGCTTTCAGGATGTAAAGCGGTATATTGATGCCCAGCTCTTTCATGTAGGCATCCAGTTGCTCCACCATGCCGCCATGCAGACTCCACACGGCCCCATTCAGGTAGGTCGTGGCAATACGGCGCGGGAAATTGAGAGAGCCCGAAAGCTGGTGGCTCACAGAAACGTGCCTGGCTTTTTTGCCGAAAATCGCTTCAGCACTCTTTTCGTGTGCAGGATTGCGTGTGGCAAATTTACCAACAATTGCAACATGATCAATTTTCTTTTGTTCAAACCCGTACTGGACTTCTTCCAGTTCTGCCTTGTTCGGTGCCTCTGCTTCCATGCCGCGATGGTTCATGTAGCCGGCAACCAGTCTGGTTTTATCCGCAAGCGGCAGGTCCTGTGGCGCAACACCCGGGCCATTCATGACAATCAGGCCAACCTCGTCCAGCTGGTTCTGTATCACCGCATTGGTTGAAATCGTCGTGGAAAGCACGATCCGCTGGAGTTTTTTGATGTCCTCTTTTTCGGCAACGGCGCTGGTTGCCATCAGAACAGATTTGAGGATGTTTTCCTTATCGGTCAGAACCTTCGATTTCCGGATAATCTTCCGGTTGTTCATCAAAACCGAATCGGTATGCGTACCACCTACATCAATGCCAAGAATCATGAAGTTCTCCTTTGCAACGTGTCAGGCACGGTATGGGAAAAGTGAAAGTGAGCCATATCGTCTTATATGAAAAAGTGCTGCGTATGGATTGAGACAAATAATCGGCACGAAATATCATGCCGGTTCAGTGACTTGAGGCCAATACTGCGATGACCATCCGATATTGTACCATCGGCAGTACGGCGCCGGTTGATTTTGCTGAAGAAGAAGGCGGCTTTAAGCGGGGTCGGCGCCGGTTTTTTCCAGTACTGCAGCAAAAAAACCGTCTGTCTGATGCTTATGCGGCAACAATTTAAGAAAATCATCCATTTCCAGATCAATCTTCTGTTCTGCCAGAACGTCTTTCATCGGACGCAGCGTAAAATCGGGATGTTTTGCCAGAAAATCCCGCACAATCTGCTCATTTTCCTCTTCCAGCAGGCTGCAGGTGGCATACACCAGCCTGCCCCCCGGTTTCACCAGGCGTGAGGCCGATGCCAAGATCGCCGCCTGCTTTTCGGTCAGCTCTACAAGCCCTTCCGGCGTCTGGCGCCATTTGATATCAGGGTTGCGTCTCAAGGTACCCAGCCCGCTGCAGGGAGAATCCACCAGGACACGATCCACCTTTCCCGCCAGCCGCTTGATCCGGGCATCACGCTCGTGCGCAATATGCACCGGATGGACATTGGACAGGCCACTTCGGGAAAGGCGGGGCTTCATCTTTGCCAGGCGCTTGTCCGAGACATCAAAAGCATAAAGCCGCCCGGTATTGCGCATGGCAGAACCCAATGCCAGCGTCTTTCCACCCGCACCGGCACAAAAATCCGCGACCATCTCGCCTCTTTTCGCGCCGACAATCTGAGCAAGGATCTGGCTGCCCTCATCCTGTACCTCAATGGCCCCCTCCTTAAAGAGCGGAATATTCTGCAGTGCCGTCTTTTTTTCCACCCTCAGGCCCAGCGACGCATACGGTGTCGGCTCGGCAACAACCGGTGCCTTGGCCAACTCAGCCATAACCTCATCGCGTTTGGCTTTCAGTGTATTGACACGCAAATCAAGCGGTGCCGGCACATTCAGGGCCGCTGCCAGCAAAAGCACTTCATCCTCACCATACTGGGCAATAAGCCGGTCATAAATCCATTCCGGCATATCCGCACGAACCCGTGCGCCCAATTGTGCGCGATCAATTTTCTCCATTCTGCCCAGCCATTCCTGCTCCGCATCGGAAAGCCCGGTGATGGTTTTTGCCCCGGCAGATTCTGCCAGCCCGAGCAATGCAAGACGTCGCATCATGGGGCCGTTTCCCGATTCGGCATAATTGGTAAAAAAAAGGCGATGGCGCAATATGGCATACACCGCTTCTGCAATAGCCCCTCTCTCACGGGAACCAATCTTGCGGTGTTCGCGGAAATAACGCGAAAGCACACCATCTGCCGGTGCCGCAAAACTCATGATTTCGCGCAGTACCTGCTCTGTATGTGTCAGGACATGTGGGGATAACCACTTCATGAAAAATCTCCAGTCAGGATAAATTCTGCGGGCGTGTTGATGGCGTCATCCAGGCGTACCCTGCCCGCGTCAAACCTGACCTTCCCTTCAACAAACCATCGCACCACGCGGGGATAAAGCCGATGCTCCTGCTCCAGTACACGCGCAGCCAGTGACGCTTCAGTATCATCCGGTAAAACCGGTACCACCGCCTGTGCAATGATCGGCCCGGCATCCAGTTCCGGCGTGACGAAATGCACGGTAGCGCCATGCAGCCTTACGCCTGCTTCAATCGCACGTTCGTGGGTGTGCAATCCCGTAAAAGCGGGAAGCAAAGAGGGATGGATATTGATGATTCGTCCCTCGTAGTGGCGGACAAATTCTGCGGTAAGAATCCGCATGAAACCTGCCAGCACCACCAGATCGGGCGCATACCGGTCAATGGCTTCAGACAGCATCGTGTCATATGACTGCCGGCTGCTGAATTCACCCCGCGAAACCACCTCTGTGGCGATCCCTGCATTTTCTGCCGTGGCAAGCCCTGCGGCTTTTTCCGTATTACTGATGACAGCGGCGATTTCTGCGGGCCAGTCCTCCGCTTTCAGCGAGCGGATGATGGCTTCCATATTGCTGCCACGTCCCGAAATAAGGATAACTATTTTTTTCATGCCAGCGATTGTACCTTTTATCCACCCGGTTTAGGTGCAACCCTCATTAAATTGTCGTTTGCGAAAGGCAGCTTTACAGCAGGCAATTTAATGACCAGTCATCATCCGGGAAAAACACCGCCACTCACCCGTTCAATCCCTGCCAGGTCTTTGAAGCTCTGTACAGAGGCAAAGCCGTTGGCAAGCAACCGTTTTCTTACGGCCTCCGCCTGATCATACCCGTGCTCCATCAAAAGCCAGCCATTCGGGTTCAGCCAGCCAACCGCATGCGCCGTGAGTTCACGAAAAGCCGAAAGCCCGTCACCAAAGTCGGTGAGCGCCCCTTGTGGCTCATAACGCAAATCCCCCGCTGAAAGATGCACATCTCCGACCACGATATACGGCGGATTGGAAACAATCAGATCAAAACGGAAGGGGGCTGGCAACGCAGCAAACCATTCCCCCTGGTAAAAACGGATATCCCGGCCAGCGGCCAGGTTGCGCCGGGCATTTTCCTTTGCGACATCAAGCGCGGCAGGCGAAACATCGGTTGCGGTCACAGAAACGTCCGGCCTTTCGTGGGCAACGGCAACGGCAATCGCTCCAGAACCCGTACCCAGATCCAGCAATACGCCGTTTTCAGGAAGGCGGGATATTGCCAGTTCCACCAGCAGCTCAGTCTCAGGCCGGGGAATCAGGACATCCGGTGTGATGGAAAACGGCAGGCCATAAAATTCCCGCTCACCAACAATATGCGCCACAGGCTCCCCCCTATAGCGACGCATCAGCAGTTCCAGGACAATATGCGCTTCCTTTTCTCCCAGCTCACGCTCTGACTGTATCACCAGTTGGACATGGGATATGCCCAGCGCATATTCCAGCAATATCCGCAGATCAACCGGATCAACCACAGGTTTTCTGAACAGGGCGCCAATCCGGATACCTCCCCTGATATGGGCAAATAGTGCAGCATCCGCGTCTTTTGCGCTTTCCGGTGCGACAGGCGTCATCAGCATCTCATCTGCGACGGCGCAGCATGATAATAAAGAAGATAAAGGCAAAGAGCATGAACCATGCCAGAGACCACTCAGGGGGCGTCAACCCCAAAATCCGGTCCAGCACTTCGCCGCAATACCCTTCCGACTTGAAAACGGATGGCAGCCACTTGGCTGGCAGCAGGCTGTTCATGGTGGCTTCCAGCGGATCGCGCCCGCACTGGATGGCGGGGTTTTTTATGGCCCATAACTGCATGGAGGCAGCAAAAGCACCGCCTACAGCTACCAGAAGAGAAAAGAACGATGCCAGGCGAATAAAGGGGGTATACCGGCCAAAGAGGCAACAAATTGCAATGGCAATATAGGCATAGCGCTGCACCACACACAATGGGCAAGGGAGCACATCCTGATAGTGTTGCAGATAAAGGGCAAACACGATAAAACCGCAGCACAGCAGTATGATAAAGCCAAGGAGTTTTCGTGAAGTCATAGTAGGGTTATACCGGGAGAAATCCGCTAAAACAAACGTCGTTACAATTTTTAACCAAACAGGGCCTTTTCCCTTTAATCTGGCACAAAAACCCGTTGTTTTGGCCACTTTTATCTGCTGCTCAGACGTTTTCCCCCATCTCGGCCAGCAGTTCTGCCTTGTGTTCGGTGGCCAGCGCATTGGTCAGTTCATCCAGATCCCCATCCATGATGGCTTCCAGCTTGTACAGTGTGAGATTGATGCGATGGTCTGTGACCCTTCCCTGCGGATAATTGTAGGTGCGAATCCGTTCGCTCCTGTCGCCAGAGCCGATCAGGCTTTTGCGTGTAGCGGCCTCTTTGGCCTGTTGCTCCCGCGTCTGGATATCTTTGATCCGGGAAACCAGCACCGACATGGCCTGTGCACGGTTTTTGTGCTGGCTTCTGTCATCCTGGCATTCCACGACAATACCTGTCGGAAGATGCGTGATCCTGACAGCGGAATCCGTCTTGTTGATATGCTGCCCGCCAGCACCGGATGCACGAAAGGTATCAATCCGCAATTCAGCCGGATTGATTTGTATTTCCTCAATATCATCTGCCTCGGGCATAACAGCAACCGTACAGGCAGACGTATGAATTCTTCCCTGTGTTTCTGTGACAGGAACCCGCTGGACACGGTGACCGCCTGATTCGAATTTCATCCTTGAGTAAGCGCCTCTTCCGACAAGGCGGATAATCACCTCCCGGTATCCACCCTGCTCTGAGTGTGAAGATGAGACAATTTCCACCTGCCATCGGTTATGCTCGGCAAAACGGGAATACATGCGCAGCAGATCGCCGGCAAAAATCGCTGATTCATCACCGCCGGTGCCCGCCCGGATTTCCAGGAAAATATTCTTGTCATCATTCGGGTCTTTTGGCAGCAGCATGATTTGCAGCTCTTCTTCTGCCTTTACCATCTTTTCGCTGGCTGCCTCGATCTCCTGCTGTGCAAACGCTTTCATCTCGGCATCCTGCAGCATTTCTTCTGCAGCCTCCTGGTCGGATTTTGCCTGGCGATATGCTTCAAAAAGCGCGACAACGGGGGAAATCTCCGCATGCTCCCGTGTCAGCCGTCGGTAATTATCCTGATTGGATGCCGCATCCGGCTGCATCAGCAATTCATCCAGCTCCCTCAGGTGAAGGGCCAGTTGCTCCAGTTTGGCGAGCATCGACGGTTTCATGACGTTGGTGTGGATCGAATGAAAATAAAAGGGGAATTATACGTGAAGGTAACGTAGGGCCATTCACTTTTCTGCCAAGGAAAGCAACTGGTAGCCAAAACCATACACCTGCTCCAGCAGAAAACCGTTTTTCGGTTTGAGGTTCAGCTTGTTCCTGACACGGGAAACATGGGTATCAATCGTCCTGATCATTTCATTGCCATCCATGTCCCATATCGCCTCAGCAATATGCGCCCTGGACAAAGGCATGCCGATATGACGGAAAAACAGCAAGGCCAGGTCAAACTCTTTGGCCGTAAGCCTGATGCTTTTTCCCGAAACGATCAGATCATTCGGATACCTGGCAAACTCATAATGGCCATATTTCAGGTAATAGTGCTGTTTGACATCCGGCATGATCTGCCTGGCCAGCACACTGATACGCGTTTGCAATTCATACTGCCTTACGGGAAGGCACAGATAATCATCTCCCCCGGCGAACAATCCTCCGTTTACCAGGGCTTCCTGCCCTGCTTTTACCAGAAGCAGGATTCTCTTGACCCCTTTTTCCTTTACCTGGCTGATCAGCGAAAAAATGCCTTCCTCTTTCTCGTCCAAACGCAACAGCAGGATATCCGGCAATTGGGAGTCAACCATATCGATCAGTCGATCACGATTGCGACAGAGCTGGCAGGCATAACCGGCAGCAGAAAGTGAACGGGACATTCTGGCCGCGGAAACGGGATCTGAATCAAGAATAGCAACTCTCATAAGAAAAAGAAAAACTGTGGAATCAGTATATTATCGATTTTTTTGCAAAATAACTCGTTCATGCCAATAAAAGTAAACTATCAGCCTGAAAACGGCCTCAGGAATATTTGCGAAATGAACAATTTGACAATAAAATTGCTGGTTATTGCTTTTTCCATGCAATAAAAAAACCACTCGCTTATCCCTTGAAAAATAGGCGAGTTGCCGTTTAAGTCTCCTGAAAACCACTTATCAAAAGAGATCTTATGCCATTTTCTTAACCTGGGCTCTGCCCTCATTACAAGGATAAAAAATTGAACATTCCACGCGAGAATTTTACGGGTAATCTGCTCATGATCGGACTGGGCAGCATTGCAAAGGGTGTTATCCCGTTATTTTTGCGTCACCTGACGATCACACCACAGAAGATCAAGGTGATTTCCGCTAACGCAGACGAGGAAGGAATTGCCAAAACCTATGGTATTACTCATCAGCAAATCACCCTGACTGAAGCCAATTACCGCTCTATTATTGAGCCCAACCTGAAAAAAGGCGATTTCCTGGTCAATCTTTCCGTCAATGTTTCCAGCCTGGCTCTCATGGCGCTCTGCCGTGAAAAAGAAGTCCTTTATATCGATACGTCTATCGAGCCCTGGGAAGGCGGCTATACAAAAGAAACGGCTACCCTCTCTGAACGCTCCAACTATATGTTGCGAGAACATGCGTTGAATTTTGGCAGGAAAGAGAAAAAAGCGCCTACGGCTGTTATCTGCCAGGGCGCCAACCCCGGTATGGTATCAGGCTTTCTCAAGCAAGCTCTCTTGAACCTGGCGGCAGACAATAACATTGACGCCAATCCTGTAACGAAAGAAGACTGGGCAAAACTGGCGCAGCAACTGGAAATCAGGACGATCCATGTCGCCGAGCGCGATACACAGAATGTTGCGATATACAAACCGCGTGATACGTTTATCAACACATGGTCAATTGACGGCTTCATCGGTGAAGGCCTTCAGCCCTGTGAACTGGGCTGGGGTACCCATGAAAAGCACTGGCCGGAAGATGGGGTCTCCCACGAAACCGGCTGCCAGTCAGCCATCATGCTGGCCCTGCCGGGTGCAGCAGTAAAAGTCAGAAGCTGGACGCCGCTTGAGGGCGCCTATCTGGGTTTTCTTATCACCCACAACGAATCCATTTCCATTGCGGATTACCTGACTGTCCGGGAGGGCGACAAGGTAGTCTATCGCCCGACTGTGCATTACGCCTATCACCCCTGCGATGATGCCATCCTTTCCCTGCATGAACTGGCCGGGAAAAACTGGCGTGAGCAATCGAAAAAAATCCTCATCCGCGATGAAATCAACCAGGGCGTCGATGAATTGGGCGTTTTACTCATGGGGAACAAAAAAGGCGTCTACTGGTATGGTTCACGCCTTTCCATCAGCGAGGCCCGCAATCTGGTGCCCTATAATAATGCAACCAGCCTGCAGGTCGCTGCAGGCGTCTTAGCGGGTGTCATTTATGCCATCCGCAATCCGGAAGAAAGCATTATTGAACCGGATAACATGGACCACAATGTCATGCTGGAAATTGCCGGCCCTTACCTTGGCGAGGTCGTTGGCGAGTATGGCGACTGGACACCGCTATCCGGACGCAACTGGCCTTTTAAGGAAGACCTGGATGAAAGCGATCCCTGGCAATTCAAAAACATCAGGGTCCAATAATCGTTTCCAAACAAAAAGCCGCCTGTTAAAGACGGCTTTTTTCATATCAGCAGCCACTGCTTTCTCTGCCCCGGGTCCCTGAATCCCTGTTTTTCAAAAAGCGATCGTGCCGCATCAAGCGAGAAAAATACCGGAAAAGTTACCAGAAGGCGCCTCCATCGTTTTTTTGAAGCAAACTCCCTGGCTTCATTAAGCATGCGGCGGGCAATCCGGCGCTGGCGGTAAAACGGGCGAACATAAAGCTGTTCAATAATCCCGTATGCAGCGTCCGCATACGGCTGGGATTCAAAGAGCGTGACATAACCCAGCGGATGACCACGCACACTGCGTGCAATCAACACCGCATAATCTGCATTATCCAGAAATCCGTCCAGTATGGCCGTTTCTTCCTTCAGTTGAAAATCAATTTCTGACACACCGGCCAAAGCTGCCATCTCCGCGCGGTATTCGCCTGTCATCACGGCAATATCACGCGCGTCAGTTAACTGAGCCCTTTGAATATCGATCTTCATTTTCCCCAGGTACACGCGCCGGAATAAGGATCTTTCTGCTCATACTTTTCACCGGAGGCAACAATGGCGCCGGTATCTTCCCGTTTCAGATGCGCCATCTCCTTTTCCTTGTCCTCAACAAGAAGATAATCCACGCCCGGGAGAAGTTCTGCTTCCAGGCTGTAGCAACGCAGGTCCGTCGGAATCAGGACATGACCGGACTGGATATTCATGCCCATCAGCCTGTGGCGGCCCGGCTTGATGACATACACATAATCCGCATAAGGATTAGGTAATTCAAGGCTGCTCAGGCGCTCATCATCCAAACCGCGCAAGAGCATCGACCCTTCCTTGATACGCGCGGTTTCGGCGGGTTTGCCAATCGGTGCGCCAGCAAGCGGATATTCAGCGGGTGCCTTCTTGCAGGCGAAAAGCGCACATACCAGGGATAACAGAATAAAAAAACGAAATCGATAAAACATGAAAAAGATAAAAATCAGTTGGAGCGGACTACCTTGAGGTAAAAGCGCCAGATGCCGCCAATGATGATAGGAACAATCGCAGCGCAGACGCCAAGCAGGACGATCGTATTCAGATGGTCACGGATAATGGGGATATTGCCAAAGAAATAGCCGGCAACGACAAGACTCACCACCCAACCGACGCCACCCGTGATGTTATAAAACTGGAAGCGCCCGAAAGGCATATCGGAAACACCGGCAACGAAAGGCGCAAAGGTCCGGACAATCGGCACAAAGCGCGAAAGCGTAATGGTTTTCCCCCCGTGTTTTTCAAAAAATGCCTGGGTATGATGAAGCGCCTTTTTGTCAAGCCAGGCATAATCTTTTGTAAATACGCTTCGTCCGACCTTTTTCCCCACCCAGTAATTTACCGTATTACCCGAGATAGCAGCAAAAATGAGAAGTGCCATCAAAAGCCACATATCCATGGCGCCAGTGGCACAAAAAGCACCGGCAATAAAGAGCAGGGAATCTCCCGGCAGAAACGGCATGACGACGAGGCCCGTCTCGCAAAAGATAATACCAAACAGCATCACGTAAACCTGTGTCCCGTAATTGCTGATTACCATACCCAGCGTTTTATCGACATGAATGACCATGTCGAGAAACTGCATGAAATCCATAATTATCCGAAAATTGATCCAATTATCTGCTGCGCAAAAAACAGGAAGCACAGCGCCAAAAACAAGTGAAAGTATACTCGCAGTATCCTGCATCATCACATAAATCATAAAATATTACCTGTTTGATAACCCTGGTACGATGCGTCCCCTTTTCAACGCCGCTATAATCATGATCATGAAGAAAGAATCATCACAACCAGATCAAATCCGTCTGCTGCCGGATCAGTTGATTTCCCAGATTGCGGCAGGTGAGGTTATCGAACGCCCTGCGGCTGTCGTCAAGGAACTGCTTGAAAATGCCATTGATGCCGGTGCCACCCGCATTGATATCCGCCTTTTAAATGGCGGGATCAAGCGCATTGCCATTACCGACAATGGCAAAGGTATTCCTCCCGAAGAGCTCGGGCTTGCCCTGATGCGGCACGCCACGTCAAAAATAGGCAACCTGCATGATCTGGAAAATGTCGCTACCCTCGGCTTTCGTGGCGAGGCGCTGGCATCCATTGCCTCGGTAGCCCATATCGACATCCATTCCCGCACAGCCACCGAGCAGCATGCGTGGAAAATCAGCGGAGACACGATGTCAGACAAGCCCATACCGGCTTCCGGACAACAGGGAACCACAATAGATGTCCGTGAACTGTACATCAATACACCGGCCCGCCGGAAATTTCTGAAAACCGAGCAAACAGAGTTTGGCCATTGCCTCGACGTGGTTCAGCGTATTGCCCTGGCACGTCCGGAAATCCACTTTACCCTCTCACATAATGAGAAACCCGCGACACAATGGCCGGCAGGCACCCTGGATGAGCGCTCAGCCATGATTCTCGGCAAGGAATTTGCCAGTGCCAGGATTTTCATTGACCAGTCGGCCGGAGCCCCCCCCCCAGGACATCCGCCTGTATGGCTTTCTTGGACAGCCAGCGGCATCCCGCAGCCGTGCTGACTCCCAATATTTTTATGTCAATGGCCGCTTTGTCCGCGATCGCCTTTTATCCCATGCCATACGAGCGGCATACGAAGATGTGCTGTATGGCAACCGTTTTCCCAGCTACGTGCTTTTCCTTGATATCCCGCCTTCTGCCGTTGACGTCAATGTGCACCCGGCAAAAACCGAGGTGCGCTTCCGTGACAGCCGGAGCATTCACCAGTTTGTCCAGCATACCGTCAGCCGGGCGCTGGCGAAAACAGCAGAGTCCGTATCAACCGCAGTCGACACATCTCCTTCTGTTATCAGGACCGGCTCTTCAACCGGCATATGGCGCTCGGAAACCGCCAGCAGAAACATGGTCAGGCAAAACCTGACCGAATATGGCAGCTTCGTCTCTGCTGCCCTGAAAGACAGGCCGGAATTACCGCTTGCAGACATGCAGTCTTCCCCTGGGGAAGCGACACAGGCATTCCCGGCAGCAGGCGCCCCTGCCATACCGGATACGCACCCGTTAGGCTACGCCCTGGCGCAATTGCGTGATACCTGGATTCTCGCCCAGAACAGGGATGGCCTGATCCTGGTTGATATGCATGCCGCCCATGAGCGTATCCTGTACGAAAAACTCAAGGCACAGGTCGACGCCAATACCCTGCAAACCCAGTCCCTGCTCGTGCCCATTTCCTTTACGGCAGATGATATCCAGGCGGGCACGGCCCAAGAGTATCGTGATACGCTGCTTTCGCTGGGCTTTGATATCACCTCCCTCTCACCGGGCACACTCGCCATACGCAGCATCCCTGCCCTGCTCCGTGAATCGGATATCCAATCCATGATCAAGGACATGCTCGCCGAGCTTCATGAATATGGCACCTCCGTCATCGCAGGCGAAAAACGCAATGAACTGCTGGCAACCATTTCCTGTCACCGTTCCGTACGCGCCAACCGCTCGCTTACCCTGTCGGAAATGAACGCCCTGCTCCGCCAGATGGAAGTCACGGAAAACGCCGACCAGTGCAACCACGGCCGCCCAACATGGATACAGATCAACTGGCAGGCACTGGATGCGTTCTTCATGCGGGGACAATAACACTCGCTTATCCTGATACGACATTACCCGACATGGAAAGCAAACCCTTCGCTGTTGCCATCATGGGGCCGACGGCATCCGGAAAAACCGCTGCAGCACTTGAGGTGGCGCAGCATATTCCGGCAGAGATCATTTCCGTTGACTCCGCCCTTGTTTACCGGGACATGACGATCGGCACTGCCAAGCCCACGCCTGACGAGCGCCGCATGGTTCCACACCATCTCATTGATCTGGTTGATCCGTCCGAATCCTATTCCGTTTCCCGCTTCAGGGAAGACGTGTTCCGCCTGGTCATTGAAATCAGCCAGCGGGGGAAATTACCCCTGCTGGTTGGCGGCACCATGATGTATTTCAAGGGGCTTTTGGCTGGTCTTGATGATCTGCCGGGTGCTGATCCGGCTATCCGCGCCCGAATCGATGAAGATGCTGCCCGTGAGGGATGGCCGGCTCTGCATCAAAAGCTGGCCCTGCTCGACCCGGATACTGCAGCACGCTTAAAGCCCAACGACTCACAGCGCATCCAGCGGGCCCTTGAAATCATCGAAATCACCGGCAAACCGCTCTCCGAACTGCATACCGGAAGAAAAAACACCGAATTGCCTTTCGTGCTGCTTCCTGTTGCACTGGAGCCGTCTAATCGCAGCATGCTTCACGAGCGCATCGCAACACGATTTGACCACATGCTGGAAAATGACAGGCTCATAGATGAAGTGCGCGCCCTGCGCAACAGGGAAGATCTGCACTTGGGCCTGCCATCCATGCGCTGTGTCGGCTATCGCCAGACATGGCAATATCTTGATGGCGAATTTGACCGGAAAGCGCTGAGGGAAAAAGGCATTGCCGCCACCCGCCAACTCGCCAAGCGCCAGCTTACCTGGTTAAGAGCCATGCCTGAGCGCCGGGTTGTCGACTGCCTGTCACCCGATGCGGCACAAGAGATCATTACCCTCGTAAAAAAAGCGCTGGCAGAGCATACAGGAACCAAAGAAAAATAATTTCCTCACAACGGGTCAGCAACTTGACATCGTGGTGCAAAACAAGCAAAATTACACGCTTTCCGGTGATATAGCTCAGTTGGTTAGAGCACAGCACTCATAATGCTGGGGTCGGTGGTTCAAATCCACCTATCACCACCAAAAATATATACGCCGTTGATTCTGTTAGGATCAGCGGCTTTTTTTTTGGAGTATTATGCTAAGTACATCACATGGCAAGAATTTTTTAAATCATCGCATGCAGTAAAAACACATTGCGCAGACTAAAACCTGAAATCTCCAGCATCTATCTTTTACAAGAAACACCAAGAAGCCAATCACTTAGACTACCAATAACCAGGCACAAACCCTTTGGGGAGCAACAAAAAACCCCCATTATCAGAATAGTAAATAATTCCATCATTGACACTCCAAGAGAAAAATCCTTTTCTTTTCCAGGTTTTTGGCATTCCAAAAGCCTCAACCAGCTTTGTATAAAGGAAGTTTTCACTGAATTTTGATGAAAAACCAGTTGAAAATGAGATGTGGGTTATTGGTTTACTTGGCAGGTCATCACAAAAGTAATAAGTAACATTAGTGAATACCGCATGCTGTTTACTCAGTGTCCAATATGTGTCTTCTTCACTAATGACGTCTCTTTCTCCTGTTCCTGTGTCATATGAATCGCTCTAACTTTTTAATTGCATTGTGCATATTTTTCAATATTGTCGAGATAGAAGCAAATCTTTTATAAACAGCACGATACAACTATTGCAAATAAGACCGAGGTCCCACATTGACAATGAGCACAAAACATCATAAAAAATGAAATCAGGGCAGAAAACACTCCATCAGGTCTTATACGAAAAATTCACACGTCTTGAAAATCCCGTACCTCAACCCGCCACCGACGGTCAGGCAGATCATGGCAAATTTGAAAAAGAAACTTCTCGAACGGGCGGGAACAAACGGAGAACAGCCGCAGGAAGACGGATCGTCCTCAAAATGATAGGGGGCATCTCCCGATATAATCACCTGCCCGGAGGTGCTTTTATTGGTAACTGATGCATCTTTCACGAATGATCTCATTGACAACAGGATGACAGAAAAAAGTCAAGATTTTTACTGCCTGACTTCTCCCTTCATTAAGGTATTCCCAAAAAAGTATATGCCTTGCTTCCTGATATTAAAACCCGTAAAAATTACCATGGCTATATCATCAGGGTTATTTCTTCACGAATACCGGATTTCTTTCATGCCCCCTGCACTTTCACCACGCGCAAGCACTTTTACCGGTTATGCCGGACCCGGGAAAAAAGCGAAAGATACTTGTCGACATACGCCTGGATGGCTTTTGCCTTGTATTGCATGATGTATCGGGGATGTTCAAGCGGAATAATCTGTTTGAAAAAACCACATTTTTCATTCAGACGCGAAAGATAATCCACATTTTTACCGGTACCCAGGCAAAACCCCACATCGGTTGAAAACCCGAAATCCAGCTGGCGGCGCAGGCTGTCAATCATAAAGTCACGAACCGCTTCATAAAGCACCTTGCTGTCATAGTAATTGAAATTCACCTCTCTTCCTGCCGCCCCCTTTCTGGTAAAACCCAGCGGACAAATAGAGGTAATATAAAAATCCCGGTAAAACGCATCTTCTCCGCCATACTGCCGGATCATCTCATATACAAAAACACTGGATGGCTCATGCGTAACAGGGCCTGCATAATCCGTTATGCCACACCGCTCCACCAGCCGCTTGGGATCGGTAAAAGGCACACCGGTCAGTCCCGCCCCGAAACGTCCCGGGTTGATGCCGATAATCATATGCCTGGGAAACATATCATCATAGTATTTGCGATAGAAAGCAGACGAGGCTTTCAGTGCAGACACATTTTCAGCAAAAGGATTCATGATACGAATACCCTCTGGCAGTTCCCCGTCAAAATGGAGGGCGCGGTTAAAGGCAATAATTCGCTCAGCCAGTGTTTTCTTTGCCATGAGTATCCTGTCAGCGGACAAAAAACAATTTTCTCCATCAGAAAAACCGCTTTTCATCCATAACATGCTGTTATTAAAAGAATTAGCAGGCTTTAAGCAATGTGCCGCCTGTATTCCTGTATTTTACGCCCGGAAAAACCCTTGCGCTATTCATCCGCTTTGCTATAATTGCACGTCTTGGCCTGGTAGCTCAGTTGGTAGAGCAGAGGACTGAAAATCCTTGTGTCGGTGGTTCGATTCCGCCCCGGGCCACCAACAACACTTTCGCGCTCTTTCGCGCAAGTTCAAAAAACCGTGATAAGTCTAACGCTTACGCGGTTTTTTTGTTTTTACAGACCTGTCAAAAAATGACAGTCCATAAAGGCAGCAGAAACTTATCAGGCGAAAGCCAAACGACAGGTAATCCGATTTGTTTCTGATATCTGGAGAATAACAACAAAAAATGGATCGATTCATGTTTAATCGGTCCATTTTAAAAAACATTAAACAGCGCCCTGATCCACCGGAAAATGTTTAGCGGATTTTCTGGCCATTTAATAATGCTGAAGGGGCTGTTTTGAATAAATAAAGGCGGATTAAAACCCATTAAACAAGCAACAGTATCATCTGATTGTCCAATCCCTTTATATCAATTGGTCAGACATCCACTTCTGTCAGTCTATTTCCTTTTTCCGGGAATTTTTCTTCAATAAAATCCCTGACCTTGTTTCTCATCTCAGGAAATTCAATTTCAGCCCGTTCAAGGAAAGACTTGTAAAAAACGGTCTCATACAGCATGACAATTCCGGTTCGCGCACCGATAGAAAGCGAATTCCACTCCTCCTTGCTTGGTGCCCAGCACATCCATGCCGGATCATTGCGCATCTGGTCTATTGAGGTACTGAGCTGATCTTCCAGGCGCCCAAGGAAAAAATCGTCATGATCCAGCACATCGGCCAGATTCATCGCCTGCACAGTGGGTATCTTGAGAAATTCTGCTATTTTCTTGAGTTTTTCTTTGCTGAGAGAGGATATTTTCCGGTGTCCGTTTGCAATGGAATACCAGTAAATCGGTGTTACGCCAATCATATCGGCAATATAACGATCCTGTAAGCCCAATTCGATTGCGCGTGTTCTGATCTTGTTAATCAGCCTGAAACCAGCTATTTCGCGATTGCGGCTTTTCTTGCCATTACTGCCTTTTTTCGCACTCGTTGAGGTTACCTTGGAATCACTTTTATCCCGTTTGGGCTTTTTTGTATGAGATTTACTTAACTGCGACATTAGCTTCCCCAACAAATATTGCAATTATTAAAATAAAAAAAACATGTCATTTTATCAGAGGAAAAAACATTTTTGAAACAAATGATATTAAATATCAATAATATAAGAAATCTAATATCTCAATTTCAATTATTCTTAATCTGATAAATCCAGGTCATTCAACAAATGAACTGAATCATTTTTTATGGTTTTTTCTCTCATGAAAAAACCATAAAAATCAAATAATCACCGTTTGCTCTTTTATGAGACACTCCTCGTTATTCGTTAACAAATAACGGCGAATTAACAGACAAAACGACCAGAGAATCTGGGGAATAAAAATATCCTCACCCAAGTGGTAATACATGAAGCCAGATTGCTGGAATTGCCGTTTCTCCTGTAAGCGCACCACACAAGAAAAACAAATCTTAATGTAAATGTTTGTTGCATCACAGTATAAAAAACAATGCAAACAACAAATAAATCATTAATTTTCAGCATTTTACATAAAAAATTTTCTTACATTTAAGTTATAACAAAAATATATATACACCTCTTTTATATATCAATTTCGCATATACACAACTGTTCCATACAGGTACTCTTAAAAAGAAGACCGGAAAGCACTGTTTTAGCCAGGACTTTCCAGATACCGATGAAGGTAATATGAAGAATTTGAAGATAGGTACCCGACTCACTATCGGTTTTGTCATCGTGCTGTTGCTGACGATCATCATGGCAATCATCAGCAGCTTGCCGCTCCGTCGCGTTGACCATGCACAACAGGCAAACCAGCTTGCCACCTCTGCAACAGATATTGCCATCAGAGGCGGAGAAGCCAACGTCCGGGTAGTTGAAACCATGCATCAAATTGATGCATCCGCAAAAAAGATTGAGGAAATCATCAGTGTGATTGACGGCATCGCCTTTCAGACCAGCCTGCTGCCATTGAACGCGGCTGTGCACCAGCAGTAAACGCGGTAAAAAACTGCCGATACGGCTGCCGGGCTATATCAGGAATGAGGCAGACAGGGTTCCTGCACTCACTGCTGCCCGAAATATATCAACTGAAACTTATGAAGAGAAAATGGAAGAATTCTGATCAATCATCCATTCAAAAAGGGAGGAATCATTCCTCCCTTTTTTGCGCCGCCTGATGACAGGCTATTTTTCCGGAAAAATAGTCTGCCAATCTCTTTTCATATCAACAACAATCCATCCCTGCCGGGAAGCATCATCCAGTGCTTTTTTCAGGGTTCCCATGCCCGAAAGACGGTCATAGGCATATTCACGCCGGGCATCGGTATGATGAACGATAACCCCCATTCCATTACGCCCTGCCGTGGTCCATTCCAGCATTTCATAGTCACCATCCGAATTGCCGACAGCAATTACCGGCCGGATGCCAATAACCCGGTCTATCAGCAGTGCCTTGTTTTTCCCGTTTGAGATATTCTCAATCTTCTTTTTCCGGACGATTAAACCATCTGGGCATACACAGGCTGCTCAACCCACAGTGTGCCATCATTATCAAAAACCGCTATTCGCTCCGCTTCCGGCAAATAACCGGGACTATCGGGCGTTACCGTCTGCCTGACAAAAGCCATGATCCGCTGTTTTGCCGGGAGATCCGTCCATGAAGGCAACGGATCCGTCTGTGCCCACGCAACAGAAGAGAAAAGTGGGAAAAAGACGATGGCAAGCAAACAGGCTGTGACATATCTGATCTGAGGTAACAATATCCCGACCTCCTGTAAAAACGCCTGCTATGCAGGCGCGTATTATCGTAAAGCATCAGATAAAGCCGGCAGGTGCCTTACCAGCCAGCCCCGTTTTGGTCAGTCCTGTTTGAGATTGATGATTTTTTCAAACTCATCGAGAGACACAGGGACATGGAGATGGAATCCCTGCACATAATCCGCATTGCATTCCTGGCAATATTTCAGTTGCTCCGCTGTCTCCACCCCTTCAACGCACACCTTCCTGCCCATGGAATGAACCAGATCGATAATCAGGCGAATAAATGATTTCGAGTAGGCATCCGTCGTAATATCACGAATAAAGGTGCGATCAATCTTGACAATATCGATCGGCAATTCACGCATATTGCTTAAAGAGGAATATCCTGTGCCAAAATCATCCATTGAGATCCGTATCCCGTGTTCGCGGAATTCTTCTGAGAGGGATTTCATTCTCGTAATGTCATACATAGCCATGCCTTCTGTAATCTCAAAGACAATATTGGCCGTGTTGACGCCCGTTTCCTCCATGATCATCATGACTCTTTGCAGAAAATCCTGCTGCTGGAACTGGCGAATGGACACATTGATGCTGGTCCAGAATTCCGGATGGGTTTCGTTGACACGCCGGCATACCTGCGCCGATTCACGAAGGACAAATTCCCCGACAGGCACAATCAGCCCGAGATATTCAGCAAGCGGAATAAACTGGATAGGCGGGACCTGCGTACCGTCAGACAGGGTCCATCTCAACAATGCCTCAGCACCGATGACCATACCGGCATTATCAGTCTGCGGCTGGTAAAAGACAGAAAAACCACTGAAGTTGTTATCAATGGACTCGCGCATTTCCTTTTCGAGCTCGGCCCGCTCGACAGAGTCATTATCCTGGGTGGCATTGTAGAAAGCATAATTATTTTTGCCGGAACGCTTTGCCTGATACATGGCGATATCCGCATGCTTGATGATATCCTTGCTGTCCATGTTTTCTTCGGGAAAAGCAACGACACCGATACTCAACGTACAGTAGAAACTTTTGTTCAGGACATTCCAGGACATTTGCGCCCTGGCTAAAAGTCCGTTGATGACCCGCTGCACCGAACCGGCATTTTCCGGGTGCAGCAAAATAACAAACTCATCCCCGCCAAAACGGAAAATCTCTGACTCGCTCTTATAATTTTCCAGCAGGAAGGAGGCAAACGCTTTCAGGATAACGTCACCATAATCATGTCCATAACCATCATTGATGATTTTGAAGTCATCCATATCAATGAAGAGGACATAGCCGCTCTGGCCGATTTCCTTTGCCTTGGTCACGGCATGATTCAGGCGCGTTTCCAGATAGTAGCGATTAGGCAGTCCTGTTAACTGGTCTGTCAGCGCCATATTGCTGATGGCCTGCTCATTTCGCCTTCTTAACAGCGCAGTGGAAACAAGGCGGGTCACATTTTCGAGAAAGGCGATGGTATCACTGTCCCAATCGCGATTTTTGACACACTCGTCAAAGCAGAGAAAACCGAAATGTTCTTCCTGAATATAGACAGAAAACATGGCCGACGCACGGACATTTTCCATTTCAAAACGTTTTTTTGACCCCTTGGGATCATCATCCGAGTTAATAATGATGCAACCCGATTCCATCAGGCTGCGGGTAACCTCGGGCAAATCATTTTCGTAATTCAGGACGAAATCATCCCTTCCCATCATGGGTGAAATACCCGTATTGAACCACTCATGGATGGCTTTGCATTGGGTATGGTTCCGGCTGTCCTCAAAAAGGGTGATGCGGCTGATATCCAGATACACACCAGCCCTGTCCAAAATGGTCTGCAATGCCTTGTCCAGGTCGACATCATGCAGCCCCTGCAGGATATTATTCAGGACAACTTTCTGTCTCTGGCTGTCTTCAATTTTGTCGATATTGGATTTTGCCTCGGTGTAGTCCCGCATGATGCAGTCATAATGAATGACTTTACCCTCAGGGGAACGCTCGACAATGGTGGCATCCGTAATCCACATGGGTGTGCCATCCGCCTTTCTGATGCGATACACCATGCTGAACTGATCCGTATTTTCTTCATCATGACGTTTTAACGCATCAGATACCATATCGACGTCATCCGGGTGGACGAGATCGATCCAGTGAATCTTTCCGGAAACAAAGTCCTCCCTGGAATACCCATAAGAAGAAATATTCTCGGTAACAAACAGTGTGGAAAAACCGTTTTCAGGACCGGTTACCCGAATGGAAACCGATGGGCTTCGCTCAACAATTTCTTCGGCGATCTGGCGTGACATGTGTTGTTTTGGTTCTGCCACATTATTCTCCGCAAGTTTCAGCCATGACAATCAATCCTGCTTTTGTTTATGTTCTGCCAGCATGAGTAAAAGCAGACTGTCACGACCAGTCCCGCAAAATGAGACTACCTTGCAATATAGTATAAATTCCGGGAATCCGGCAAAGAAAACGACGTATTTTACGTGCAAATGTTGTTTTTTTTGCACGTCACTCCTCTTTCTCCGGTTCCCAGTTGTCGTCCCTCTCAAACGCTCCCTTTTCATTACGGAAAAAGGCCGTTCCATAATCCGCCTTCAGGTACGAAATAATATCCGGATCATAATTGGCAACCGTATTGAGCATGTAGATACCGGAATTAGCCGGGTTATCCATATACTCTGCCGTTTCATCGCCTGCGGCAAAACGCCAGCCGCTGTCTCCCTCATATTCCGGCATTTCCCGGTACATGAAACCCACCTTGCTCGCATCAACCATGATCCGGTCTGTGGCAAAGCATCCTTCTGCACCTCCCCAATCAATCAGCGGGCGAATATCTGTTATCGCGAAATTTTTTGCAGAAACCGACAAGCCATAATTTTTCCGGCCCACGTTCAGTACATGTGACACTTCACCACCAAAAAGCGCAAGCAATTTCTGGGTATCGTGCTGTCTCTTGAAATCAGTTTCCTCTTCGTACAGAGGAAAAAGCTGGTAAAAATGGACGGCTTCTCCACCGGGAAGCGTGCAGAGCATGCTTGCTTCGTCCGGGTAAGGATCAACCAGCAGCATAGTGGAAAGCGTCGTATTTTCGGCAAAAGGTTCTCCACTGGGAACCGTGTGTCCCCAGCCAAGCCAGGTATCCATATCAACAGGCAGCCGGGCCAGGATTTTCAGCCAGCGAATCGGCCAGTACCATTTTTCGTCACTGTCATCGAGCTTCCAGTCCGGTGGCAGCGTTACCAGCAGTTCTGCCCGTGACAGACCGCTCTGTTGCAGTCTGTCAGGCAGGGTCATCCTGTGTGCCCCCATTCCCATTGTGACAAGCGTATAAAAAGGTTTCGTTTCGCTTGGCGGGATAATGCAGATATCAACATGAATGCCAGAAGAAGCAACCTCGTGAAAAACATGCTCAAAAGCGCCAAAATGTTTTTCGATATGCTGTTCTATACAATCGATTTCTTCTTCTGTATACACCACCGGCTTGATTGACTTGCCCATATTTTCCCTTTCCTGGGGACGGATTGATTACCAGCCCTGTTTTTTGCGTATTCCTTTTTTCCACCAGCCTTGATCAGTATGTCACTGATTTGCTTGTCGTCATTGCGTGAAACCATATCAAGCGGTGTTTTCGCCTTTTTCATCTGCCGCGTTCGGATTGGCACCGGCTGCTAAAAGACGCTTGACGATTGCCGCATCAGGATAACGTCCTGCTATATGCAAAGGCGTTCTTTTATACCTGTCCAAGCTGTTGGGGTTGGCCCCTGCCGTCAAGAGCATATCGACAATATCACTCCGTTTCTTTTGAACAGCCATATGAAGCGGCGTCGGCTTTTCAAAGGAATTAGCCGTTGTATCCAGATGGACGTCCGCATCAATCAGTGTTTTTATCACATCAAGGTCTCCTGTCTCTACTGCAATGGCCAGCAAATCGTCAGTTCCTGCATGCATCTTGCCGTAAGTATCGACAAAACGCCTGCCAGGGAGATCCACACTGCCATTTACCGGTGCACCGGCAGCCAGCAGTACCTTGATCATATCCACTCTTTTTTGCGTAACGGCATACTCCAGCGCACTGTCTTCATCGCGATTGCGCGTTTTCACATCCACCCCTTCCTTGATAGCCGCATTCAAAAGCGGAAGGCTCCCCGAGTGAACGGCAAACATCACCAGGGTGCCGTCCTCGCGCTTGACAACGGGTTTGGCCTTATATTCAAGCAGCAGGAGCATCATGTCCACGTTCTCTGTACGCCAGTCAATAACGCTTAACGCAGGCTGTTTTGGAGTGACCATTGTCGATGCCCCGTTTTCCAGAAGCAGTTGCGCCATATCCACTGCCTTTGGTTTTCTCCGCAACACGTAATAAAGCGCGGTCTGACCATTCTTATCCTTGGCATCGACTTTTGCACCCGCCTTAAGCAAGCGTTTCACGACATCAATTTTCCTTCCTTCTGCCGCCCGGCTTAACCCTTCTCTCCCGTCATGGTCGGTGACCGTGATATTGGCGCCCTTCTCGATCATCAGGGAAATAATATCCAGATCTCCCCGTGACAGTGCTGATAAGAAGGGGTGCGTCATGCGGGAAACCAGATTGGGATCTGCCCCTTTTTCCAGGAGAAAAATACCGATCGATTTGTCACGCCTCTGCTCAAAAAACTGATGCAGTGCTGTACCAAAAACCGGGTCAATCTCATTGATATCGGTTCCTTTTTTCAGCATGGCGTCCAGCCCTTCCGGATTCACGCCTAATATGACCGCCTGCGCCAGGGTCGGAATGGGCCTGTTATGTTTTTTTTCCTGTTCGATTGTTTCAGAAATGATTTTCACTTCTTCAGAAGAAATAAGGCTGATCTGAACATCCTTTTTTTCTTTTTTCTGGCTGGCTTTTGCCCCGTGGGATACCAGGAGTTTTTTCATTTCATCAGATTTAGCCAGAGAAAGCGCATCCCGCAGATTCGGGTTGGCCTTATGGGCAAGGAGCAGTTTGACGATTTCCGGCTGATTGGAACGCACAGCCATTTGCAGTGCCGTTTGCCCCCCGGCCGAAATGATATCGGGATTGGCCTTCTTCTTGAGAAAATCGTGAACTTTATCAATCTCTCCATACATCGATGCACTTTGCAGCGGGGTCATGCCCATATGGTTATAACGGTCAATTTCCGGTACCGGCCGTTTTTCCTGACCTTTCTTGGGGGGATTATTTTCCTTGTATACCTCATCACCATTCATGAGGCGGCCAAGTTCGTCATAAGCCGGCGTCACCGCATGAGATGAAAAAGGCAGGAAAAGAAACACAATGAAAGCAGTTAAGGCTGAAAAAAAATAGCGCATGACTTTCCCTTTCAAGTAATCAGGAAATCATACACTATATCTGCACTGATTCTGCCCGCACTGCCGACGTAAAAAAAGGGGCAAAGCCCCGGGAGTGATTGTCCTGCATTCAGGCCGCTGTCAGATTACTCTTTCTGCTGTGAACGCACTTTGCCATCTTCCCGCTTGCGATCCTTGCGGTCTTTCCTTTCCTTATCCGGCCTGTTGCTACTTTCCCTGTCTTCCTTGTCTCGCTGCTTCTGCTCCGTCTCGCGCTCCCTGTCCTGTTTTTTCTGCGCTTTCCGGCGATCTTTATTCGGCTTTTTCCCTTCTTTATCCCGTGCTTTCTCGCGCTTTACCTCATCCTTGTCACGCGCTTTTTTCTCCCTGCCATCCTTGTTGCGCTCCATCGTTTTTTTCTCATTCTGTTTTCTTTGCTCAGGCTTGTCTTTCCTGACTTCTTCAGGCATATCCTTTTCGCCCTGGGGAGCTGGGAAAGCCGGTGAAACGACAAAAGAAAAGCCTGCCAGCAGTGCAACAAGCATCTTCGTGCTTTTTTTCATGATTGATTCCTCTCTGTTATGGGTATCTGATTCGAAGAATGGTTTTTATACCGCCTCCTTCTGTTTCCTCTTGGCGTTTTACAGCTTTTTGGCACTTCGTATCGCATTAATCAGGGTTTCCGTATACCCAGCAGGAATGATCACCATGCTGTCTTCCTCCCCGAGTTCTCCCTGCTGCCTGATAATCAGCTGATCTGAATTGTCCAGATAGACTGCAACGGCTTCCGATTTTGGAACAATCACATGTGATTTGGCATCCTCTTTATCCCAGCTCCATCCTGTCATAACCGGCCTCCTGTCTATACGATTTTCAAATAAAACAGCGATGTCATGCCGATATCCTTCTCATGCATCTTTCCACGCATTCCCCCTATTTTCTCTGATTTTTGGCAAACATTACCGTTTGTTACAACCAGATACACAACACTTTTTTCCTGACAGCGGGCAAGCGGATAAAATTCCGGCAAAAAACCGCTCCCGAACGCTCCCGGGTAAGGCATCCGGTATGCCATATTGACACTTTTTCAGGAGTGAAAGAAGATATGCGGGTACCTTCTGTTCACAGCAAAGCCAAAAATCGCTTAAACTTTCATGAACGGAAATATTCAATTTCAAAAAAAGGAAAACAGAATGCAGACAGATGCGATTGAACAGGTTTACTTCAGTCCGGCCGGCACAACCAAGGCAGTTGTCGATGAAATCAGCAAGGCCTTCTTTGGACAGAAAAACGAATTCAATCTGATGTGGGATCCGCTGGATGAGGAAACGGTTATTCCTTCCAATACGCTGGCAATTGTCGCCATGCCGGTTTTCTCCGGCAGGATTCCGGATCTGTGCGCGCAAAAACTTGCCAACCTGAAGGGGGAAAATACCCCTGCTATTGCGGTTGTCACCTATGGCAATCGGGAGTATGAAGATGCACTTCTGGAATTGAAAACGATCCTGGAAAGAAACGGTTTTGTCCTTTTGGGTGCAGGCGCAGTTGTGACCCAGCACTCGATTTTCCCGCAGGTTGGCACAGACCGGCCGGATCCCCAGGACAGACGAGCGCTGACGACCTTTGCCCGGCAATGTTCACAAAAACTGCGCGCCTATCCGGAAAAACCGCTGCCGGCAATCGAGGTAAAAGGTAATTTCCCTTACCGGGAGTACAAGGTACCGGCAATGAAACCGACGGTTAATGATAATTGCACGCTTTGCGGGATTTGTGCTTCGGTATGCCCTGTTGGTGCCATCCCGCCGGATAATCCCAAAACGAAGGACACTGATCTTTGCATCACCTGTACCGCCTGTATTGCGGTTTGCCCCGAAAAGGCCCAAGGGTTCCACTCACCGGAATATGCTGAATATGGCGCTGTATTTGCTGAAAAGAACAGTGCCAGAAAAGAACCGGAATTCTTCATGTAAGGCAGCCAGGCTTTCCCGCAAAAAAGCCTCCTGTATCAGGAGGCTTTGTTTTTTCAGGAACATGTCATCAGGGTATCAGACACTGATCTGCATCAGGGCAGCGTGCTCTCTCATACATTCTTCATATGAAGTCAGGTCAGATGCAACAACCTCCGGGGCGCTGCAAATACCGGCATAAAATGAGAGCAGGTGTGGCTTGATGGAATCGCCAAAGCATGCCAGCATAAAAATCGCAAAATCCGAAAAGAAGCCGGACTCACTTTTTACATAAGCCAGCGCAATGGTCACACCGGCCACATACATTTCAGGATCAAATGCCGAACCAACCTCGGAAAGACGGGTTTTCAGGCGGACATAAGCCGTTTGCAACGCCTGTGGCGCAAAAAAAGACCGGCCACCAGCATTGTCATTGGCAGCATCAGACTTCAGCTTTGAAACCTTTTTTGCCGCCTTGTCATTTGCCATTGCCACACGCTCTTCCAGGCCGGATTGCCGGATTGAACGTGCTGCGCCATCTGATTTTATGATTCCGTTCTTGGAGAATATACCCATAGACCTTGACTCCAAAACCCAATTTCGCGTCACTATAGCAGCCTTTTTTCAGACACGGAAGCCTTTTTTTTGATCACGTTAAAAGCCGCATGAATACTGGCGTTCTGTTTAATTTCCGGCTGGAAATACTTTGATTTTTTGCAAAAACCGGTTCATATATGACTAAACTCACCTTTGCCTGACGGAGAAAGATGTTGCCTGAATAGCAATTATTTTTACCATGCTGGCCGATGATACGGCGCTTTAGGAAATCATGAGCAGAGAGACTTTCAAAAGTATGTCTGCTGGCGCCATTCACGTTTCCATGAGCACGATCAGTACCAGTATGGCGTCCCCCATGATGGAAAGCCATGCCAAACACAAAAGAGGTTACCTGGCATGCCCTGTATTTGGCCGTCCGGATACCGCAGCAGCCGGGAAACTGAGACTATGCCTGTCAGGTGATCCGGTACTCAAGGAAAAGATCATGCCTTATCTGTCTCCAATGGGCGAAGTCTGGGATTTTGGTGAATCGCCTGTTGGTGCCAATGTCATCAAGCTGGCGGGTAACTTTATGATCTGTTCAATGGTTGAATTACTGAGTGAAGCGTTTTCACTGGTTGAAAGCCATGAGATGAGCCCGATGGAGTTCTCCCGTTTTATCTCCACCGCGCTGTTTTCAGCACCCATTGTCCAGACTTACAGCCGCCTGATTCTTGAAGCCGATTTTGACAACGCCGGATTTACTGCCCGGCTCGCAGCAAAAGACATGGGACTGGTTCGTGATGCAGCAAAAGCAGGCAATACGCCAATGGCATTTGCCGCTATCGTGGAAAACCGTTTTTTAAGCGCGATTGCCAAAGGCCGGGGAGAAAAAGATATGTCAGTGATTTCCCATGCGCAGCGTGAAGATGCCGGACTGGTAAAAGACTGAGCATTTTCCAGCCGCTTTCTGAATCAACCGGTTTTGCCAGGGAAAGCCTTGTCCGTACCTGGTCACGCCTATACAATAGCAATCCCATTGAAATTTACGGTTAACCGAGACCAAACGAAAGACAATCCATGAATATCTGGCACGATATCGCAGCAGACAGGGTCACTCCCGAGTCCTTCTACGCCGTGATTGAAATATCGCGTGGCGGCAAGGTCAAGTATGAGTTGGACAAAGAAACGGGCCTTTTGCTCATGGACCGGATTTTGTACACTTCTACACAGTACCCGGCAAACTACGGTTTTATTCCCCGCACCTATGCAGCTGACAATGATCCGCTTGATGTACTGGTGCTATGTTCAGAAGTCCTGGCTCCCCTGTCACTGGTCAAGTGTTTTCCCATCGGGGTCATCAGCATGGTCGACGGTGATGAAAAGGATGAAAAAATCATCGCCCTTCCCTATGGAGACCCTGTCTATAACGAATACGCCAATATCGATGAGTTGCCGCATCACATTGCCAGTGAAATTTCGCATTTTTTCTCGGTGTACAAGGCACTGGAAGGCAAAAGCACGGTGATTGACGATATACAGGGACCGGAAACCGCCAGGCAAATCATTAAAGACTATATTGAGGAATACGAAAGAAGACGCCCGGAACTCGTAAAGTAGCGCAGGGTCTTTTACCCTTGAAGTAATCTTTACCGGTAACGGACAGATTGCGGACTGTTGAGAAAATAATAACGTGAGTGCAGCTTGTGCTTGCTGCGCGGATTGATGGTTCCATCCTCGTTGATGTATTCCATAATCGTTTTCGTGGCAACTTCCATCTCATCAAAAGCCGCCACCATTTTTGGCACATGCACTTTCAGGTCTGTTTCCAGTTCCTTTTGTGTCCTGATGGACTCCGCATCCTTGTATTCCATCTGCCTTTTCCGCGCATCCCGAAGCCAGCGCAGCAGATTGTTGTTCCACTTCATGGTTTCAATGAATTTGATCTGCACGGTATAGGCAAAGAGGATGTGCATTCCCAGCTTGGCATCCTTGACCTTGCCGATATTGGATGCGCATATCGGATAGATGTAGTACCGCTCATGCTCGACAGGAACAATGTGCTCAAGATAGCCATCCCCGGATATCTGCTCAAGCATTTCACCCGCCCCCTCCTTGTAGCTCATGTAAAAGAAGGCCAGCTCATGCCGGGCGGAACACAAAAGACTTCGCATCTCGGCGGATTCATGTTCCTGTTCTCGCGCCATCTGACGCTTTTCACGGCTTTCATCCAGCCGCCTGTGGCTGCGACACTGCCAGCCCATGATGGCAATAGCAACGAGGATAGCCACTACTGTGCCGACAGCCTGTACCCATGCCGGCAGGGAAAAAGGCGCAGAAACGGGTGTTTTCTGGGCATACGCCACCATCGGCATACCTGGCACGGTACACAGCAATAACGCAATCAACCTGAAAATACCTGTTTTTCCCGTCACTCCTGATTCCTTAATCATCCTGCCTTGCCTAGGCTCTGCCCGAATAAAGCGATATGTTACGCCATAAACACGCCATGGGATTCAATACCAGTATAATTTGATGCAAAAAACACCTTCAGCCCAGGGGCAGGACGCATTAATTTTCCGTTTGCGAAAAGTCGTTTTGGCTCAAAGGGTGATGCGCAACGGGAAATGGGGATGCAGGTGGTGCAGGCCACCATCAAGTTCCCATTTTTCGGTGCAACACCACCATTTGGGACACAACGGCTTTGCAGCAGGCAATTTAATGAGTCCTGGCCCTAAACCTTGCTGTCACTCATAAAGATAACGGTTACAACGGTGTAACATTGAGAAAAACGGAGACCGTGTCATGAAAAAACCATCGTTGCAACACATCATGCGCAGCCAGCAGGAAGGGACAGAAGCCGTTGTTTCGTATACCGAGCTGCTTTTTGACCTGATCACTGTTTTTGCCGTTACCCAGCTCTCCCATTACCTGCTGCACCATCTCAACCTGACAGGGCTCATACAATCAGCAGTTTTATGGTTCGGCATCTGGCTTTTATGGCAGCACACGGTATGGATGACCAACTGGTTTAATGCGGATACCCGCCCTATTCGCCTGCTGGTCGTGGCCATCATGGTCATCAGCCTTTTTATGACATCCGCCCTGCCGGAAGCCTTCAGCGATAAAGGCATTCTTTTTGCCTGTTGTTATGTCGCCATCCAGGTAGGGCGGACACTGGCGGTGCTCTTCATGGTTGGCAACGGACACCTCATATCCAACAACTACAAGCGCATTCTTTTCTGGATGAGTATATCCGGTATTTTCTGGCTGGCCGGCGCATTTGTCTCTCCCTCCCTGCGCCTGTTCTTCTGGCTGGCCGGTGTGCTGATTGATTATCTTTCGGCCATGATCCGCTTTTACACACCGGGTCTGGGCTATTCCCATTCCATGAAGGAATGGACCATCAACGGCGAACTGCTGCTGGAAAGATGCAAGCTTTTTGTCATCATCGCTTTTGGTGAAACCGTCCTGATGACAGGCGTCACCTTGAGCGGAACCGCTATCTGGTCTTTTCAAAAAGTCGTCGCCGGGCTGGTTTCCTTCCTGGGAAGCGTGGCCATGTGGTGGATCTATTTTGAAATCAGCAATACCGTGACAACGAGCAGTATCAAAAAAAGCAAAAATCCCGGCTCGCTTGGCCTTACCTACAATGCCATTCATGTCATCCTGATCGGCGCCATCATCTTATGCGCTGTAGGCGATGAAATGGTCGTGAAAGAGCCTGAAGGCACCATGAACAGCATGTCGCTCTTCCTTCTTGTTACCAGCCCGGTCATTTATATTGCCGCCAACATGATGCTGCACTGGGTGACCTGCCGCACCTTTTTCCGCTCACATCTGATTGCGATTGTGATGCTTTTCGTACTCATTCCTTTTTCGTTTATGCTTGATAACCTGTTGACGAATGTCTGCGTGCTGATTGTCCTGTTTGGCGTTGCAGTTTATGAGGCTTTTTCTGCAAAAAAACCGTCGCTGGCGCATGAAGAAGCATCGTCACAGGAGTAGGGCCGCCCGGCGGGTTCTTTTCATAGAAGGTATTGGCAAACAGAAGCAGAAATAAAAGCGGAAAACCGGTTTCAGCTTCCCTTTTCCGTACCTTTTGCCGTTATGGCATAGCGATAGGCATTTTTACCATTGTTTTTAACCGCATACATCGCATCATCCGCGGCATGCAAAAGCGCAGACTCATCCTCTCCGTGCTCGGGATAAACGGCGATACCGACACTGGCGCCCACCTGGCAGCGTGCGCCTTGCACATCCATTGGCCTGGAAAGGCTGTCTACGATTTTTCCGGCAATACCGGCTGCATCTTCAGGCTGGCTGATATGGGTAAGAACAACAACAAACTCGTCGCCGCCAATCCGTCCAACAATATCCGACTCACGGACACAATTGACAAGACGCTCAGACACAATACGCAACACCATATCACCTGCCGCATGGCCATGCGTGTCATTGACATCCTTGAACCCGTCCAGATCAATAAAAAGCAGGGCGGCATGATAGCCGCCCTGCTGTGCGTATTCCAGCGTATGACGCAGGCTTTCTGTTGTTGAACGCAGGTTGAACAGCTGGGTCAATGGATCGTAACTGGCTAAAATTTCGGCATGGCGCAAACGGAACCCGGTGAACATGACAGCAAGGTAAACACTGACCATCTGGACGGTTTCCACATCACTTTCGCCCAGACGCGGCAGATACGGGCGCTCCTCTACCAGTCGCCCTGTCACTAGAAGCGCCACCACATTGTCATGCAACATCACCGGTGATGAAATCAGATAGGGTAATGCCAGTGCTTTACGTACAGACGCAAGCCGCTCATCCGGATCGGCACCCGTCACAAGGACAGGGTGCGTGGGATCAAGCATCTCGGGATCAATCTCGATACGGCATTCTAAAATCACCTTCTGCTCGTGAGGCGGATACCCCTGCAATACCACGGCACTGAAACCGCCATCCGGGTCAGGCGCCAAAACCGCAGTACGCTGCATACTCAATGCGGCATTAATCCGGCGGCTGACCGAGACAAATACACTTTCATAATCGGTTTCCCGTCCCAGGGAAACGGCCAGATCCGCCATCAGGCGAAACCCCCGGCGTTTTTGTTCGAGCTCATGGCGGATGGCAATAGCCTGCGTATCAGCCAGGAGCAGGCGGCCAGCGGTCTGCTCGCTGTTCTTTCGCAGATACGCCACTTCCCTGCGAAGCGCTTCAATCTCCTGATCTCTCAAATCGTGGTCATTTTGCGTCTTCATTGCGGCACACTAAACAGACAAAACACCCCTGTCCAGTCAAGCGCCCGTGAACGCCCCATGACTGAACCGATTTCCACCCCCGTATAAAGTCCCAGCAAGGGAACCCTTCCCGCAACAATTTCCTGCACCCTGACGGCATCTTCCTGATCAAGCCCGGCGTAAGCTGCTGCCCTGCCGGCACAATCAATATAAAACGCAAAAACAGGGCGACGGCCTCCAAGCCCTTTGAAAAGTCCCTCGATTTGGGGCTTCATATAATCCAGATTAAGGCTGCGATGCATGATCTGAAATTCCGTGCCTTCCACCATATCTGATTCAAACATGACCAGCCCCTTTCGCTCCTTATCGAGAGCCAGGCACAAGCGATTGACATAATTGTACTCGTTGAATTCAACCCATTTATCCCCTTTATTGATCCCTAAAATGAGGAAAAACGGATAGCTTTCCGGCAGGATTGACGCCCCAAGCAGCCTGTCGAGAAAAGTCAGCGCAGGCTCACCATTAATTTCCAGAATAGTCTGCTGCTCGGACTTTGTTACCGTGTAATACCCTGTGATGGGACGACACCCGTGAATGATGACACTATCCACCTGCACGCCATCACCAAATGCCAGTGCCAGTGCATGGCGCTCAGCCATTTTCTCTCCCGTCCATTGCCATGAAGGGGAATTGGTAAAATCCCCCATCAATCCGGCGCCTGAAAGGGCCGGGAAAAAGCCCAGGCTTTCCTCCATACCCTCAATCAGCGAAGAAGCCTGTACCAGGCGCAAATCACCACGGGTACGATCAAAGCTGTCGTAAAACATCACGACATGAGAGGTCTGCCCGATACCAAGCGCTGCCAGCTTTTTACCCAGACGCTGACCGACCGCTTTCTCTTCCCCCTGCAGCAATCCTCCCTCATCAAGAATATCGCACTGAACACCATCCAGCCAGATAACAGCAATCCCGACCTGGTCCCCGGCGTAGCCAAACTGGTCATTGGTCATTGCTCCGACAGCACCACCGCCGACAATTCGGGGGAATTCGCCAACCACTGAGACAACAGAATCATGAAGAATCCTGGCATCGTGGCGCGCTGTTGAAAAAAGCAGCACCAGATCGCACGGGGGGCCGGTTTTTCCGGCCTGTGCCAGTGCAGCAGTCGCAGCTTCAACAGCCGCAGCTGCCGTGTCTGGATTTTCACTGTATCCAACACCTGCTCGCATTTTTTCTTTCCTGGTTTCTCTGCTCAACTTCGGATGTAGTCGATCTTAGCACATAAGCAAAAAGTTATCCCGGTACCCTGTTTCAAGGGCATTTTGTGCATTTTATTTTTCTGCCGGATTATAAAATTACCTTACGGAGTATTATTGCCATCCCTCTCCTGTCTGCAACAAACACCTTGCCCGGATTTTCCAACAGAAAACGGCATTGCTTCATGCGTTTTTTCAAAAAGAACGGCAATTCCGGGATCACCAGGATATCCTGTGTGCAGTGACAAAACGCGGGACTTTTTCTGTTATCTTTTTTTTAACGGGAATCTGATTTAAACTCTTGTTTCCAGTAAATAATAATTATTGACAAAAAAGTTTCATTCAGGCAAAAAAACGGTGAAAATCGGTTACCATTAAAAAAATATTTTCCGCCAGGGGGCCCGGATGAATGAGGAATACGGAAATGACAGGCAAGAAAGAAAACGACAAAAAAAGGAACGAAAACAGGGTCTCATTTGAAGAAATGAATCTTCAGGTTGGCACACGCATGCAGCTGATCACCTATGGCACCAAAAAAAATGAATACTACTCGTCCCTGATCGGATTTGAGCCGGGCAGATATGTCTTTATCAGGATGCCACAGGAAAACGGCTTTAATGTGCCACTTAAAGTCGCCGAGCGGGTGGAAATCCGGATTTTTACCGGTGTATCCATCTTCACCTTCCCTTCCTGTGTTGAGTACATCTATCAGACACCCCGCAATTTTGTCGAACTGGCATTTCCTGACCATATCCGCGTCATGCCACTCAGGAAGGATATCCGCATCACGGTGAAAATGCCTGTCAGAATCTGGCATATGAATGGTGAAAAACTGGCAGACACCCACATTGTCACGGCATTGGACCTGAGTATTACCGGCGTCATGCTTCAGGGAGATATCAACTTGGGAGAGGTTGGCGAGGAAGTCGGGATTTCATTCTCGGTACGCAATGCCGTCACCGATGAAAACACCCTGATTGAAGTCATGGCAACCATCCGTAATTCCCGAAAAGATCAGGATGAATCCGGAAACACCGTATACAAGAATGGAGTCCTTTTCAACGAACTGAGGCCATTTCACCGCGCCACACTTCAGAACTTCATCAACGACTATATCCTGCTTGGCCGCCAGGCAGCAGCTCAGCAGCTTGCCGGATAAAAACAGCCGGATAAAAAACAGCGATACAGCCCGAAAGCGTATCGCTGTTTTTTGATCTTTCAAAACATGGGTTCAGCTTTTGCCTGCGACATTTTCCGGTGGAAGTGTCTTCTTTTTGTACTCATCCAGGATCGCTTTCATTTCATTCCACAAATCCGCGTCTTTTTCCCTGTCCCACTCTTTCATGACCCCTTCAATAATGGCGATGCCTTTTTGCGCCGCCTGCGGGGTTTCCGGATTATCCGGGAAAAATTCACGGAACTGGTACAGTGTCTTTCCCTTCAGGAAAGTATACCTGAGTGCCATCATTTTATCGATTTCCGATACCAGGTGGGCAGACTCCTCATAAGCCGCAATCGCCCGATGGAAGCTTTCCGGATTCTGCTTCGTTCTGGCAGCATCCGCCGTCATGGCGCTCATATTGGCCATCGACAGCAGCTTCTCATTCACTTTGGCTGTCACTTCTTCCATACTGATATCGCCATAGCGCTTTTTCACTGAAGCGATCAGCTCTTCTCTTTCCTTTGTCATCGATTCTTTTTCCGGCATGGCTATCTTGTTGTTTTTGTACAGATAATAACTGACCGCCAGTATTGCGACGATAAAGGCAAAACCCGCTTTCCTGATGATGTAGGTAAACATAACCCAAGCATCTTACCCGCAAGCCAATGATTTCTCCAAACCGGAGGTCTGCGCCCCCAACAAAAAAGGTGACAAAACCACCGGTAACATACCGGCAATTTCAGTCACCCTTTTATTCTGCCAGAGGCCTGTTAGTGTTCACAGGTCCTAATCAGTCCAGACGATCTTTACACCATAAGCCGCACGATACAGATCCTCAATAGAGCGCATCGCAAGATCCATATCATACGTTTCAAATACATTGATTTCCACGGCCATTGGCAAGACGCATGCTTTCGACATCTGTATCTCGATCGGTGCGGACTTTTCTTTTAATGCCTGTGTATCCTGTTTCATAGGGTTTCTCCTATTTCAGATACACGGATAAATCATGCAATGGCACCTTTGGCAGCGTGAGTCGCATAGGCAAAGAAACGATCATCAGCCGCTTCGATGTATTCGCCCCAGCCCTCTACCGTCTTGATTTCGGCTTCGGCAATATGCCCTACCGAATGGTGATGGTTCAACGTATAGGTGACTGACTTGCCGTTTCTTTTCAAAATAGTGACACTAAGGGTATCGAGGATGCCGCAGCCTCCATCAAAAATTTCGCCTGAATATCTGCCACCTTCAACAAACTGCTTTTGCATGGTTTTCTCCGTGTTGAGTTCAAATAAAAAAAATTAAAAACAGACTTTGCCCTGCACAATATGAGCCTCTGCCCTCCTGGCACCAAGATGCAAATTCAAATAAAACGCGGGGAAAAACTGCGGTTGTGTGCAATCGGGAGGGGGCAGCCGGGCTGATCCTGCTGCCACTCCTGATTTGGGGTTTTCCTGCAACTGCGGCTCGAGGCCACAGGCAGCAGATTCAGGCAACAGGGATGCTCCCTGAAAAGAAAAAATAAAATAAACTGGAAATATGCCGAAAAGGGAAAAGCAAAAGCCGGACAACATACAACTCATCTTTTCACCTTCTGCATGAGAGATGTCCTGATCTGATTTTGTCAATAAATTCTGCAAAGAACATAAAAAACGAATACTTAACCTGTAAATCATATAAAGAAATGCTTTGCATGTCAATTATTTACGGGAAAGCAGCGGGGCTGATATTGATACCATCAGACCATTTCATATCCCGACACCGGATCTGTCGTTACAATGGAATCCAAGGGTCAGGCCTCATTAAATTGCCTGCTGCAAAGCCGCTGTGCCCCAAATGGCGGCGTTGCATCGAAAAATGGGAACTTGATGGTGGGCGGCTACGCCTGCGTCCCCATTTTCCGCTGCGCCTGGCCCTTTGAGCCAAAACGGCTTTTTGCAAACGGAAAATTAATGAGACCCGACCCTCGGAGGAAACATGAATAAACCCAGGCTCACCCTGCCCTATTCACTTGTCAGACAGGCTGCTGCCGACATGATGCTTGGCGCCAGCTACGCCACCAGCACCTGGTTTGATCCGGATGTGCTCACCCGTATAGAGCGCGTGCTGACCAACACCCTGCAAGCGGTATTTGGCAAGGAAATCATCATCGAATTTGTCGAATAAACGGTTATTGCACTCATAAAAAAACGGCTCCCAAAAGGAGCCGTTTTCCCCGATACCTCATGGTTTACAGGAGCGCATCCGGTGACTCCGGCAGAATCTGCCCCCCGTCGACAATGATTGTCTGCCCTGTCACAAATTTTGCTTCATCTGACGCCAGGAAACAGACCGCATAACCAATATCTTCCGGATCACCCAGCGTATGGGTCGGAATGGATGCCTTCATCTGGTTGAGGTAATCCTCGCCCTGCGCCTTGAGTCCTTCCGTCAGGATATTGCCCGGCATGACCGCATTGATATTGATACCAAATCTTGCATACTCCAGCGCCGCACTGCGCATGAAGCCAAGCTGCCCGGCCTTGGTCGCGCCATAGTGGCTCCACCCGGGATAACCAGTGATCGGGCCGGTGATGGAAGATGTGATGATCACACGACCGTATTTCTGCTTTTCCATCACCGCCAGGGCCGCCTGGATCAGGAAAAACATTCCCTTGAGATTGACGTTGTTCATCATATCCCAGTCGGCTTCTGTCATATCCTTGAGTGTGGCCTGCGGGAAAATGCCGGTATTGGAGCAAAGAATATCGAGCCTGCCATATGTTGCCACCGCATCGGTGATCACCTTTTGGCACTCATCGGCTTTCGTGACATCCAGGTGCATGAAATCCGCACCCAGTTCCCTGGCTGACGCCGCACCTGTTGTATCGTCAATATCCGCAATGATCACCTTCGCCCCGGCCTGCCGCAGTGTCCTGACAATCCCCTTGCCAATCCCCTTGGCCCCACCAGAAACGAGTGCAACTTTATCCTTCAGACTGAACATGGGCTTCTCCTGTAAAAGTGGTCCTTCATCGTGTTTATATACTGTTATAACCTAACTTTCTGAAAGAAACAATCAACGAACAATCTGTCTATCCTGATATCCGTGTGTTGATCTGTCTAGAACTCATTTCATAAATCGGCATGAATACCCTCGTTATTCAAGCCATTGATTTGCTTATAAAAACGGTAAGTTGTGTGGATGAAAAGGCGACGCGCAGAACAACTTACAGACGAACAATGGGCACTTCTGGAGCCTTTGATCCCGAAATCCGAGAGTCATCGTACCGGTCGAGGCCGTCCGGAAGTACCCACAGACCGGGACGTATTAAACGGCGTTTTCCGGGTATTGCGAACAGGCGCTGCCTGGGTGGATCTTCCTGATCGATTTCCTTCAGGATCAACGTGTTTCAGGCGTTTTTCCCGGTGGGTCAAACAAGGCGTATTACGCCATATACTGGAAGCGCTGGCACAGGACCTTGAAGAACGCGGTGGAATTGATTTATCCGAATGCTTTATAGATGGCACCTTCACAGTGGCGAAAAAAGGGGGCTCAAAGTGGGAAAGACCAGGCGGTGCAAAGGTACGAAGCTCATGGTTATTGCAGACGCTTCTGGTTTTCCACTCGCCGTGCACACGGATTCTGCTTGGCCACATGAAGTAGAAGTGGCCCCGGGAATTAGGACAGATTTATAAGTGAGTTTTTTGCTTCACAATAGTGGCTGCGAAGCAGTCAAAGGGAGCGAAATCATGAGCAAAAGAAGCAGAAGAAACCATTCAAGCGTATTCAAGGGCAAAGTGGCGCTGGCGGCGCTCAGGGGAGACAGGACGATAGCCGAGATAGCACAACAGTATGAAATTCACCCCAACCTGGTCACCGAATGGAAACGACAGTTGCAAGAGAACGCTGGCCATGTTTTTGAAGGCAAGAAGCCCGTTGGCAAGGCAGGTCCGGATTTGAAGGTACTGCATGCCAAGATTGGTCAACAGGCGCTGGAAATCGATTTTTTAAGCGGCGCGCTCACCAAGGCGGGATTGCTGAGCGCAAAAGAATGATAGACCGTACCCACAACTTGTCGGTTGTCCGGCAATGCCAGATATTGTCACTTTCCAGATCGACGGCCTACTACCGATCCTGTGAGACAAGGCCGGAAGACCTTGCTCTCATGCGCCGAATGGACGAGTTGCATCTTGAGTATCCGTTTGCGGGCAGCCGGATGCTGCGCGACCTGTTGCGTTTTGAGGGGTATGAAGTTGGCAGAAAGCGCATTGGCACGCTGATGAAGAAGATGGGGATATCGGCGATCTACAGGAAGCCCAATACCAGTCGGCGTCATCCGGCCCATCCGGTTTATCCGTACCTGCTGCGCAATCTGGAGATCACCCGTCCCAATCATGTGTGGGCAGGAGACATCACCTATATTCCGATGAAACGCGGGTTTGTTTATCTGTTCGCCGTGATGGATTGGGCCAGCCGCAAAGTGCTGTCCTGGCGTATATCGAACACCCTGACAGCGGACTTCTGTATCGAAGCACTCGAGGAAGCAATCCACCGCCATGGCAGGCCGGATATCTTCAATACCGACCAGGGCAGTCAGTTCACCAGCCTGGAATTTACGCAGCTGCTCAAAGCCCATCAGATTGCCATCAGCATGGATGGCAAGGGTGCCTGGCGGGATAACGTGTTTGTTGAGCGCCTGTGGAAAACCCTCAAGTATGAGGATATTTATCTGCGTGCCTATGACACGGTAAGCGCGGTAAAACAGGGGATCGGGCGCTATCTTGATTTTTATAACCGGAAACGGCCACACCAATCGCTTGACGGCATACCACCGGATCGGTTTTACTATGACAACCTGCACCAGCCGGAAATGGCAGCGTAGGTGATGAACGGGTTACCCACCGCACTCGCCTCCAGCACCTTTATTGCTGAAGGCGGCACCGTGGATAACCCTTTAACCGCAAGGAACACACTTAAGCAGGACAAAATCCTGTCCAAACAATCGGAGCCACTTCTCTTGGCGGGGTCGAAATGATTGCGCCTCACAGGAAGAACCGCAAGCGCCCTGCCACCCAGGATGGCCGCGCATTGCGCCATTACAAAAGACGCTGGAAAATAGAGCGCCTGTTTGCATGGCTCAACAAATACAAACGGGCCATAACCCGGTGGGACAGGTGCCACGAGCGTTTCACTGCTTTTGTTCATCTCGCTTTCAAGCGTGCGCTGAAACAACGGCAAAGCAACCTGCCACTGATTCATCATTCGGATAGGGGAATCCAGTACTGTTCATCACTATACCAAAGCCTCCATGCCAGGCACAACGTCACCTGTTCCATGACGGATGGCTATGATTGCTACCAGAATGCCCTGGCTGAGCGGGTCAATGGCATCCTCAAGAGTGAATTTCTCCTTCACAAACCAAAAGATATTCACGAGGCCAGAAAAATGATTGCGCAATCTGTCGATGTCTACAATCACAAACGTCCTCATCTCAGCTTAAAATATAAAACGCCCGATGCCGTGCATCAGGCGTTCTTTGATTCATAAAATCCGTCAACCTATTTCAGGACGGGACACTGTCTTCTGTCAGGCATACTGTTTTTTAATCCACTGGTGGAATTTTTCGTCAGACACTCTCTCTATCCAAGCAGTATTTTCAAGATACCATTCCACTGTCATTTTCAAGCCTGTCTCAAAGTGTATCGAAGGCACCCATCCCATCTCATCCCATATACGGGTTGCATCAATCGCATAACGCCGGTCATGCCCCGGCCTGTCCGCTACAAAACTCAGCAGGGCACTGTAGCTGCCCCCCCCCTTCGCGCGGGCACAGCTCATCAAGAATCCGGCACAGGCACATCACCACCTCGATATTGCGTTTCTGGTTCAGCCCGCCGATATTGTAAGTCCTGCCGATCTTCCCACGCTCCAGCACGAGACGCAGCGCACTGCAATGATCCTTCACATGCAGCCAGTCACGGATCTGCATGCCATCACCATAAAGCGGCAGCGGCTTTCCCGAAAGCGCATTGTGGATCATGATCGGAACCAGCTTTTCCGGGTACTGGTAAGGGCCGTAATTATTCGAGCAACGTGTCGTGATAGCCGGCAGCCCATGCGTCCGGTGCATCGAGCGAACCAGATGGTCTGCTGCTGCCTTGCTGGCTGCATAGGGACTGCTGGGCGAATAAGGAGAGCTTTCCGTAAATGCCGGCACCGCTTCCTCCAAAGACCCGAACACCTCATCTGTCGAGACATGCAGAAAACGGAAACGCATCCGCTTTTCTTCACGTGCTACAGCAAAATACTGCCGGCAGGCTTCCAGAAGATGTGACGTCCCTACGATATTGGTCTGCACAAAATCTTCCATCAGCCTGATCGAACGATCCACATGCGTTTCTGCGGCCAGATTAATGACAGCCCTGATTCTGTGCTCATGCAGCAGATCAGTCACCAGCTCGATGTCGCCGATATCACCCTTGACAAAAATATGGCGCGGATCATCTTCAATCGACTTGAGGCTTTCCAGATGCCCGGCATACGTCAGCTTGTCCAGATTTACCACCGGCTCATTCGAGGCCGCCAGCCAGTCCAGTACAAAATTGGATCCGATAAATCCGGCACCGCCGGTCACGAGAATCGTCATGGCCCTCACACCAGGTTCAGGAACTCCTCTTCACTGTGTATATGTATAATACGCAGGCTTACATCAGGAGGCATTTGTTTTTATTGTGTATTCATTGTATCGAAAACTTTCTTTTCGCCAATACCCTTTCACAATAAAACATGAAAATTACTGTTAAAACATGAAAAAATCCCCTACCGCCCTGCCGGATGTCATCATGCTCGAGCCCATAAAACACGGGGATTCGCGGGGCTTTTTCCTGGAAAGCTATAACAGCAGGGATTTTGAATCGGCAATTGGTATTTATGCAACATTTGTCCAGGATAACCATGCCCTTTCAAAAAAAGGCGTCCTGCGCGGCCTGCATTACCAGCTCCCTCCTTATGCCCAGGGCAAGCTTGTGCGGGTAACCCGCGGTGCCATCTTTGACGTGGCCGTTGACCTGCGGCGCTCCTCCCCCACCTTCGGCCAATGGACAGGCGAAATCCTCTCTGCGGAAAACGGCCGCCAGATGTGGATACCCGAAGGCTTCGCCCACGGCTACCTTGCACTGACTGACAATGCCGAATGCCTCTACAAGGTCACCGCATTCTACGCACCCGAAGCAGAACGCACCATCGCCTGGGATGACCCCGCCATCGGCATCGCATGGCCCGGGGAGTTACCCCCCATTCTCTCGGAAAAAGACAGGCAGGGGGTATCACTCGGTGAGGCCGAAATATTCGGATAAGAGACAAAAAAACACGACAGGATACGCCCCATGAAAAAGACACTTGCCTTACTCGCTACTACCCTGCTGCTGACCAGCCCGTTTTCCGCCATTACCGCCAGCGACAAGCCTGAAAAAAAGCTGGAAACGACAGAGAAAAAACCGCCCCAAAAACGCGGCGTCACCTGCTCACGTGATCCCGACACCGGCATGAAATTCTGTATCGGCTCCTTTACGGAGTATAGCTCATCCGGCGGCCTGTGCTGCCACCATGACATGAAGACAGGAGAGAAGTACTGTCATTGAGGGGTAAGGGGTCGTGGTGACGCGATGGCAGGCGCGTTTTGTTGTTATTACCCTACGCGTAGTGGGTACTCTACGATCAGATTAATCCTCTATTTATCCTCATAAGGTGGGTGGCTGACCGGCGGCAGGTTACTTTTTGCCCGGCATGTACAGACAAAAAGTAACCCAAAAGTGCCGTGCGGACTTCTCGTCCCCCGCTGTGCGGGGGATTCATGACACTTTTTTCCACTTGAAAGGAGAAGTCAATGGGAGATTGGGTTAAACGCACCCAGCGGGATTACACAATGGCTTTTAAACTGACCGTTGTAGAGCAGGTTGAAAAAAGGGGAAATGACAGCAAAAGAGGCGCAGGAGCGCTATGGCATCCAGGGCAGATCAACCGTCTTAGTCTGGTTACGCAAGCACGGACGGATGAATTGGCATAAACTGGGGAGATCCGGTCTCAAGAGAAACATTATGGATTCCGAAAAGCGCCCACAGACACCGGAACAGCGGATCAAAGAACTTGAGCAAGAACTCAAGGAAGCCAATCTCAAAGCACAGCTGTTTGAATCCATGCCGGACATTATCAAGACAGAGTATGGAGTAAAGCTGTCAAAAAAGCATAGCGCAAGCCTGCCGGTTTGTCGGCATCAGCCGCCAGGCCTGTTACCAGAGAAAAGCGCGGGAATTACGTAAAGAGGCTCTGGGAGAACAGATTCTAAAGCGAGTTCGCCATGAACGGATGATTCAGCCCAGGCCTGGCACCAGAAAACTCTACGCCATGCTCAAGCCGGAGGGCATCCTTGTGGGACGGGACGCCCTGTTTGACCTGTTAAAACAGGCAAGGCTACTTGTTCCCAATCGCCGGGCGTATCACAAGACGACCTATAGTCATCACCGTTTCCGTAGACATCCGAATCTGCTAAACGGAGCATCTCGCCGGATAATCCGCCGTCCTGAAGAAGTCTGGGTAGCTGATATTACGTATATCCCGACACGGGAGCGGTTTGTCTACCTGAGTCTGGTAACAGATGCCTATTCCAGAAAGATCGTGGGATACCATGTTCATCCGGCATTGCAGACAGAAGAAGTTGCCGTAGCCTTAAAGCGTGCGCTGAAACAACGGCAAAGCAACCTGCCACTGATTCATCATTCGGATAAGGGAATCCAGTACTGTTCATCACTATACCAAAGCCTCCATGCCAGGCACAACGTCACCTGTTCCATGACAGATGGCTATGATTGCTACCAGAATGCCCTGGCTGAGCGGGTCAATGGCATCACTCAAGAGTGAATTTCTCCTTCACAAACCAAAAGATATTCACGAGGCCAGAAAAATGATTGCGCAATCTGTCGATGTCTACAATCACAAACGTCCTCATCTCAGCTTAAAATATGAAACGCCCGATGCCGTGCATCAGGCGTTCTTTGATTCATAAAATCCGTCAACCTATTTCAGGACGGGACAGCCACCACCCGGGACAAAGCATCCGATAGCAGATACTACAAAACCCTCCCCCGTTACTTCACCAGTAAATCCTTGATCATGCTGACCACCGGCGCAGGATTTCCCCACCGGTTAAAACACAGATCGTACACCTCTTTCCCGTCTTCCACCGAAGACCATTCATGTTCTGTTGTGAGCATGGTGTGCAGCCTGTCTTCCAGTTGACGGGTATCCTTTTCATCTTTTCTTTGTGCCAGCCGGGCGATTCGCTTTTCTGTCGGTGCAGACACCCATACCGGGATATGCAGCCACCCCTCATTGGCGGTACAGAATTCCTGTATCTGCTGTCTTCCTAACGGGGTAACACCCAATACCAGGGGCTTTCCCAGCTTTTTCTTTTTATCTGCTTCCTCAACAGAAAGACCATACATATTGCCTTCAAACCGGATCGTTTCCACCATGGGTATTTTGGCAAATTCCGCTGCGCTTTCCACGAAAAAATAATCCTCGTCTGTTTCTCCCTCCCTTCGTTTTCTCGTGGTGTGTGAAATCAGCCTGACAAAACCGTTTTCAGACATATAGTTTTCGAGATATGTCTTACCAGAACAAGAGGGGCCTGTGATTGTTACGATTGGAGTTATCATGATTTTCCTTTAATAAACAAGGTTTTTTGTTGTTTCACTGTTTCCGGCATTTTCTTTTAAATCACCACCGCATTGTCATCACCCTCACCACGGCCCTGAGACCGGTAGCTTGTGAAAAAAGCCCCCATTTTCCTTACACTTGTCGGTAAAGCTTTCTATGCTGATAGTGTTTACAGACTCTAACAGCATCAGCACAGGAGTACAATAGTCCTGATCCAGGGCGTGTTAACATTTAACCGCCGTTCACGAAAAGTCGTTTTGTTTCAAAGGGCAAGACGCATCGGAAAATCTGGGTACAGGCGTGGTCAATCACCATCAAATCCAGATTTTTCGAGGTAACGCAGCCATTTGGAACATAACGGCTTTGCAGCAGGTTGTTTAGTGTTAACACGCCCTAAGCCCCTTATCAAAAGGATACCCATGTCTTCACTGAAAATCGTCGCCACCCTTACCGCCAAAGCCGACCACGCCCAGGCACTCGACACCGCCATCCGGACGCTGGCTGACGCCAGCCGCAAAGAATCCGGTTGTCTTTCCTACCTCATCTGCAAGGATATTGCCAATCCACTCAAAACCGTCATACTCGAGGAATGGAAAGACCAGACTGCCATCGACACGCACAATGCCAGCCCGCACTTTACCACCTTTGGCCAGGCCATCAGCGGCAAGACCGACAGCCTCGACATTACCGTACTCAAGACCGTTTACTGATCAGCGCCCCTTGCAGGGTACCTCCTTTGCGATAACGCAAAGGGAAAAGACATCGCACTTGTAACAGAGAATGCATCAAAACCCCGTCTTCCAAAGTATGGGACGATCATTTGCATTCACCCTCCCTGTCACGGAAGACGCCATGAAAATGTCCCGCCTTTTCAGTGCCCTTTGCCTTGCCCTGGCGCTGCCCCTTGCCGCTGGTGCGGCAGACCTTTCCCTGCCCAAAGGCACCTACATCCCCAACACCCACCTCATGACACTGGCAGACGCCGAGGAAAATGCGGCACTGGGCGACCCCCAGGCACAGCACACTCTGGCCCACTACCATGAAACCGGCAAATCCGGTGCTAAACAGGATCACAAGCTCTCCGCCGAGTGGTGCCACAAATCCGCCTCACAGGGCTATCCCGATGCCCAGTTTGACCTGGGCAGAAAATACGCCAATGGCTGGGGCGTCCCCAAAGACTACAACAAGGCTTACAGCTGGTACCTCAAAGCCGCCGCCCAGGGCCACGCCCAGGCCATGGTTGCGCTGGGCGGCATGACCCTTGCCGGGCGCGGTGTACCCCAAAACGATGCAGACGCCTTTCGCTGGTTTGAAATCGCCGCAGGCAAAGGCGAAAGCGATGCTGCTGTCGCCCTTGGCAACATGTACGCCATGGGTGTCGGCACCGAAAAAAATGACAGCATGGCTGCCGAGTGGTACCGGACGGCAGCAGAAGAAGGCAACGCCAGCGGCCAGTTCAACACCGGCATCGCCTACTACCAGGGTACCGGAGTAGAGCAGGATGTAGGCACAGCCATCATGTGGCTCGAAAAAGCCGCGGCAAACAGCATGTCCGAGGCAGAGTACGCCCTGGGCGCCATCTACGGCGCCCAGGGCAGCGCATCTTACGATGCGGCGCAATCTCTGTCCTGGTACCTCAAGGCTGCCAACCAGGGACTGCCGGAAGCCCAGTACCATGTCGGCCTCATCTATGTGCAAGGAAAGGGCGTACCCGTTGACAGCACAATCGCTGCTGAATGGTTCCGGAAAGCCGCCGTGACAGGATACACCCCGGCCCAATACCTGCTGGGCGCCATGTACGAAACCGGCGAAGGGGTCAGCCAGGACAAGGCCATTGCAATTGACTGGTACCGCAAGGCCGCCGCGCTGGGCAACCACGATGCACAGGAAAAACTCGGGAAAGTGCACTGACATGCAAAAACAGGAAAACAAGGACGGCTGCCACTTCATTTCCCTCGTGCTGACACGCGTTTTTCATGCCGATACGCCCCTTAAAAAAGGGACGCACAACAACCGGCACGGTCTCCGTCCCAAAGGCGAAAATATCATGCTGCTTGACAGGATGGCCGCACAGCCGTCATGGATGAAGCGGGAGAGGCCGTAGGCGCGACGGCGTGGCGCATTTGGCTTGTTACCCTTCGCGTAACCACGGCCTTCCCACCCTACCATGCTTTCACCTGCCGCCCTCGCCCGGCTGTTATATCGATAGGACGAAGCGGGTTAAACAGGGAATCATCATTATCCGTTCCACTGGCCATGCCATCACGGTCACAATCATTCAGCGGCTGGCCACAGCAACTGAGATCATACAGCGGGATACCGTCCCGCATCACCATGTCCACTTCCTCAAGACCTGCCGTTATCACCACATGATAAACGGTACGAGATATTTTCCCGCTTTCTGAAAAGCGCCAGATCTGCCACTATCCCGGTGCGTATATCCCCAAGCTGGCGGCTTACATCCAGCAGCCGGGCTGGATTGGCCGTCACCATGCGCCATATTTCCCTGTCGGAAAACGCCGCTTTCTTTGGCAGGTTTTCATTAAAGGCATAAACCACCGCCAGTTCGCCCAGAAGGCTGGTTGAGCCGGATTGGGCAAACGCCTTCACATCCTGCGGCAAAAGCGCCATCAGGTGGACAAAACCGGTATGCCTGCCCAGCATATTCACACGCCCGCCCTTGTCACTGGAAAGATTGAGATACTCATTCCTGGCCTGCCGGTCCAGGCCCGCCGCCACCGGGGCGATATACACCGCGCCCTTCACGCTTGCCTTGTCCGGATGGGTCGGATATTTATCCCCATTGCCCACCTGGTGTTTGCAGCCGGTATCGCCCAGTGGAAAAGCGTCGACAATCACCCGCCGGGATTTCAGGCCCTCGCGCAACGCCTCATTATTACCCACCCCGAAATTGCGCACAAATCCGGGAGCCCCGTCCGGTCCCACCATGCTGGTGGCCCCCACCAGGTGACGCAATTCATTAAAGGCCAGTGTTTCAGTATCCCTGTCCTGGTGAAAATGCAGCCGGGTAAAACGACGGCACCCAGAAAGCCGGTCCTGGCGCTGGTCATATCGCTGACGCGGGTCCTTGTCGCCATACTCCGCCTTGGGACAGGTCAGTATCGTCAGCGACCCCTTATGGTCATAGGAAAGTTGATGATAGGCATTGATGAAGCCGGGAGAAAACATGGTCCGGTGCCAGAACAAGGGCTGCCCGGTGCTGGTTTGCCAGCTTGCGCGCATTGGCTGCCGTCACGATCTGGGCAATTTTACCGCTTTTGACCAGGACAGCCCGACCCTTGAGTTCTCCCTTTTCTGTCACAATCGAATCCGGCACGATGACAACAGCCCCACCGCGCTGGTACCCGGTACTTTCATAGTTGTCTTCAGTATCGCTGACAGCACAGCCGGAAAGACCCGCAGCACAGACCAGCATCAGCGCTGCCAGGCGGATCATCATCTGGTTCAGGGTCGCCATTTACCTCTCCCTCCCCGCCCCTTATCTTTACACATCATCTGTTATTTTGCATTATTTTTTATTATTTTCATCTTTTTTCCGCGTTTTTTCTTCTTTTTCACTATCCAGCTGGCGCAGCATTTCTACTGCATCGCGGTTTCCCTGTTTTGCAGACAGGCCCAGCCATTTCCTGGCTTCCGTCAGATTGCGTTTGACGCCAAAACCACCGGCATACGCCACGCCCAGATTGTACTGTGCAAGAGAATCCCCCTTCACGGCTGCCAGGCGATACCATTCGGCTGCCTTGGCATAATCTTCCGGCACGCCATAACCTTCCACATAAATGTACCCCATGGCAGACATGGCGGCCACATGCCCCTGGTCCGCCGCTTTCTTGTACCAGCGGGCAGCCGCCACATCGTCACGGAAAGCACCCCGGGCGTTGGTATAAAGGGTACCCAGAAGATACTGTGAATCGGCATGTCCTTTTTCCGCTGCCTTTTTCAGCCAAGAAAAAGCAGCCTTGTCATCCTGCTCCACCCCGAGGCCATCCATGGTCATCACCCCCAGCAGATACTGCGCCTCCCTATTACCATCGGTTGCTGCCGCTTCCAGCGGCGAAAGCGCCTTCTCATAGCGGGCGGCATCATAGTGGCGTTTGCCTTCCTCATACGGCCCGGCCTGCACCATCCCTGCCAGCGTGAGACAAAAAGCCAGTAGCAGCACCTCACCTTTCCCGGCAAAACCGTATCGCATCACGCTTCTTTTTGCCCCATCAGGCGGGCAACATCCTTTTTAGCCTTGGCATCCCCCTGGGAAGCCGCCTTCTTGTACCAGTGCAGCGCTTCTTCCAGGTCCGGCTCCGTGCCGACACCGGCTTCCAGGTGCATCGCCAGCTTATACTGGGCCGGCGCATAGCCCTGTATCGCCGCCTGACGGAACCAGTACACCGCCATCTCCGGCTCTACCGGCCTGCCGCGGCCATGGAAGTACATCAGGCCCAGATTGTCCTGCGCACGGGCCACGCCCTGCGCAGCCGCCAGCTCATACCAGTCTGCCGCCAGTGTGTAATCCTGCGCTACGCCACGCCCGGCATAATAAATATTCCCCAGATTGAACTGGGACACCGCATGGCCGTTTTCCGCCGCGCGCGTATACCATTTCAACGCTTCAAGACGGCTGGCCTGGGTATCCTCCCGCGCATACGCTGCGGCAACCTTGTACTCGGCAAAAGCCATCTTGTTTCGCTGGTGCGTCTCGATCTTGTCGCGAAATACCTGCTCCTCCGGTATCGCCACTTCCGGGCCTGTTGTCATCTCATCCAGGACAGGAACACGCGGCACCTCAAAATCAGGCGGAGTCTCCCCTTCAACCATCAGGATACCGTCAGCCAGCGCAGTTTCCGGATCAGGCGCAGCCTCCTCTCGTGCCTGCTCCTCTGCCTCCTCAACAAGCGCATCAAAGCCGGATGCTTCGCCAATCATCATCTCATCAGGTGACGCCTCCGCTTCCACTGTCTCTGCTTCTGCCGCTTCGGCAACCGCTTCTTCGGCAACCAGCTGTTCTTCCGCAGCCTCCGGCATCACCTCGGCAAGGATATCCTCGGCTGTCACCGGATCAAAATCCGCCTCGCCTGACGCTTCGGCCTCCTCTGCAGCAGCCGCCGTTTCCTCTGAAACCGCTTCCTCAAGATCGACATCCTGTGCCGTTACGACCACTTCCGCATCGGACAGCGCATCCGGTTCCGGATCAGGCACCCCTTCAAGCACAACCTCTTCCTGCGCTTCCTCCTCTGCCTCCTCCACAAGCGCATCAAAGCCGGATGCTTCGCCAATCACCATCTCATCAGGTGACGCCTCCGCTTCCACTGTCCCTGTCTCTGTCTCTGTCTCTGTCTCTGTCTCTGTCTCTGTCTCTGTCTCTGTCTCTGTCTCTGTCTCTGTCTCTGTCTCTGTCTCTGTCTCTGTCTCTGTCTCTGTCTCTGTCTCTGTCTCTGTCTCTGTCTCTGTCTCTGTCTCTGTCTCTGTCTCTGTCTCTGTCTCTGTCTCTGTCTCTGTCTCTGTCTCTGTCTCTGTCTCTGTCTCTGTCTCTGTCTCTGTCTCTGTCTCTGTCTCTGTCTCTGTCTCTGCTTCTGCTTCTGCCGCTTCGGCAACCGCTTCTTCAGCAACCGGCTGTTCTTCCACAACCTCTGGCATTACCTCAGCAAGGATATCCTCGGCTGTCGCCGGATCAACTGCTTCTATCGCAGACAGGGCTTCCTCAAGATCAACTTCCCGTGCGGTCATCGCTTCTTCCGCATCGGACAGCACATCCGGTTCCGGATCAAGCACAGCCTCTTCCCGCGCTTCCTCTTCTGCCTCCTCAACGAGCGCATCAAAGCCGGATGCTTCACCAATCACCATCTCATCAGATACGGCATCGGCACTTTCTATTTCTGCTGCCGCTTTCGCCAGCGGCACTTCCGGCATCTCAACTTCTTCTGCCTGCGCTGTCGCCTCATCTGCAATCAGCGCATCCATCAGCACTGCCTCCGCCACCACCTCAAAGGCATCTGCTTCCGGAAGTGCCGCTTCCTGCGCCACGTCAGCAATATCATCCGCTTCTGTCACGGGGGATTCTGCTGCCTCTGTCTCTTCTGCCTGCGCTGCCGCTTCATCCGCAATCAGGGTATCCATCAGGGCTGCCTCGGCCGCCGCCTCAAAAGCACTGGCTTCCGGGATTGCCGTTTCCGGCGCTGTATCAGCAGTATCATCCGCTTGTGCTTCAGGCGCGTCTTCCTCCAACACCTCTCCGGTTGTCTCCTCATCACTTTGCGCCAGGGCTTCCGTCTCGTCTGACAGTGAAGCCGCCTCCTCATCGTCTTCAAGGAGAAGAGTTGGATCAAAACCGGCAATCTCCGCCAGTTCTTCCTCACTCAGCGCTGCCATCACTTCTGCTGCAGCTGCCGCTTCTTCATCCTCTTTCAGCAGGGAAAGGTCAAAACCGGCAATCTCTGCCCGCTCTTCTTCACTCAGTCCGGTCAGCGCCTCAGCAACCTCATCGTCATCTTCCGCGTCACCATCATCACCATCCCCGGCAGCCAGCATCTCGTCCGCTGTCGGTTTTTCTGCCAGCATGCCTGAAATACCGGTCTGTACCGATGCAATCATGCCTGCAAAAGGATCATCGGCCTCCCCGCTGCCTGCGGGCGCCGCGCCGTCAGCCGACATGCCAAGCTGCAAAGGTTCGTCCTCATCGCTGACAACCGTATAGTCCACATCATGGGGCGGATTATCTTCTGTCATGGTATCGGCAAGCGGTACCTCCGGTGCATTCATGGATTCGGGCTGATCCACCTTCTCTGCCGGCCCGTGTACCCTCACATGCTTTTCACGATAAACAGCCAGCGCACCATACGCGCTATCCTGTTTTGTCTCATCTTCGGATTGGCTACCGGGTTTCACGCCCATGGAACACGCCGCAGGGCGCGGAAACCAGACACGGGCTTTTTCCCGCTGGGTGACATCTTTCTTCTGTGGGGAAACCAGACTGCCGGAGTCAGGGGCAACATGAGTTACCGGCGCTCGCCGGTACCATTTCATCGCCTGTTTGAAATCTTTATCGTCCACCCGACGCCCTCATTGACTGGCATGGCGACGCATGCCTTTCCCCTGTATGCAGATTACATCATGCCATAAACTTTTGCCATGCGGAAAAAAAGCCGCCTCCTCCACCAAAAGGCATGGCATGACGATGTGATTTTACCAAAAGCGCTACGTTTTGCCTTGTTCCAAACAGCATACGGGACATTGCCGGGTGACGGCATCCCCTACTTACGGCCAAACGGCAAAGGGGAACCCTCCAGGTCAAAACGCTCACCATTTTTGTCACGCAACCTGTCAATCCGTGCAAATTCACTCGACAGGCAATCGTAAAACGAGGGCCATTCACCGATCGGTTCAGCCGAATCATAGGTACAGTAAAACACGCGGGAATCATTTTCTCGCATGTAGATGCGGGAAAGATCATAGTCATACGCCCCGAAAAACACCATATCCGCCTTGGCATCACGGGGTCGCTCCTGCTTGTCCAGCGTCTCGATATGGTAAGGCATGGGCGGGGCATTGGGTGCACGTACATTGCCTTCGGGCAGGCCGGTAACCACAAAGGTATCAAGCATGTAGTTAAAACCATTGGCATCAAGGTAAAACTCGCGAAGCTCCTGCGGTAGCCTGCGACGGATCAACTGTACCATCCGCCCGATTTTTTCCTCGTTTAGCGGCGGGAAAGTGGCATGCAGCCAGGCACCACCGGGAATATGCTTCACATACCCTGTGCGTACAGCACCATTGGATGCGGTCTCTGTGCCAAGATGGTCATAGCGGCTGACATGCTGCCTGATCAGATCTGCAAAACGTCCCATATTCCTCAGTCTGTATTCCTGTTGTATGACACTGCGTTACCTTACACAAGGCATAAGAATAACAGAAAAGCCCCCGCTCTCAGCCCCTTTTCACGCCCTCTCAACAGGTATTGGGCTTCCAGGAAAATTATGCAACAATCCCTTTTCATTTTTTCTCATAGACGCAGCTATGGCTCTTACCATCCTGATTGACGCCGATTCTTACGAAAAAGACGACATGCTCATCTTCGAGCACGAAGTCTATTACTGGGCCATGTACCCGGAAATCGAGGCCATGCTGAAAACCACCGGCCGCTATATTGACCTCTACGGCAGCATGCGCATGCAGGCACAGGAATTTGTCCATCTGAGAAAGCTGATTGCCGACGTACGCACACGCATCAGGTCCAACCCCGCCACCTGGGAACAATTCATTGGCCGCCAACTGAAACCTGTCGAAAAAGACCTCTACGAGCCTGTGAGCAAAAACGCCTTCTCCTCCTTCCTCGAGCGCTTTGATGCCCTCATCGACAAAGCCGAGTATCAGGGAAACGGCCTGCTTTTTGACGGCGATTAAAAACCGTAGCGCAACAGCAGGCGCGTTTGGCTTGTTACCCTTCGCGGGTGTTGTTTGCTGCGATTGGATTGATCCTCGATTTCCATTCATAAGGTGGCTGGTTGACCCACAGCAACGATCTTTTTATCCTCGCTTTGCTCGTTCTTACCTCACTGGCCCGGCAGCAAAAAGTAACGCAAAAGTGCCGTGCGGACTTCTCATCCCCCACACAGCGGGGGATTCCCGATTCGGCGCTTCGCCTTAGTGCCGGGTTTTTCCCCGATTTAATGGAAGGTTAGGTTAAGAGACGAGTTTATCTGGTTTCATTTTCAGTCGCTTCAGTGGTTTATAAAAGCATTGGATGTAGTCGAAGATATCCGATCTGGCCTGCGCGCAAGATCTGTAAACACGCCTGTTAACCCGTTCCCGTTTCAGCGGGCCAAAGAAGCGCTCCGCTGCGGCATTGTCTGCACAACTGCCAACGGCGCTCATGCTGCAAATGAGATTGTGTTGCTTTAAAAAATGCTGATATTCATCGCTGGTGGCGCAAGGCTTTCCAGATACGCGGACTTCCCATGACCCCATCGCTTTGCTGATGCAAGGCTTTTATGTGTTTGCCAAGCCTCTGGTTGTCCTGCTGGCGTGCACTGGATACTCGCGATTTCCACGCATAGTAACCGCCTGGCGAAATATTCAGGCAACGGCACATCAGCCGGATGGGATAGTGACGGCGGCAGTGTTCTATCGTCTTGTCTTTCACTTCGATTCTTTCGCGAAGAAGACTGCCGCGTCCTTTAAAAAATCACGCTCCTTTTTGACCTGGGCAAGCTCTTTTCGCAATCGCGCCAATTTTTCATCACGCGGATTCCCAGATTGCCAGCAACCTGCCGAATCGACTGACCGCTGCTTATAACCAGTTGAACCGCTTCATGTTTGTACTCCGATGTGTATTTGCGTCTTGTTTGCATGACACTCCTCCTGCCTTATTATCGGCTCTTTTTCAAAGTGTCCATTATGCAGGGGAACCCCTCAATATTCCCCCCGCTCATACAACTTCTGCAACTGCTTCTTCGCATCCGTCGACCCCTGCTCGGCAGCCAGTTGGTACCATCTCACCGCTTCAGGAATATCCTTCTTCACGATAGAGCCCGTCTCATACGCATATCCCAGAAGATATTGCGCCTCCGGTGAGCCGCTGTGCGCAGCGCTCTGGATCATCTCCATCCCCTGCTTGGGGTTTCGCTTGATACCACGCCCCTGCACCAGCATCACCCCCAAAAGGGCCCTCGCACGGATATCGCCTTTGGCTTCGGCCAAGGACAGCCAGCGCACCGCTTCCGCATCGCTCTTTTTGACACCAGCCCCGGTGTAGTACATATAGCCCATGTTATACTGCGAGGCCGGGTCCCCCTGCTCGGCCGCCTTCCTGTACCATTTGGCGGCCTCAACATCATCACGCTTGACCCCATCGCCCTTGCGGTAGCTGTCTGCCAGCATGCCCTGCGCCATCACATGGCCCTTGTTGGCCGCCAGCATAAGCCACTTTACCGCCTCGACATGGTCCTTTTTCACCACACGCCCGTCATGGTACAAAAGCCCCATCACCGTCTGCGCCGTTGTCGAGCCACCCTGTGCGCCCAGGCGATACCACTTGATGGCTTCATGCATATTGAGCGGCACCCCGCGGCCTTCCTCGTACATCATCCCCATCAGCGTCTGCGCCATCGGATTGCCCCCTTCAGCCGCCTTCTGTATCAAGGGAAGCGCCTCCTTGTACTGCCGCTTCTGGTACAGCCGGTAGCCTTCATCCAGGTAGACCCTGGCATCCGTATCCGCATGCGATGGCGTTACCAAGCCGATGGTAGCGGACAAGAAAAGCGCCCCCGAAAGGGCGCAAACAAAGGAAAAAAAAGAACGTTTTTTATGCATTACCGGTTTTTACGAAGTTTCTTCAATCGATTCTGGGCAAGTTTATGTCCCTGCCCGGCCGCCTTGTCAAACCACTGCTCGGCCACATGGCTGTTTGGCCTCACACCCGTGCCACTCAGGTACATCATGCCCAGGGCATACTGCGCATCCGCAAGGCCGTGCTCGGCAGACTTTTCAAACCACGAAAACGCCTGCTGGTCACTCATTTTCACGCCATGCCCGCGCACATACATAATACCAAGATTAAATTCAGCCTGCGGCAACTCCTGCTCAGCCGCCTTGCAGTACCAGTTGTAGGCTTTGGCCGTATTTTCCTCCACACCAAAGCCCTTGTAGTACATCACGCCCAGATTGTACTGGGCAACCATATTGCCTTCCTTTGCCGCCTTTTCAAAAGCGATAAGCGCCTTGTCATACTTTTTCTCGTGATAAAACGTCAATCCTTCTGCAAAATCCTGCGCGAAAAGCGTGCCCCCCATGCCAAGGCATGCCAGCGCAAAAAAAGTTTGAGGAAAATACGGCGTACAAAGGAGGGAGCCGTCCGTGTTCCTGCCCGATCAGGGGAGGAGGAGGTGAATACTGAGTTGTTCATTTTTTGCCACCTTATTTCACAGCGCATCCATGCGCGTTTGCGGCTGTTGCGGAAAAAGGTCTTGCCCATTTACAGTGAAACAGTCGCAGGGTTTGCTGTTTATCAGGCTTTTGTCATGCCTGCTTTTCGATAATACACAAATGCTTGAGATATTTCCATAAGCGAATGATTTCCTATGACTACACTGGATTTCCCTGTCACTATCAGGATCCGATATGAACATTGCCAGATTGATTGCTTACTGCCGCGAGCACGGTATTGAATTCTGCCTGGGAAACGGCACCGTCAAGGTACGCGGCACAGCAGATATCATTGAAGAAATCCTGCCTGTTTTACGGGCACATAAAAAAGAAATCATTGACCATCTCTCCATCGAGATGATCCACGCCGGCTGCCTGCCCGAGGTGTATTACCGGGGAGAGCCTGTCTATACCGAAGCGCAGGCTGATCTCGCCCTTGTTAAAACCCAGGCACTCTTAAACCGCGTCATGTCAAAATCGGCATAACCTCCCGCCTTTCATCCAAGCTCAGCCCTCATTAATTTGTCGTGGACGAAAAGCGAATTTTTCCTGTCTGCCAAGGCGCAAGGGGAAAATTGGACGAAGGCGTATTGGATCGTCGGCAAGGTCAATTTTGAGCCGTTAACGAAGGCAGGCGGGAAAGCTGCTTTGCAGCAGACCAATTAATGAGGGCTGAGCCTAACAGCTACCGGCGGATGCGGTTTTTCATGAGCAACACCAAAAAGGCCGCCGCCAGCGCCAGCGCGAGTACACAGCAGACAAGCGCCGGGATATGCTGCCGCATCAGCATGAAATTATCCAACCCGCCCAGCGACCGGCTGGCACAGCCCCAGCCATGCAACGCATCCGGCGGATGCAGGCAATGATCCGGCTCCCAGGGACGCAAGGCAAACTCCTGCCAGACCGACACTACCTGGAAAGCCACCGCTGCCGATATCCCTGCTGCCAAAACCCCATAAATAATGGCAACACGCGGGAACATCCCCGAAAACAAGGCACCAAACGCACCAAAAAACGCTATGGCCAAGCAAGCAAGCCCCAGCCAGTGCATCAGCGAAAGCATATGAAGCAGACTTCCCTCACCTGTGCTCGATCCGGGAAAAATCATCTCCTGCCAGGGAATAGCATGTAAAAGCAGAAGCGGCCCGTTTGAAAAAGAAAAAGGCTCAAGAAAAGCCGCCACATCATAAAATGGAAAAGACAGGTTGTACGCGGCTGCGCCATACTGTCCGCCTCCATCATTCGTAAAACCCGTCAGCACCCACAAAAACACAAGACAGGCAGACAGCAGCAGCCCCGTCCAGTAACATTTTCCCCAGCCTGGAAAAAGCGCCGGCCACTCCCCGGCCTCGTCAGAGGTCAGGCGGTTTGCAGTCAGCAGAAAGCACCAGTACATGCCCCCCAGAAAACCCAGCGCCACAGCTGGCAGGCTGTTACTCATGATCTGCCCTGTACCATCCTTGATCGCCAGGATCAAAAACATCGACGTAAACCAGACCATCCCCATGCGCATCGAAAACAGCAAGAGTTTCAAGGCCCCAGGATTGCCCGACAGCACCAGGTACGGCAACACCAGCCACAACAGCGTAAGCACCGCCAGCGCCAGGTAGATATACGTCCAGAATCCCCCGCCTGTCAGCCCCAGCAACGCAAGCCCTGCCAGGGAGACGCCGCAGGCGACAAAAAAGAAAAGCCGCTGCCTGGGCTCTGCCACCTTCTCCCAGGGCACAATATCATCGCGTGGTGAAAAAAGCAGCGCCAGAAAAATCGCCACTGCCGTCAGAAACGACAGCAGCTCATAAAGCCATGTCCCCTGCACATGCAAAAGCACGGCAAAACGGTCGGTCGGATAAATCATCGCCCATAGAAAAGGAACGGCCAGCCCGCCAAGCTGTCGTGGCGTCACCGGCGTCTTTACCTTCGGTGCGGGCAGGCGCATCCGTCTTCTCAGGATCTCTTCAATCGTCGTCATATCTGCCGGTCGCTGTTTCAAAAGCCTTTTATCCTGCGGACTCCACGCGATTCTACCATCCCGCGAGCACCCTTCCCACCCGCAGGCATTCGCCTACTGCGATATTTTGTTACAAAAATATTCAGGTACCTAATAAAAAATGCTTGACACCTGCCAGCAGCAGCAGTAAATTTATAAGGTACCTAATAAAAAAGGAAGTAATAAATGAACAGAAGTAACGCAGAAAAAATATTCCATCACCTGCATCACTGCACAAACCTCATGCACCGCGCGCCTTGTGGCGGGCACGGGCGCGGAAACGGCCACACGCATGGCCGTGGCGGTCATCGCGGGCAGGGACGCATCATCGCCCTCTTGCAGGAGCGGGACGGCATCGGTCAGCGCGAGCTTGCCGAGTTACTTCATATACGCCCCCCCTCCCTTTCCGAACTCCTGGACAAACTGGAGTCAAACGGGATGATCGAGCGCCGCCAGAGCGAATCGGACAGGCGCATGAGCCATGTATTTTTGACCAAGACGGGGCGCGAAAGCGCCTCCCAATTCGAGGCAGCCCGCGAGGAAAGAATGGGCATGCTGCTTTCCAGCCTCACCGAAAGCGAGCAGGAAACCTTCTCACAACTGTTGGAAAAATTTGTAAATGGCCTGCAGGACCAGTCAGGCGCTGTGCTGGGACGCGGGCGAGGCGGACGCGGTCGGGGAAATCATGAGCACGGTCCCCGCGTGTGTGGACACGGGCATGGCGGGGAAGGCCATCACGAGTGTCAGTGTGGCAATCCCGAGCGGCGTGGCCGCGGACCGGGCTCCAACCATTTTGGCGAAGAAGGCGCGGACCATCCCGATGGTGGTGGTCGCGGACGCGGCGGACGTCACGGGCATGGGCATGCTCATCACGGATGTTGTGGCGGTGGGGGCCGCGGGCATAAACATGAACGCTGATCCCAGAGCAGATAATTTCTTCTCTCAGTATAAAAGGCGGGGCAACCCGCCTTTTATTTATGGTAGTCAGGATAGTATTGATTACATGTCCTTCGCTGGTGTTTGAGTCTACGATGAGATTGGCCTTTTAATTGAGGTAATACCCTTCGCATGGTTTTGTTCTCTACGATGGGATTAGCCCTTAGAGTGAGATAATAAGGTGGGTGATTGACCCACGGTAACGATCTTTTTGTCCTCGCTTCGCTCGTTCTTACCCCACTGGCCCGGCAGCAAAAAGTAACGCAAAAGTGCCGTGCGGACTTCTCGTCCCCCACACAGCGGGGAACCCCGCTTTAGCGGGGCAAGGTGTTGCGGTGCCTTTTTTGGTTAGCTTTTTGTGGCAAGATAAAAGTAACCTGCCGCCGGTCAGCCACCGGCCTTATGACGCCATCTTGAGGGCCAATCCCATCGCAGCAAACAACACCAAGCGAAGGGCCGCAAACGCGCCCCGCCATCGCGTAATCACGGCCCCCTAAAACTGATGTGTCATCCCTAACTGAAACCCCGTCGATGACTCCCGGTAAGTATGAAAATTGTTATACACCATCCCCACCGCCTTGCTGCCGTTGTCAGTAAACGCCACATTCGCATAAATCGACGTACGCTTCGTGAAGCGGCAGGTATAACCCAGCGCGTATTTCTTCACACTGTCATCTACCTTTTTCCCGCTGACAAAATCATTATGGATCGGGCCATCATATCTGGCATAGTTAAAGGCTGCATTTAACTCACCCGCCCCGAGTTTGAGCTGCACCCGATGATCCAGTCGCGCTGCTTCACCTCCTCGCTACTGCAAACACCTTGTAGCATCCGTCCTGGTAACCGATGGAAAGCTTGGCCGGACCAAGCCAGTAAGCCACCCCGGCATTCCAGAGGTAGGAATTGTTACTGTCTGCCGCCCGCTGGAAATTGGCAAAAACAAGAAACGGGCGCACATCGTATTTCATCAGCACATTAAAACCGTCATTACCCGCGCTTTTGTAGTAATACTGCTGTGAGGCACCAGCACCATAAAGTGCGGAAATATCCTCATCGGTGCCCAGGCTGTAGGAAAGCGAAAAGGCAATGCCCGAAAAGGAAGGACTGTCATAGCGCACCGTGCTGGCAAGCTGCTCCGAATAAAGATAATTGCCATAGGCCACCCCCCCAGATCTTCATATCCGCGTACGCCCAGGCGGCTTTCCCGGTTGTTGCCAATCGTCAGGTCACGCCCGCCTTCCTTGATATAGCCGGTATCCACCAGCCCGTAGAGCGTGATATTCGAATGGGACTCTGCCTGTGCGGCAGGCACCAGTCCCGTCAGTGCACTGGCAACAGACAGGATTATCAGGGGTCTTCTTATCTGACGTTGCGTCATTATCTCTGCTCAATTCGTTGTTTTTTCAGGGGCAGACTGTTTTTCATCCAAAACAGTTTTTATCAGTAAATATGGCATTCGACATGTCGCTTTTTACTTGAAACCACATGAAAAAACCGCATTTTCCGCGAAAAATGCGGTAAAAAACAACAAAAACAAGCGTGAAAAGCAGATTGTCGACCTTATTGAGTCAATTCCTTGATCGGCTTCACAGCAGCGGCTGCCCCGCCTGCGCGCAGAGCATCAATCCGGGCCGCTGCCTGTTTGTGCTTGCGGGCTGCCGCTTTTTCATACCACATCAGGGCCTCATCAATATCCTGCGGCTTGCCCAGCCCCGCTTCACACAGCATGCCAAGAGAGTACATCGCATTCACATTGCCCCTGTCAGCCGCCTGGGTAAACCAGAAGCGCGCCTGCGTATAGTCACGCTTGATTCCCTCGCCCCGCGCATACGTGAGCCCCGCCATGAATTGCGAGAGTGCATCACCCTGAGCCCCTGCTTTCTTGAACCAGGCCAACGCCTTGGTCTCATCCTTTTTTACGCCACGCCCTTCATCATACATCTTGCCCATATTGCGCTGTGCCAGCACAAAACCCTGGCCGGCTGACTTCTTGAACCAGCCCAAGGCTTCCTTCTCATTTTTTGCAACACCCAGGCCCTCGGCACACATATTGCCGACATTGTTCTGTGCCCCGGCATGCCCGGCTTTTGCCGCGCGCAGATAAGCGGCAAAAGCCAGCTCATACTGCCCGTTGCGAAAATACGCCGCACCATCGGAAAAATCATCCGCCAGCACCAGACCGGCGGACCCGAAAGCCAGCAGTACGACAAAAACGCCTGCCAGCCATCTCGCTGCCTGCCGCCTGACCTTAGGATTTTGTTCCATTCCTTTTCTCCTGATACCTTTACTTCTGGCGCACGCCAAAAAGACAGGGGGCACGTCCCCTGTTCAGCCATTCCAATTGCCATTTGGCAGGCGTGATGCCGTCTTTCTCCGCCTACATGAACCACCGGGCCGCCACCATGCAGTCAGGTGCCACTCCCCAGCCATTGGCATAAGCCATCCCTACGGCAAAGGCAGCCAGCACATGCCCTTTTTCTGCCGCACGCTGGTGCCACTCAAAAGCCTTTTCCGTGTCAGGGGCTACCCCCTTCCCATAAAATACGCTTGGCCAACCATGAATTGGCCCTGGGCGCTGTCAGGCACACTGCCAGCCGGAAAGGAAAATGGATAGTCCCTGGCATCACAGACTTACATGCGGTTGAGTTTTTCCCGGGCTTCAGTATTGCCCTGGGCGGCAGCTTTCCGGTACCACTTCACCGATTCCACCAGATCCTGCTTCACAAGAGTGCCAGCCTCATAGGCATTGCCCAGCCACATCTGTGCGGGTACCAGCCCGGCCTCGCCCGCATCTTTTATCCATTTCAGCCCGGTTGCCACATCCTTTTTTACGCCGCTTCCCTCAAGGTACAAGGTCCCCAGATTGAACTGCGCCGGAGCAAAGCCCTGGCGGGCTGCCTTCTCATACCATTTGGTGGCCTCGGCAGCATTCTGTTTTACGCCTATACCCCGGTCATAAAGTCCTGCCAAAGCAAAAGCCGCGCCGGTGTGGGATTGTTCAGCCGCTTTCCGATAAAAAGAAAGCGCCTGGGGCAAGTCCTTTTTCATCCCGCGCCCCGCCTCGGCCATGCTGCCCATATTGAAAAGCCCGTCGGCATTACCCTGTTCGGCCGCACGCATGAACCACTTCACCGCCTCCCTGTCGCTGGCCTTCACCCCGCAGCCGTCACGGTAAAGCGTACCCAGGTTATTCTGGGCGCGGGCATGGCCCTGCTCTGCGGCCCGGGTAAACCATGTCGCTGCCTCCTGTTCATCTTTCGCCGTGCCAAACCCCTCACAGTACATGACACCGAGATTGTACTGGGCGTTTACATCATTCTTCTTCGCCGCCTCGCCAAACCATTTCAGCGCCTGGCTGTCATCCGCCTTGATACCGCGCCCTTCACGAAGCATCAGGCCCAGATTGGTCTGTGCGCTGGCATTGCCCTGCACTGCCGCCTTCTGGTACCACTTCACCGCCTCGGCATCATCTGCCCTCACGCCACGCCCAAACTGGTACATCAGCCCGAGGTTATACTGTGCGCTGGCATTGCCCGCCTCAGCCTCTTTCATCGTTGATTCAACCGTACCGCCCTGCTGTATCTGCAGGGAAGGCTCCTTGCCGCCCAGCTTGAGTCCCTGCGCAAAAACCGGCGGCAAACACAGCACCGCGCCCACCATGGCGCATGACACAAACCGTAAAACCGTTTTTTTCATTTCATCCGCTCCCAGGCCATCACTTTATGAAGTCCGGCTGTTCAAATGACGCGCTGCCGGTATTTGTATCCACCGTCCCGGAAACAGACGTGGCTCTTCCTTCCAGGGCATTGAGCCGCTCTTTGGCCTTCACATCATCCTGCGCTGCTGCCAGTCGATACCACTCGATAGCCTTGCCGGTATCCTTTTCCACGTTCCAGCCTTCTTCAAACAGCATACCAAGCGAATACTGGGCATCCGCATTACCCTGGCGCGCGGCTTTTTCAAACCAGTAGAACGTCCGGTTGGCCGAAAAAGGCACACCCTGCCCGTTGCCGTACAGCCAGCCCAGGTTGTACTGGGCGATGGCATGCCCCTGCTCGGCCGCTTTCCTGAACCATTCCGCCGCCTTGGCATAATCTGTTGTTCCGCTCTCGCCCTTGCTGTAGAGGACCCCCAGATTGAATTGCGCCGCCACATCGCCCTGCATGGCCGCTTTATGCGTCCAGGTAATCGCCTGGCGGGTATCTGCAGGCACCCCGTCTCCGGTGATATACATCATCCCCAGCGCAGCGGCAGCGCCCGCATGCCCCTTCCTGGCTGCCGTTTCATACCAGCGCGCCGCTTCAGCATCATTTTTGGCGACCACCCCCTCATACCCTTTCTGGTACATGCCACCCAGTGCATACATCCCTTTGGCATTGCCCGCCTCTGCTGATTTTTTCAACCATTCATAGGCCATCGCCGGTTTTTTCATCCACAGCCCTTCGCCGTAGAGATTCATGATACCCAGCTCATAGTAGGCATCTTCGTAGCCCTGTGCGGCGGCCTGTTCAAACATCTTGATGCCATCCTCGGCATCCTGGTACACACCACGCCCGAAAATATACAAAAGCCCCATTGCGTACTGCGATTCGGCATCCCCCTGCTGGGCCGCCTTGAGATACCACTTGGCCGCGTCTTCATCACTCTGGATGACCCCTTCCGCCTTCAGGTACATCTCACCCAGTATCTTCTGGGCCTGCATATTGCCTTTCTTGGCAGCCCTTTCCAGCCAGCGCGCCGCCTGGGAATCATTCTTTGCAGTACCTTTGCCGGCACGGTACCAGGTACCAACAATATATGGCGTGTCGCCATAATTCTCATTAGCCGCCCTCCTGTACCAGGAAAGCGCTTCCTCATCGCTTTGCTTCACCCCGATACCGTACTCGTACATCTCCCCCATCTTGAAAAGCGCCATCGGAAATTGCTGCTTTGCCGCCTCACGGTACCAGCGCACGGCTTCCCTGCCGCTTCGCCTCGTACCGCGCCCCAGCTCATACATCAGGCCGACAGCCGTCCGGGCGCGTGCATCGCCATCTTCAGCCGCACGCATGGTAAAGGTAAACGCCTTGTCATAGTCCCCACTGGCATAAGCACGGGTACCTTCCTCAAAATCTCCCTGGGCAGCCTGTGCGGCACCGGAAAAGGCAACAAAAAAGGCCGCCGCAAAAAAAGCCGCAGCCCCGCTTTTAAACCCCTTACGCCCAAACCATCCCCTATTCATCGCATTCATCCTCAGCTTCAGTTACCTGCCATGCCCTGCTTTTTTGCCCGTGATCCGGCCTGCGGTACAGTTCCTCCAGCTGGCATTATACTGCGTTCCCCAGACTCAGCTCTCATTAATTTATCGTGAGCAAAAAGCAGATTTTTCCTGTCTGTCAAGGCGCAAGGGAAAAACCGGACGAAGTCGTATCTGGCATATGACGAGTTCCATTTTGAAGCGGCAGCGAAAGTCGGCGAGAAAAAGCCGCTTTACAGCAGACCGGCTAATGAGGGCTGAGCCTGCTGCCATCACGCGCTTTTTGAAGTATCCCTTTCGCACGTGGCAGCAGATAGCAAAGAACCACAGCGGCAAGTCCAGCCAGCCCCCTGATACAGGACAAAACAACAGGAAAGTATTTCCCGCAGGCAAAAAAAGCATTGTCCCCATCCTGCGGCTATGCCACAATAAACCCCATCGACCCCTTAACCCTTCTTAAACGACAGGTGGCCTTATGCCGTTTACCGCTGGAATTGGTGAAAACACTGACAACATGGAAGAACGTCTCATCTTCTATGAAGAAATCTACTACTGGGCACTCCATGGCGAAATCGAAGAGCTTTTCAACGACACGGAAAAATACATTGACCTTCTCGAAGACACCATCTTTACCCCGGAAGAACTCCCGCGACTCATGAAAATGATCGCTGACGCCAAAAAACGCATCGTGGACAATCCCGAAAAATGGGATGAGTTCCTGGCTACCGAGCTCGACCCCGATACAAAAGATGTGTTCGTCACCGTCAACAAAGCCGACTTTATCTCCTTTCTGGACCACTTTGAACGCATGATCAAAGAAGCGCAGGAAACCGGCAAAAACGTCGTCTTCAAATCGGACAACCCGCTCTCATCCGGCATGGAGATTCACATCATTTGACAGGATGTACCGGCAACAGGACAGCTATGCTGTCCCCTACGTGCTCTCACGCTTATCGCTTTTTCAACGGCAGCTTCGCTGCCATGCCGTCCGCGAAGCGGGGGCATCTTGACACCACATAGTGGTGTCACTTCTCTACTAAAATCCGCGATTGCACCGTAGCCGGGACAGTGAGGAGCGACTGGAGCTTCGCAGACGGCTGTTTGAGCGCAGCGAATTCCGGCTGCCGCCCCTGTCACGACGAGCAGCTCCGGGCACCCCCGTCAGGGGGCAAGGCGTTGCGGTGCCTTTTTTTGGTTACTTCTTTTGTGGCAAGACAAAAAAGTAACCTGCCGTGGGTCAGCCACCCACCTGATGAATCCAATCTCAAGAGCCAATCTCATCGCAGACTCAAACACAAGCAATGGGTAGCCGCCCTAATCTCGAGGACTAATCCCATCGTAGAGAGAAAAACAAGCGAAGGGTATTAACCTGTAGTAGTTCATTAAAGCGGCTTTATAGTGTGGCTGCTGTTATCTCCAGCCGCCGTCTCCACGAATCAGCTCATCCAGTTTTTTCTCCAGATGTTCATATGTTCTTGGACATTTTGTCGGCATACGGGACAGCCCGTTTCCATAGCCATTGGCACTGATGACCACTTTTTTGCCCTCTTCCAGCGCTTTTTTGACAGCGGCAAAGTCTTCATCGAGCTTTTTGATGTTTTCCTTGTATTCGGCATCAATATAGTAGTCTGCCTCATCATAGCCTGGTGCTTTCTTTGTCCGGATTGGCAGGCCGTTCTTTGCGTAACGGATAACTGCCTGACCACCCTCACCCTTGTGCTGGTCATTGTCCCCATAGACGAAAATATAGTCCGGATTGGCTTTGACATCGCTTTCTTTCCAGACTTGGTCGCATTCAAAGATATTGGCTGACACCCATTTACCACTTACTGTCGGATTCCATGCTTCCAACTGTGATGCCAGATAATTGATAATCCGCTTATCGACATCCTTGTTCGTTGATTTAACAGAACCGTCTTCCTGTAACGTCAGCGTCACCTTGTTTATTCCCATTATCTTCCTCCTCTTCGCTTGCTGGTTGTACGCCTGTGCTCTCCTGAAGTCATCAGTTTTGCTGGCGCAGGTTCATTTTTCGCCCAAATATGTAATTTTTTTCAAAATAGCACTAACAAAGATGAAAAGGGAGAAAAACTGAGGAGGCCGGTACGGGCATCCGGCGCACAGGAGGCCGATTGGAAAAGCCGCCAACCTGCACGTGAAAGGGATGGAAAAAGGCTTGTTTATGAAAGGAGCGGGCGCAGCATCTGCTGCAGCTGGTCCTGTATGTCAGGAATCGACTGTGTGCTGTCGATGATCCTGAAACGCGAGGGAAATTCAGCTGCCCGCCGGAGGTATTCGGCGCGGACACGCTGGAAAAAGGCTTCGGCTTCGCTTTCAAACTTGTCCCGTGTACGCACTGCCTCCAGACGGGCGCTGGCGATATGAGGCGGGATATCAAAAAGAAAGGTCATATCGGGTTGCAGGTGGGGATGTACCCATGCTTCAAGCGCAGCCAGCTTTTCCAGCGATAGCCCCCGGCCCCCGCCCTGGTAGGCAAAGCTCGCATCGGTAAAACGGTCGGAAATCACCCATGCCCCACGGGAAAGTGCGGGCGCAATGACGGCGTTGATATGCTCGCGCCGGGCGGCAAACATAAGCAGCGCTTCGGTTTCCAGATTCATCTTTTCATGGAGCAACAGCGCTCTCAACTTTTCGCCCAGTGCGGTGCCGCCCGGCTCCCGTGTCACCACCACTTCTTTTCCGGCATCCCTGACAAGATTGCTGATAAAGTCGATATGGGTGGATTTGCCTGCGCCATCAATACCTTCAAATGTGATGAAGCGTCCTTCAGGCGGGTTTTGGGCGGCTGGTTTCATTTGTTTCGCAGAAATTTGTCGACTGCCCTGTTATGGTCAGCCAGGTTGGTGGTGAATTCGCTCTTTCCGGTGCCATCCGCCCGGGAAACAAAGTACAGGGCTTCGGTCTTCGCGGGATTGAAGGTGGCATTCAATGCGGCGTCGCCAACCAGTGCGATCGGTGTGGGCGGCAGGCCAAAGCGGGTATAGGTATTGTATGGGGTATCTGTCGTCAGGCTAGACTTGTAGATCACGCCTTTGTATTTGTCACCCATGCCATAGATCACGGTGGGGTCGGTCTGGAGTTTCATGCCGATTTTCAGGCGATTGGTGAACACACCGGCTATATGGGCGCGGTCTTCGGGATGCCCGGTTTCTTTTTCCACGATGGAGGCCATGACGAGAGCTTCATACGGTGTCTTGTACGGCAGTGCCGGATCGCGTTTTTCCCAGTAGGCATAGAGCCTTTTCATCAATTCTTCATGCGCCTGCCGATAGATCTGCATATCACTCGCGCCGCGCATAAAGAGGTAGGTGCTCGGGAAAAAGAGGCCTTCGGTTGCACCCCACGTGATTTTGAGCTGCTCGATGAGTTCGCGCTCGGTCAGATGGTCGGTGTCATGCTTGAGTTTGGGGTGCGCAGCCATGGCTTCGCGCATCTGTTTGAAGGTCCACCCTTCCACAATGGTGATGGATTCATAGGAAACCAGGCCTTTGGCAAGGCGCTCCATCAGATCAGACGGGGTTTCACCGGGCTTCATTTCATAGCTGCCGGCCTTGAGTTTTTTGGCATTGCCGGTGACGCGAACCAGCAGGGAAAAGAGGCTGCCATTGATTTCAATGCCCTGGCTGTTCAACTGGTCAATCACGTAGTTGAGCCCGCCCGGACGGATATCGAAAGGAATCGCTTCTTTTGACGGTGAGATGGCGGCGTTGGCCCACCAGGCAAAGCCTGACATCATAAGGACAAACAGGACGGCAACGACAAGGAAGATTCTTTTGAAAAAGGTCATATGGTCGGGGTCCGGCAGAAAATTGATATCCTCTTTATAATGGGTATGCTTTTTTGGTTGACGGGGGTTCCCGTCAATTCAAGGCGGCAGGAAAAGTGGGTATTTTCTCATGAAAACCGGCTTTATTTTCGCCGGAAATGTTTCTTTGCCGGTTTGACCCTATGCTGACAGGAAGGAGTAAGATGCGTTCGATTGAACAACTGGAATCGGGCTTTGTGGCCCCGCTTGAAAGCTATGGCCTGGTACGGGTGTCAGGTGAGGATGCCGTCACATTCATTCATGGCCAGCTTTCGCATGACATCGCCCGCCTGAAGGCCGATGAGGCGCGTATGGCCGGCTACTGCACACCGGAGGGCCGTCTTTTAGCCATCCTGCTGGTATGGAAGTCCGTCAGCGATATCTGGCTGATGATGCCGCGGGAGATTTTGCCGGCACTGCTTACGCGCCTGCAGATTTATATCCTGCGCTCGAAAGTGACGATGACGGATGTGAGTGATGAATACGCCATCCATGGCCTGGGCGGAAAAAAAGCGCCTGACGCCCTGGCATCTGTTTTTTCCGCCCTGCCGGACAGTGCTTATGACAAAACAGAATCGGCACCGGGTACGCTCATCCGGGTAACGGATGCTTTTGGCGGTGCGCGCTTTTTATGGGTTTTACCGGCTGCGGCAAGGGCTGCCAGCGCTTCCCTTTCTGATACGTTGTATATAGCAAACGATGAGGACTGGGCGCTGGGCGATATTGCCGCAGGCTTGCCGCAGGTATATGAAGCGACCCAGAACCGTTTTGTGCCGCAGATGATGAATATGGAACTCGTGGACGGCCTGAGTTTTACGAAAGGCTGCTATCCGGGACAGGAAATCGTGGCCCGGACACAGTTCCGCGGCACCTTAAAGCGCAGGATGCTGCCGGCTTATGCCGGGATACCGGGTGAAAAAACGGCGCGTGAGGCCGGGATTGTGCCCGGACTGGATGTTTTTGATACGAAAGCGCCTCATGAGGCCTGCGGTATTGTCGTACGGGCGGCAAGGTTTGATACCGGACGCATTGATTGCCTCATGGTCGTGTCACGGGAGCTTTCTGCTTCCGGTTCACTGCGCCTGGGTGCCCTTGACGGCCCGGCGCTTCACATTACCCCCCTCCCCTATGCACTGCCGGATGAGGCAGGAGAATCCTAAAAGGGTTGCTGATATGTGTCTGATTGTTTTTGCCTGGCAGGTTGTTCCCTCGGTTCCCCTGATCGCCGCCGCCAATCGTGATGAGTTTTATGCCCGTCCTGCCGAGCCGGCACACTGGTGGACCGATTTTCCGGATATTTATGCCGGGCGGGACCTGGAAGGCGGCGGGACCTGGATGGGTATCCGGGATGGCGAGAAGCGGAAAAATAACCGTTTTGCCGCGATTACGAACGTGCGCGCTCCCCAGTTTATGAAGCCCAGGGACACCACCCGCGGCAAGCTGGTGAGTGATTTCCTGGAGAGCGATCTTTCACCGGATGCATACATTGCCAGTATCAGGAAGCATGCCCACAAGTACAACGGCTTCAATCTGCTGGTGGGCGATGCGGAGTCGATGATCTGGTTTTCCAACTGCGGCTATGGCCGCTCCACCAACGGGAAACCGCTTGCTCCCGGTATTTATGGCCTGTCCAATGCGCTGTTGAATGATCCATGGCCCAAGGTGGTCCGTACCCGCGCACAGTTTGCGAGCCTTTTAGGTCAGCGTGCGCCGATGGAAGCGTATTTTGAGATGCTTTCCGACACCACCCCCGCGCCGGAAGCCCACCTGCCGGACACCGGCATCGGCAGGGAAAGGGAAAAAGCGCTGTCTTCGGTGTGCATCATCACACCGGAATATGGTACCCGCGCTTCCACGCTGGCACAGCTTTACAACGATAAACCGCCGGTTCTGGATGAACGCGTAATACGCTAGGTTCTGCTAACAAATAACATTCAGCCATGATTTGATAGCAGAACCTAGGCGTATTACCTGAACCGCTGCCGGGCTGAAAGGCAGGTTGCTGCACTTCGGGCATTTACTGAAAAAAACGGATAACAGGTGCTGTATTCCTCTTATTTCAACTCATCCAGCTTTTCTTGCGATTCCTTCACCCCGGCGTTAAGCGCCTTTTGGTAGCATTCCCGAGCCCTATTGATGTCTTTCGGGTAACCGAAGCCGTACTGGTGCATTACACCCAGCCAGTAAGTTGCCCGTGGCTCACCGTTTTCTGCGGCGATCGTCAGCCAGTATTTGGCTTTTTCGTTGTCGATATCCCTGTCATTCCCGTGCAGGTAAATGAGGCCAAGGCTGAGTGCTGCCTGGGTTTTTTCTCCTTTTTCTGCTGCCATGCTGTACCAGCGGAATGCCTCTTTCCAGCTCTGTTCGATCCCGCCCCTCCTCTTGCATAAATTGAGCCGAGAAGCACCATCGAATTGACGTTCCCCTTTTTTGCCGCTTTTTCATAGGCGGCTTTGCCATGTCTGCATTGTCTGCTTTGAATCGTTCCGGTCTGTTATTGGTTCCGAACAGAATGATGCCGTCACTCTCGTCATCTGTGTCAAAATCAAATGTATCGTATTTCCCCATGGGCTCTCCCTGAATGGATGGTTGAATGTGTTTTTCCTCTTCTGTTATACGCCACATTTCATGCTGTCAAGGCTATCCGGGGAATGTTTGTCCGATACCAACGTAACCTTTTGTTTTTAATGAAAAACAAGTGAGGATCATACCCGCTGGAAAACTAATTCAGGGAGGATAATGCAGTTTTTGGCTGTCTTGCCTGCACCGGAACCGGAAACCATAATGGATCGACTCTTTTTTCATCTGCATGCACATTTTTTCTCGACCTTTGGGCGCAAGTTTGGCATTATGTTTATTTCCTTTTTCCCCTCCCGAAAGGTTGCGTTTCACACTGGCAGCCGGGCGATAAACCGGAAAACGGACAAACCATTGAAACAGCAGCGGGCCGCATGATATCTGACGAAATCGACAGAAACCTTGAAGCGCTGGCGGAAGAAAACCTGCTGCGCCGTCGCCGCATTGTCTCTTCGCCGTGTACGGTGATGGCAGAAGTGGACGGCAACCCCATGCTCACCTTTTCCAGCAATGACTATCTGGGCCTGGCGGCACACCCTGCACTGGCTGAGGCAGCTGCCGAGGCGGCACGCCAGTGGGGTGTCGGCTCGGGCGGCTCACATGTGGTCACCGGACACATGATGCCGCATGAGATGCTGGAGGAAGCGCTGGCAGATTTTGTGGGTGCTCCCCGTGCGCTTTATTTCAGCACGGGATACATGGCCAATACGGGTATCGTGCCTGCACTCGTCGGGCGCGGGGATGCGGTTTTTTCGGACCGGCTGAACCACGCTTCACTGATTGATGCCGTACAGCTTTCCCGCGCAGAAAACGTCCGTTACCGCCATAACGACATGGACCATCTTGCCGCGCTGTTGAAAGACAGCCAGGCGAAACGTAAACTGATTTTGACCGATGGAGTTTTCAGCATGGATGGCGATGTAGCGCCCCTACCGGCGCTTGCAGAGCTGGCTGAGGCACATGACGCCTGGCTGGTGGTCGATGATGCGCACGGCTTTGGCATACTGGGGCACGAAGGCCGCGGTACGCTCTCGCACTTTGGCATACCGGTCACTTCCCGTGTCATTTACATCGGTACGCTGGGCAAGGCCGCTGGTGTGTCCGGCGCCTTTGTCGCCGGCACAGACCCCGTGGTGGAGTGGCTGCTTCAGCGCACCCGGACCTATACTTTCACCACCGCATCGAGTCCCATTATTACGGCAACACTGTTGAAAAGCCTGGAACTCATCCGGAAAGGCTCGCTTTTGCGAGCCCGGCTTTTCTCGCTCATCGAGCGGCTGCGCATGGGGTTGTCACAATCCCGCTGGGAGCTTTTGCCTTCCCCCACCGCCATCCAGCCTGTCATCATCGGCAGCAATGAGGAAGCGCTGAGGGTATCGCAGGCACTCAGTGATATGGGCATTTTTGTCCCGGCGATACGGCCGCCCACGGTGCCGAAGGGAAGCGCGCGCTTGCGCATCTCCCTTTCTACCGGGCATAATGATGAGCATATCGACCGTTTAACCGATGCGCTGAAAGGACTGGCGTGAGTACTATCGTTTTCTGGCATGGCTGGGGAGTGGGACCGGGTGTCTGGGATGACCTGGTTGACGAGTTGCGTCCGGCGCTTGCAGGAAAATACGAACTCCTTGTCCAGCCCCTGCCCGGCTACACGCCGGAGCAGATTCCGACCATCTATTACTCCGCCACCCAGTTGCTGGACGACCTGATGAAGGAGCTTTCCGGCCCGATCATCCTTTGCGGCTGGTCACTTGGCGCGATGCTGGCCATGCTGGCCGCCACCCGTTTTCCGGATCAGGTGCAAAAGCTGATCCTGATCGGCGCCACCCCGAACTTCATGAAGCGAAACGACTGGCCGGGCGGTGTACCGTTAAACATGATCGACAAGCTGGGCTCGGGTATCCGGGTTGACCCGGTCACGGCACTGCGCCGTTTTATCACGATTTTCAATCAGAACGACGCCAATGCCCGCGAGGTGGCCCGCAAACTCACCGATGTGTCATCAGCGCCCGCTGCATCGCTGGAAGCCGGGCTGGATCTTTTGAAACATACTGACCTGCGCCCGATCGTGCATGATATCCGGCAGCGGACACTGCTTCTTCACGGTGCGCACGACACGCTGATGCCGCTGTCTGCCGCCGAGTGGCTGCAAAAACATATACAGAAGTCCGTGCTGGCTGTTTTGCCCGGCGCTTCCCATGCCCCCTTCCTCTCTGATACGCCCAAATGCGCCGAAATCATTGTGGACTTCCTGAATGCCAGCAATTGACAAGACCCGGGTAGGTGCCGCTTTTGACCGTGCCGCCCCCGATTACGACGGCATTGCGCGTTTCCAGCACACGGTATGCGACAGCCTGATGGGGCTTTTGCCTGTTTTTGCGCCGGACATGCCGTCGCCGGGCATGGTGCTGGATGGGGGCTGTGGCACAGGCTACGGCTCGGCACTCCTTTCCCGCCGCTGGCCCGCCAGCCGCATTGCCGGGTGCGACCTGTCACTGGAGATGCTGCGCCTGGCACGGGGGAAAAGTATCGACACCATCTGTGCCGACCTGGAGCAGCTTCCCTTTCGTGACGGCGCTTTTGATTTGGTATGGAGTTCGCTGGCACTGCAATGGTGCACGACGCCGGATGTGTATGCCGAGATGTACCGTATCCTCGCAAAAGAAGGCGTACTGCTTTTCACGACGCTGGGGCCTGGGACGCTGGCTGAGCTGGACTTTGCCTTTTCCGCCATTGACGCGCACCCGCATGTGCGTGCTTTTTCCACACCGGAAGAAACCCGCATGGCGCTAAAACAGGCCGGATTTACCGATATCCGTATCGAATGCGAGACGCGCCGGATTTATTTTCCCGACTTCCGCACTTTCCTGACGAGTGTACGCGGTATCGGCGCCAACCAGGTGGGTGGTGAACGCCGCCGCGCCCTGATGGGAAAAAATGCCTGGAAACTGGCGGAAGAACGCTACGAGACCCTGCGTGGTGCTGACGGGATGCTGCCTGCGACGTATGAGCTGGTGTTTGGATACGGGCGGCGGTAATGCAGTAGCGCGATAGCAGCGCGTTTGGTTTGTTACCCTGCACGGGTTGGTACTCTACGATGAGATTAGCCCTCAAGATGGCCTCATAAGGTGGGTGGTTGACCCACCTTATGACATTCTATTGAGGTACATCTCATAGCAGGAACATAACAAGCGAAGGACAATAACGCGCCCGCCTTCGCGTCACAACGGCCCCCTACCGCAATCGCGTCCGCTTCCGATGCGTCAACCCCAAGAGCCGGGTGATCTTCGGCGGTGCATCCCCCACATGGTACTCCCGCACGATGTCGCGTTTCATTTTATCGGCCACCGTCATGCGTTCGCGCTGCCGGAGATGCTCGATGAGCGACTCGACCATGAATATCTCGACAATGAGGCCGGGCCGGTTGATGTCGCACAGCACTTCCCACAGGTAGGCGCCATTGCGCTGGCGGACGTGTTTGAGGTGCCTTAAGGCGCGGACAAATTCGCGCTGTCTTTTGACATCGATCTCGTATTCGATGGTGACCATGATGGGGCCGCGATCCATTGCGTGCGTGTCTGCCTCAAGCGGCGGTGACCAGTCGAGCGAGGGGGAAAGGTCCTGCACATCGTGCTGGCCGATTTCATAACGCCAGGCGGCGAGAATGCCGACAAAGGCGCCGATGGCGGCAAAAGCGAGCGCCGTGGGAATGTCAATGACGGAGGCAATCTGCCCCCATATGACGCTGCCGAGGGCAAAGCCGCTGGTGTAGATGACCCAGTACAATGCCAGCCCCCGTGCCCTCACCCAGCTTGGCAGTGCGGTCTGCGCGGATGTCATGAGGGAGGAAAAGACGGTCATCCACGAGATGCCGATGACGAGCATGGCAGGCGCGGCTTCATAGACACGGGTGCTGTACGCCAGCCCGAGCATGGCAGCCGCATAGGTGAAGGTGGTGATGGCAACGAGCCTGTCACGGCTGATACGGCCATACAGGCGCGGCAGCAGCAGCGCACCGCAGATGGCGCCGACGCCAATGCAGGCGAGCATGAAACCGTAGGTGCCCGGCCCGCTTTTTAGTTGCTGGCGGACGATGAGGGGCAAAAGCGCCCAGGGCGCGCTGGCAAAGACAAAGAAGGCACAGCCCCTGGCAAGGACAGCACGCAATTCAGGTGAGTGCCTTGCATAGCGCAATCCGGCGCGTATTGCCCCGCGCAGCTGTTCCTGGGGCAGATTGCTGGTGCGGGGGCTGCGGTTCCATTTCTTGATGGCGATGACAACGGCAAAAAAGGAGATGGCATTGAGGACAAAGACAGCACCCGGCCCGGTGGCAGCGATGATGAGGCCGGCTATCGCCGGGCCGATGGCGCGGGCGGAATTGGTGGCGATGGTGTTTAGGGCGATAGCGGACTGGAGTTCGCTGCGCCTGACGAGCTCGGGGACGATGGCGCCCCAGGCGGGCATCATCATGGCAGCGCCAATGCCTAAGGAGAATGTGAGTAAAAGGAGTGTCCAGGCGGTGGTCATGCCGGTGAGTGTGAGGACACCGAGAATGGCGGCACTGACGGCCATCCAGAGCTGGGTGGCGATGAGGTATTTGCGCCGGTCAAGGATGTCGGCGAGTGCGCCGGCGGGAACGGCCAGCAGGAAGAAAGGGATGGTCGTGGCAGCCTGCACGAGGGATACCATGAGCGGATCGGGGGCCAGCGACGTCATCAGCCACCCTGCCCCGACTTCCTGCATCCAGGAACCAATGTTGGAACACAACGTGGCGATCCACATCATCCTGAATATTTTGCTGCTCAGGGGTGAAAATGGGCCTGTCTGTTCGTTTTCCCGTCTTTCCTCAAATGTCACATGTAATCCGTTTTGTCTGAATGCCGAGGCTTGCCTTATTGTATGCTGTAACGGCAGAAAACGGTTTATGTTGAATCAGGAAAAGCCGGGCGGCGTGCTTGACGGGTCGTTTTTGTCGAGTTCGTCGAAATAATCCGACAGGCTCTGGTCGAGGTTTTCCTCGATCAGGCAGGTGATTTTCTGTGACAGTTCGTCTTCTTCTTCGGGCTGGAAAACAAAGAGGACATACACGTCTGCCAGGGTGATTTTCCGGGCATTGCCCACCCAGCGCCATTCGTCGAGTGCACGCCTGATGGCCTTTCTGCGGCGGCGGAATATGATGCGCGCCCGCCGCTGGATATGGTCAACCCATCCCTTTTCCTGCATGGTGAGCAGCATGCCCTCCAGCTCGGCACTGGACAGGCTGGCGTGGCGTTGCAGGCGTGTCCAGCCGACCGACTTGTTTTTTTCGGACCGCGCATAAAAAAGGGTGCGGATGATAAAGAGCGCGTCTGCATACTGGCTGCCCGGTGTGACTACCCGGCGCCAGCGCCCGCTGCGGAAATCAGGCAGTGACGAGGTGAGTACCGCACCGAAAAGCATGATGAGCGAGCTGACGTAAAGCCAGAGTAAAAACATGGGGATGATGGCTATTGCGCCGTATATTTTCTGGTACGACGCAAACTGCATGACGAAAATGGCAAAGAGCCGCTTGGCGATTTCAAAGGCAACGGATGCAAAGACCCCGCCCCACAGCGCATCTTTCCACAGGATCTGGCGGTACGGGACAAAGCGGTAGAGCAAGGTAAAGGCAGTCGTGGAAATACCGCCCAGGAAAAAGATGGGCCAGATGCCCTTGAGGTATGGCAGCCCGCCCACGATACCCCGCGCAGCGAGGTACAGATACGATGTCAGGTAAAGCGACCCGCCCAACAGCAGCGGCCCCAGCGTCGCAATGAAAAGGTACATGATGAAGCGCCGGATGATCGGGCGCGGCTCCTGGACACCCCAGATACGGTTGAAGGTGGTTTCGATGAGGTCAAACATCATGGCGGTGGTAAAGAGCATCGCCAGCGAGCTGACAATCGAGACACCGGATGCCTTGCTGGCAAAAAGGGTGAGGTTGTCCAGGATGCCTTTTGCCATGCCGGGCGGGATCATGCCGCGGGTGAAGTAGATTTCCACCATCTTTTGCAGCATTTCAAACTGGGGAAAACGGGTAAAGATGGCCAGTGCAACGGCAACGGCCGGGACGATGCCGAGTATAAGGGTGTAGGTGATGTTGCCCGCCACCTGCGTTAAGCGTTCTTCGTCAACCCGGCGCCATACGTACTGGGCCAGATCGATCAGCCGCTGGAGGTGACGGTTTTTGGCGTGCAGGTTGTCTATCGGGTTGGGCATCAGGTCAAATCATGTTGTTGTATTGCCAGTGTAGCGCAAGGATGCGCCTGTTGCTATCCTCCCGGTTTTATCATTTTCTGCTGCCGGGCTTCTTGATGTTTCCGCTATCTGCGCTTGTACCGTGGATGGAACGCGATGGTTTTTGCGCTTTTTCATGGTTTAGGGCAGAATGGATTTATTCGTCTTACAGCTTGCTAAGGGAAATTTTTTATGCCAATGCAGGGTTTTCTGAATGGATGCGCCAATGCTATTGGTGCCGATCATGTCGTCACCGATGAGGCATTGATGCTGCCTTTTCTGACAGATTATCGCCAGCGCTTTACGGGCCGGGCGCTGGCTGTGGTGAAGCCATCCACCACAGAGGAGGTGGCCGCCATTGTCAAACTGTGCAACCTGCACCATGTGCCGCTGGTCCCCCAGGGGGGCAATACGGGCCTGGTGCTCGGGAGTATCCCGGATGAATCCGGCAAGGCGATTGTGCTGTCGCTAAACCGCTTAAACCGGATACGCGAACTGGATGCCGCCAATAACACGTTGACCGCCGAGGCGGGGTGTATCCTGGACCATATCCACAGTGCGGCAACAGATGCGGAGCGCCTCTTCCCGCTGTCACTCCCCTCTTCCGGCACCTGCACGATAGGCGGCAATCTTTCGGCCAATGCCGGGGGCACGGCTGTGCTGCGCTACGGCACGGCAAGGGAGCTGTGCCTGGGGCTGGAGGTGGTAACGGGTGAAGGCGGGATATGGAATGGCTTGAGAGGGCTGAGAAAGGATAATACGGGTTATGACCTGCGGGATCTTTTTATCGGTGCGGAAGGCACGCTTGGGGTGATGACGGCAGCGGTGTTAAAGCTGTACCCGCTTCCCAAGGCGAAGCTGACAGCAATTGCCGCAATGACAACGCCTGACAAGGCGCTGGACCTGCTGAATATTGCACAGCGTTACTGCGGCACCTCGCTTACCGCCTTTGAGCTGGTGTCGCGATACGCGATGGAACTGGTGCTGAAACATTTTCCGGCACTTTCGGCTCCCCTGCCTCTCACTTACGGGCAATATGCGTTAATCGAACTCTCAGACAGCGAATCGGAGGATCATGCCGCCGACATGCTGGAAACCTTCCTGGAATATGCGATAGAAGAGGATGTCATCCGTGATGCGGCGGTTGCCCAATCCATCGCGCAATCGCAAAGCATGTGGCAGCTGCGGGAAAACATTTCTGCCGCCCAGGCGATGGAAGGGAAAAATATCAAGCACGACATTGCGCTGCCCACGTCATCGGTTTCGGATTTTATCGCGAAAACGGACCAGCTGTTGCAGGCGCATTTCCCCGGCTGCCGCATGGTGACATTCGGGCATCTGGGCGATGGCAGCCTGCATTACAACGTCAGCGCGCCGCCGGGAGTGCCGGTGGAAGCCTTTATGGACTGCACCCCGGAAATCAACCGGATCGTGTATGACAGTGTGGCCTCATTTAATGGAACGATATCAGCGGAACACGGCCTGGGGGCCTTGAAACGCGAAGAACTGGTGCGGTACAAACCGCCAATCGAGATTGACATGATGAAGCGGATCAAGGCGGCGTTTGATCCGAATCATGTGATGAATCCTGGGAAGATATTGATTTGATGGTTGCCGTGGGTCAGCCACCCACCTTATGAGCTCAATCTCGAGGGGCATCTCATAGCAAGAACACAACAAGCAAAGAGTAATAAAGCAAACGTACCAAGCCGCCCCCCTCGTGCGCCGCACTGCGTTTGGCACGCTCACTGCGTTCCCTGCACGCTACGAGGTAAACGCCACAACAAACGCGCCTGCCGTCGCGTCACCACGGCCCCTCCCCCGCTAGATAATCAACCCCTTCTTCAAATCATGCTCAACCAGAAATCCCGGGATGTTTTCAGCAGGTATCGGACGGGAAAGCAGGTATCCCTGTATTTCCTTGCAGCCGCGCTCCCTCAGGAAGGCAAGCTGCTCTTCGGTCTCCACCCCTTCTGCCACGGTAACCATGCCCATGCTGTCTGCCAGCGAGATAACGGCTTCGACGATAGCCATGTCATCGGCATCTGCCGGGATATCCTGGACGAAGGAACGATCGATCTTGAGGATATAGACGCTGAATCGCTTGAGGTAAGCCAGCGAGGAATAGCCGGTACCGAAGTCGTCAATGGAAATGCGCAGGCCGCGCTGGTGAAGCTGGTCAATGATGGCGATGGCCGCCATCGGATTTTCCATGGCAACGCCTTCGGTGAGTTCGATATGCATGGATTCGGGCGGCAGCGCAAATTCGTCCAGGACGTGCATGATCATTTCAGACAGGCGCGGATGGCGGAACTGGACGGCGGAGAGGTTCACTGACATGGAAAGGCTGTCAAAACCGCCATCCAGCCATTCCTTGAGCTGCCTTGCGGCTGTACGGAGTACCCATTCGCCGATGGGAACGATTTCTCCATTGGCTTCGGCAACCGGGATGAATTCGGCCGGGGAAATAAAGCCAAGCTCGGGATGGTTCCACCGGATAAGCGCCTCAAACCCGACAATACGACTGGTTTCCAGCGACATCTTCGGCTGGTAATGCAGGGTAAACTGGTCACGTTCCAGCGCACGGCGCAAGGCATTGTCCAGCTGAAGCAGGCGTGCGGAACTGGCCTGCATTTCCACGGTAAAGAAACAGTAGTCATTGCGTCCGTTTTCCTTGGCGCGGTACATGGCGGCATCGGCACTGCGTGAGAGAGTATCAAAATCATTGCCGTCAGTCGGGTAAAGCGAAATGCCGATTGAGATGGACAGGCTGATTTCGTGGTGATCCACCAGATAAGGTCTTGACGCGACATGCAGGAGGCGCTCGGCCAAAAAGGCCGCGCCGTCCGTATCGGTTCCCGGCAAGAGCAGCACAAATTCGTCACCGCCAATACGGGCAACGGTATCCTGCTCACGCACAACACCGCGCAATCGGTCGGCAAACTGTTTCAGGAGCTCATCGCCCACACCGTGCCCCAGTGAGTCGTTGACGTTCTTGAAGTTGTCAAGGTCAATGAACATCATGCCCATGGGTTCGTTTTTCCGCTGGGCGATGCTGACCGCCATGTTGCAGCGCTCACGCAGCAGTGTCCGGTTTGGCAGGCCTGTCAGTGAATCGAAGTGGGAAAGCCAATGGACCCGTTCTTCCGCTTCCTTGCGCTCGGTCAGATCGGCAAACATGGCAATGTAATGGGTCAGCCGCCCCAGGGTGTCACGCATGGCCTTGATGGAAAGCCACATGGGATGAATGGTGCCGTTCTTGCGGCGGTTGAAGACCTCCCCCTGCCAGCGGTCCCCGTCACTGACGGAGGTCCACATGGCCGCGTAGAAATCATTGTCGTACATACCGGAAGAGAGGATATTCGGGTCTTTGCCCCTGACCTCATCAAACTCGTAACCGGTAATCGCCGTAAAGGCCGGGTTGATCATGGCGATCTTGCCGCTGTTGTCCAGCAGCATGAGTCCTTCGCTGCTGTGCTCGATCACCTGGGCAGACAGGAGAAGCTGCTCTTCCCGCTCGAAATGCTCAATGGCAAAATCAATATCGCTGACCAGCTCCACCAGCAGGTTCTGGGAAGGGACGTCAAAGGCGTGAGTGTAATCAGAACAGATGAAGTAAACACCAATCACTTCTCCCTTGCGATGCAGCGGCAAAACGGCAAGGGAACCCCAGTCATGGAGTTCTCCGGCTTCCCAAAGGCCTTTGAGCACCGGGTCATTTGCGACCTCCTGTACCCATATCGGACGGTTTTCACGCACAGCCCGCTGTGCCGGTCCCATGGAGACTTCTTCTCCATCCAGCGGGATGGCCAGGCCATCCAGGTAATTGAGGTGGATACCGTAAGCTGCCACGGGGTGGATGGTTCGGCTGGCGGGACTGATCATGCCCACCCATACGGTGGAGAAATCCGCATACTGGACGATGTCGGCGCATATCTGCTGGAAAAGCTCGTTTTCGTTCTTGCAGCGGATGATGGACTGGTTACACTCGCTTAATGCGGCATACAGCCTGTTTAAACGATCAATCTCGGCTTCGGCTTCCATGCGCCTGGCGTAAAGATCGCGATAACGCTGCTCGCTTTCGCGCAATTCGTTTTCTGCCACGGTACGGGCCTGGTCGCGCAGGAAATTGTCCAGTGCAAAATTGATGTCGGTTGACATCTCGGCGAGCAGTTCCCGGGAGGATTCGTCAAAGGCATTGGCCCTGTCCGAGTAAACGTTGAGGGTGCCGTAATAAACCCCGTTCTGCCTCAGGGGCAAAACGGCAATGGAGTGGATGTTGAGGTTGACGATTACCGCCTTCCAGCTATCAGGCATTTCATCATTGATGATCTCATCGACATGCTGCAGCCATACCGGCCGGCTTTCACTCATGGCAAGACCGGTCGGCCCCCTGCTGCCCGGCTCATTCGGGTCCAGGCTGAGTTTGAGCATCTGCAACTGCCCCACGAGATCAGGGATATTGCTGTAGGAGCTGATCGGATGCACGGTCTGGTCATCGGCGTTGAGCCAGCCGATCCAGGCAATGGTCATGCCGGCATAGTTGACAATGGCATGGCAGATTTTCCGGAACATTTCATCCGGGCTGTGGGAATGGACGATGGCCTGGTTGCAGTGGGAAAGCGCGGCATAAAACTGGTTCAGTCGATGAATCTGCGCTTCGTCTTCCTTGCGCCGGGTGATGTCCTCGACTGTCAGGAGGATATGCTCAACGGAACCACCGGCCTTGCGCACACAGCGCAGATGAATGTCGGCAATGGCAATCTCCCCGTCTTTGCGGACGAGGTTTCGCTGCAAATGAAGCTCTTCCATCTGGCCGGTCAGCAGATCTTCCATGAGCTGCATGTCTTCTGACAGGTCGTTGGAGGTGACGAGTTGGGGCCAGGGTGTTACCTGCAGCTCGTCACGGCTGTAGCCCAGTATCTCGCACAGCTTGTCATTGAACTGCAGCCAGGAGGTCAGGTCGTTGGACAGGATACCCATCCCGATGAACGGGAGGGTATAGAAATTGCCCAGTATCTGCTCTTCGCGCAGACGGTGTGTGACTTTCTGGGCCCGCTGCTGCATGCGCCAGATAAGGAAAAGGATGCCACCGGCAACCAGCAGGATCACAACGGCAATGCTGCCGATCCAGAAGCTAAGGTTTCTGAGCGGGGCGAGAACCTGCCGGACATCCCTGGTGACAACGAAGTACCAGTTTGTGCCCGGAACGGGCGCCCAGGCGGCAAGGACATTAACGCCTTTTGAATTGGTGGTGCTCATGACACCTTCCGGCTGTCCGCTCCGTGCAGCGGCGATCACCACGCTGTCCTTTGGCGCTTCGATATAGTGGATGCGCGAATCCCCGAATTCGGACTCATCCAGGTAATACATGGTAATACCCTGATCCCCATCCCTTGCCAGCCGGGTATCAGTGGTCAGGTCTGCCGGCCAGTGCGTCAGGTAAGTGGAGATATAGTTATCCGGATTGACCTGGAGAAGAACGGTACCCAGCAGGCGATTGGAGTGGGCCTGTGAAAAGATCGGGATAATATAATCCAGCCGCGTATGGCCGTCTGCGTTTGCGGGAATTTTTATTTTCCCGCCACCGCGCCGGTAATCCGGGCGTTTCCGGGGAGCGGCTTGCAGGCGGCTTTTCAGTTCAGCGGTTTCTTCAACCGGCTCCCCCAGCGCCAGCAGTTTTTTGCCGGTTTCATCAAACAGCACGATGGACTGGTATTCCAGGGCCTGAAGCAGGGCTTCAAGCTGGCCTTCCACCAGGTTGAAGGCATTGGCACTGCCGGTATACCGCCATTTTTCCACGTTATTGGTGAAATTGTTCTGTGAAAGCGTCAGTACGCTGGACTGCTGTCTTTCTTCCAGCCAGCCCTGGATATGGGTGACCCGGTGCCGGGCACTGCCCTGAAGCTCGGCGAAGGCATCTTTTTTGAGCCGCGGGGAAAAAACCTCCAGTGCGGCAAAGCAGATGACCGGCACAAATGCCGCCAGGGCAAAAACGGGTAAAAAGAGCTGCAACAGATTCCGCACATTTCCCCTGACGTGCGTAAACTCGTAATTTTCATCATCGGCATTGTCCGCGATGTTTTCGAGGAAGAGATAAATGCTCATGGCCTGGCAGCAGACCAAAAGAACACCGGATGAGGACAACAGCCGGGTACGGGTCAGGTAGTCGTCAATCAGAAACGCGATGAATACCTGGAAGGTGAGCAGCCAGACAGAGCCGAAAGCCATATGCAACAGCATGAAAGCCACCGGTGACGGACGGTAGCGTGAAAGACCGTAGAGTGCCGGGAGCCGCGATGTCAGGTGATAGACATACAGCGCGGTAATAAAGACATACAGCGCCCCGCCGATCATCAGGCCATATACCCGCCTGACATCATTTTCGACCAGAAATGACAGGGTCATGTGCCACACAGCGATCCACAACAGGCCAAACAGCGCAAACAGCAGGGCTATCCTGGCTGAAAGGTGTTTTCTATCGATGGTTTTTTGTGTCTGCATGGTCTGAAAAATCCGGTCGGTGTTCTGTCGGTATTTTTTATTATTTCCGCATTATAGTATTTCTTCCGGAAAATAGTTGCCCAACAGCAAAGTTCTTATTTATTATCAAAATAAAAACTTTTCTTACTTTCCTTTTAAAATTAATTACCTGTAAAAATCGGCTCAATCATTTTCAAGATCAGGCATTTCATCTGTTTCCAGCAACTGCTGGGCCTGGCCCGATGGCAGCGCTTCGACTTTCCTGAGTTTTCGGCTCATCTGCCGGGTTCGCATTTCGGCATCCTCAATATTTCTTGCCGCGCGTTCGAGGGTGCGCTTGGTCGCACTCAACGCATCGCCGAATTTGCCGAATTCTGTTTTGACTGCACCCAGTATCTGCCATACTTCGGATGAGCGTTTTTCAAGCGCAAGGGTACAAAATCCCATTTGCAGGCTATTCAAGAGCGCCGCCAGGGTGGAGGGACCGGCAATGCTGACGCGGTGATTGCGCTGGATTTCATCAGCCAGGCCCGGACGGCGCATGACTTCGGCATACAACCCTTCGGTTGGCAAAAAGAGCAGCGCAAAGTCTGTGGTCATCGGCGGGGAAAGGTATTTTTCGGCGATTGTCCGGGCTTCCAGGCGCAGGGTACGCTCAAGCTCCCTGCCCGCAGCAGCGACGCCTTCCGCATCGGCATTTTCTGCTGCCAGTATCAGCCGCTCGTACTGCTCCTTGGGAAATTTGGCGTCAATCGGCAGCCACACGGGCATGTCGTCGTCTTTTCCGGGCAGCCGGATGGCGAATTCCACGCGGGCGTCAGACCCCGGCACAGTGGCAATGTTTTTTTCATACTGGTCAGGCGTCATGATCTGCTGCAGGAGCATTTCCAGCTGGACTTCTCCCCATGTGCCGCGTGTTTTGACATTGGTCAGGACCCGCTTCAGATCGCCCACGCCGAGAGCCAGTTGCTGCATCTCACCTAAGCCCGCATGGACTTTTTCAAGCCGCTCGGAAACCAGCTTGAAAGACTCACCCAGGCGCTGCTCCAATGTGGCGTGAAGCTTTTCATCGACGGTCTGCCGCATTTCTTCCAGTTTTTTGGCGTTTTCGTTTTGCAGTTCCTTGATTTTGTCTTCGAGTGTGGTCCGGATTTCTGCCATGCGGCGGGTATTGGACTCGGAAAGCAGGTTGAGCGTTTGCTGGAGGGTATCGGAAAAGCGCTTGATGCTGGCTGACTGTTCTTCGCGGGCGACCAGCGCCTGCTGGCCCAGGTCGTTGCGCATTTTTTCCAACTGCTCGGCATTGCCCTTGCCCAACTGCTCCAGGTGGGCGGAAAAAGCGGTAATATGGCTGTTCTGGAGGGTGGCGGTGCCTGTTATCTGGCTGGTGATGGCCTGCTGGAACTGGGAAAGGCTGCCGGAAAGTTCCTGGCGGTTGCTTTGGGCCGTGCTTTGTATCTGCTCGCGCAATTCACGCTCGGTGCGCTCATTTTGCTGCTGGAGTGCCTGTGTGATGCTGTTTTGCAACCCCTGCAGGCCGCCAGCGCTGTCGTCTGGTGAATGGCGGTTTTTGAACAGGCTGATGATCTGCAGGATAACGGCAACAGCAGCCAAAAACAGCAGCGCATATAGCAGAGTTTCGTTCATGAATCTTTCCGTATGATTTGTCAGGAGGATTATCTCACTAAAGCGGAAGGATGCGTGAATGAAAATAGCGGCTGTTTTGTAACAGCCGCCATGTGGTTGACAAGGCATCGGTTACCGGAAAACGCGCGTCTGTACCGAGCCAGAGTGACTTTTATCGATGCGCCGTCGCTGCATCCTGCGCGACATCGCTGTCACGATACGGAAAAGGTGTCTTTCCAGCGTAAAAGCCTGAGGCCGTTGAAAACGACGATCAAGGTAGCCCCGACATCGGCAAAGACAGCCATCCACATGCTGGCGTAGCTGGTGAGCGCGAGGGCGAAAAAGACCAGCTTGATCCCCAGCGCAATACTGATGTTCTGCCACAATATCCGGAAAGTACGGCGCGACAGGCGGATCAGGTCAATCACCTTTCGCAGGTCATCGTTCATGATAACGACATCGGCGGTTTCCATGGCGATATCGGTCCCTGCCCCGCCCATGGCGATACCGATATTGGCGGTAGCCAATGCGGGGGCATCATTGATGCCATCTCCCACCATGGCAACATGGGAAAATTTTGTCTGCAAAGAGGCAATGGCATTGAGCTTGTCATCCGGCAGCAGATTGCTGTGAACCTCTTTGATACCAGCCTGCCCTGCAATGGTTTCAGCCGTCAGGGTGTTGTCGCCGGTGAGCATGACCGGGGTGATTTTCCGACAGGCCAGCTCTTCAATCGTCACCCAGCTGTTAACCCGGATGGTATCGGCAACGGCAAAGAGTGCCAGCACTTCTTCGTCAGATGCCAGCAGCGTCACGGTATAGCCGGATTTTTCGTGGGCGTTAAGACGTTCTGCCAGTGCCTGCGTGACAGGTGTGCTTTCTTCTATCCAGCGGACGCTGCCAAGACGCAGCTTTGTGCCGTCAATCGTGCCCATGCTGCCTTTTCCGGGCATCTCGGTGAAATTTTCCACCTTGCCCGGCCTGGCATAAGTCTTCATGTCGTCATAAATGGCCTTTGATACCGGATGGGTCGAATGGGAGGTCATTGTCGTTGTCCATTGGCGTATCTCATCGCGCGTGATATCGGTAGCGATGTTTTCCACAGCAACCAGCCGCGGCTTGCCTTCGGTGATCGTGCCGGTCTTGTCGAGCGCCACGGCCTTGAGTTTTCGCGCCTCTTCCAGGTAGACGCCGCCCTTGATGAGAATCCCGGCACGGGCAGCAACTGCCAGCCCGCTGACAACGGTCAGCGGCGTGGCAATGACAAGTGCACACGGACAGGCAATGACCAGCAGGACCAGCGCCCGGTAGATGGCATCCCACCATGTCCAGTCGGTGAGAAGGGGCATAATGACGGCAATGGCAAGCGCAATGATGAAGACGGCAGGGGTATAGATGGCGGCAAAACGATCAACGAACCGCTGGACAGGCGCACGGGCTTCCTGTGCCTCTTCGACTGTCCTGATGATGCGGGAGAGCATGGTATCACTGGCCAGTGCCGTGACATCCAGCTCCAGGATGCCGGACTCATTGATACTGCCGGCATAGACCATATCTCCCCCTGTCCTGGCAACCGGGATGCTTTCGCCGGTAATGGCCATCTGGTTAACAGCGCTGTAACCGGCAACGACCATGCCGTCAAGAGGGATACGTTCGCCGGGCTTGACACGGATGATCTGCCCCGGGCGAATGTCTTTTACACTGGCGACTTCCCAGTGCCCATCCGGCAACCGCAGCTCGGCTGACTCGGGTGTCAGGGAAAGCAGCTGGTGGATGGCATTGCGCGCCCGATCAACCGAGCGGGCTTCGATAAGCTCGGCAATGGCATACAGGACCATCACCATGGCGGCTTCTGCCCACTGCCCTAAAATGCAGGCGCCGGTAACCGCAACCGCCATGAGTGCGCTGATATTGAGACGTCCGTGCAACAGCGCCCGGATACCATTGGTATAAACGGAGGTGCCCGCTAGGAGAATGGCGGAGACCGCCAGCGAAAAACCCAGTACCTTGAAGGGCATTGTATCCGGCGCAAAAAAATGCAGGATTTCGATGGAGAGTGCAATAACAAGCGCGACGCCCAGCTTCCAGTAACCGGTATCCGGCGTATGGACATGGTCATGCCCCCCTTCCCCGCCAGCCTGCCGGACGGATTTCGGTTTGTAACCGGCTTTTTCGATCGCCTGGCGTGCCTTTTCTTTTGCCTGCCCGGTCGCATTGATCGTGAGTGAACGTGAAGACAGGTGGAAAAAGAGGGAGTGGATACCTTCAATGCCATCGAGTGCCTGGCGGATTTCCTTTTCCTCGACCGGGCAATCCATATTGGGAATCTTCCAGACTTCGGCATCACCACCGGCTGGTGCCGCCGGAACCGGAGCCAGCGGCTCCAGCGCCGCAACCGAACAGCCGCATCCCCCGCACGATGAAGGCGGTGGCTGGGTATCTTCATGGGCATGATCGTGGTCATGGCTGTGGCCGTGATCATGTTCGTGATCGTGCGCTGTTTTTCCGATGTGTTCGTGTTTCATGGTTTTTCCTCACTTGCTGCTATTAGAAACCCTGTAGCCACTACAAAGTCAAGTGGGTGTAGAATGGTTTTATTATTTTTTTATCTGAGGCCAAAAAATCATGAAAATCGGTGAACTGGCAAGCGCCACCGGCACCCAGGTGGAAACCATCCGCTACTACGAACGTGAGGGCCTCCTCCCAAACAGCAGCCGCACCCAGAGCAATTACCGGATTTATAACGAACGGCATATGGAGCGCCTGCTCTTCATCCGCCGCTGCCGTACGCTGGACATGACGTTAAACGAGATACGCTCGCTTTTGCGCTTTAACGATGCGGAAGAAGACAACTGCACGGAAGTCAATGCGCTTTTAGATGAGCATATCGGCCATGTGGCCGACCGTATCCGGGAACTGAAAAAGCTGGAAAAGCAGCTCAAAGACCTGCGCAAATACTGCAGCTGCCGGGAAATGATCCTGGCCTCAGGCGAGGCCATACATGGCGATACTCCGTGCCTGTGCAAGGAGGGCGCACCCCACTGCGGTATCCTTACCGAGCTTTTCGGGGTAAAGCCGGGGGAAACAGCGGCTGCACATGGACACAACCATGTGCCGGGTTCGCATGTGAGGTGATCTCGGCAGATGCAAAACCGGATGACGATAGCGGCATGTATTGCGACGGTTTCACCCTTCTGGCTGAAAAACGACGGCGCGCCCGATTCGCTTGCCGCTTTTGAAAAACAGCGCACCCTGCCTTTGCCGCCGGACTTCAAGGCGTTTTTCAGGTGGTCTGACAGCGGACGCGGCAAATTTTCCGGCATCTATCTCGATCTGTGGAAAATCGAGCAATTTGATCTGCTGGGCCGGGATTACCAGATAGACCATTACCTGGGAGAGGCATTTGTGCCCTTTGGCTCGGATGGCGGCCCCATCTGTTTTCTGCTGGACTACCGCACCCCTGCCGGTCCGGCCATTGCCTGCGTGAATTTTGGTGATCTGGATATTGATGAGGTCAAGGTAATTGCCCCTTCGTTGACGGAATTTCTGGCAATGGCTGTCAGAGGGGAACTGATAGATGAGGATCTGTGATCTTTTTTGCGCGACGACCGGCTGTCCTTCGCAAGGACACGTGTCTACGATGAGAGACACCTCGAGATAGCATCATAAGAAGGGTGGCTACTCTTACCCTGCCTGGATGTGTAGCGTGTGCCAAACGCAGTGCGGCGCACGAGGTACGCACGGCAAGGGTGAGTGCTCTTTTTTTGCCAGCTTGTGTTCGTGCGCTTCGCCAAAGGCTCAGCACACGCTACGACTCTTCGCTATGCCTGCTTTTTCCAATGGCGGCTCTGTTGCCATGCCGTCTGCGCAGCAGAGGCATCTCACACCACGCAGTGGTGTCACTTCTCTTCTATAGTCCGCGATTACGCCGCAGCCGGGGCTGTAAGGAGGGACTGGAGCTTCGCAGACGGCTGTCTGTACAGGCAAGACAAAAAGTAACCTGCCGTGGGTCAGCCACCCACTTTATGACGTTCTATTGAGGGCTAATCCCATCGTAGCAAACAACACAAGCGAAGGACAAAAAACGCGCCTGCCGTCGCGCTACAGCCCTATCCCCCCTTTACTACTTCCAGCAAATCACTCTTCACGATATCCGACGGGGCAACGACTTTTTCATCCAGCCTGAAATCCCTCCCGTAGCGCTCCTTGATGATTTTCCGTACGGCGGCATGGTCAAGATCATAATCGGCAAAGGTCCTGATAGGACCAAGCTCGATTTTCGCGTTTCGCTTGTAGAGTTTCCAGACCAGCTCGGAGCAGTAGATCCTGAGGTCTGACCACTGGAAAAGGAGATCGTAGTCTTTTCCGGCAAAGTTGGCGGTGTCAACCCGCATGGACTTGATGACTTCGGGTGTCAGCACACTCGTATCCTTTAGCCGCATGACGACATAGTGGCCCTTCACGCCCCGCCTGATCCACTGGTCCAGCGGTGCCCATCCGACGGGGCTGACGGCTTCAAATACCTGGAGTTTTCCATCCTTTTCGAGGACGATGCCGCAATGGGTGTATTCGGAGCCGGTGCCCAACTGGATGGCCCTGCTCTGCGGTGAGTCGGTTATCTGGAAGAGGATGTCGCCTTCTTTCAACTGGGGCGCGGCCTGGCTTCTGGCACAGCCATGTAGCAGCAGGAATACGGCAAACAGGAAGGCAAAAGCCGGGAAACGCAGGATGTTTTTCATGACGGGTCCACGTCCACTCTATAGCATGATGAATGCTGCTTATTTTGTCGCCAAACGCTCCTCTTGTCCATGTCTACAGCGGGCATGGACAGCAGTTTTGTTGAAACCCTGTTTTTGCGCGATAATCGCAGCATTCGATTTGTTGATGTTTTTTGCCTTTCATGTCTCCTGACGCGTACTGCCAGAAAAAAGCGGCCGAGAGTGGCTCCAGCTTTTATACCAGCTTCCGTTTCCTCTCCCCCGAGCGGCGCCGGGCGATTACGGCGCTGTATGCGTACTGCCGCGAGATTGACGACGTAGTGGATGAGTGTGAGGATATGGCACTGGCCCAGGAATTGCTTACCGACTGGCGCCACGAGATTGATGCGATGCTTGCCGGACAGCCGTCCCATCCGGTTACGGTCGCGCTTTACCCTCACCTGCCGGTGTACAACATCCAGGGAAAACACCTGCATGCGTTGATTGACGGGATGCAGATGGACTTAAACCAGAGAAAATACCCGGATTTTGAGGCACTCTCTTCTTACTGCTGGCACGTGGCAGGCGTTGTGGGCCTGCTTGCTGCGAATATTTTCGGCGCGACACAGCCGCAGACGATGGTGTATGCGGAAAAACTGGGACTGGCTTTCCAACTGACGAATATTATCCGGGATGTGGGGGATGATGTCCGGCTGGGGCGGATTTACCTGCCGGAGGATGAAATGGCACAGTTTGGCGTGAGCACAGACGATATCCTGAACTTAAAGCACACGGAAAACTTTGCCCGGTACATGGCATTCATGGCAAAGCGGGCACATGCGGCCTATGATGAAGCGTTTGCCCTTTTGCCGCGCGAAGACAGGAAGGCCCAGAAACCGGGGCTCATCATGGCAGAAATTTACCGGGCGCTGCTGGTCAAGATAGAGGCAGGCGGTTTCAGGGTGCTTGAAAAGCGCACCTCGCTCTCGCCGCTTAACAAGCTGTGGCTGGCCTGGAAAGCGTATGTCCGTAACTGACCAGCAAAAGGTTGCTGTCATTGGCGCCGGCTGGGCAGGATGTGCTGCGGCGGTAGCGCTGGCAGACGCAGGCGCCGCCGTTACGGTCTTTGAATCCCGCACGACACCCGGCGGGCGCGCCCGGCGCGTGGAGGCTGACGGCAGGACGCTGGACAACGGCCAGCATATTCTCCTTGGCGCCTATACCGAGACGCTGCGCCTGATGAAAAAGGTGGGGGTCAATCCCGATACCGCCCTTCTGCGCCTGCCGCTTCAGATGTGCTACCCGCCAGGAACGGATGGCATGGCTTTTGTGACATCAGCCCTGCCTGCGCCGCTTCATTTGCTGGGCGCCCTTCTCAGGGCTGATGGCCTGGAAATGGCGGATAAGATAGCGCTTGCCCGCTTTACCTCGGCAGCACGCTGGATAAACTGGACACTCAATGAAGATTGCGCGGTCACCACGCTTTTAGAGCGTTTTGACCAGACGGTACGGCTGTACCGGCTTTTATGGAAACCGCTTTGCATCTCAGCCTTGAATACGCTGCCGGAACAGGCTTCCGCACAGATTTTTCTGAATATTCTGCGCGACAGTATCGGTGCAAGACGCGCCGCATCGGACATGCTGATCCCCAGGCTGGATTTTTCAGCACTTTTCCCCGACCCGGCACTGGCATTTGTCCGCCAGCGGGGCAGCACGGTGATTGAAGGAAAAACGGTGCGTTCGCTTTGCCAAACCCCTGCCGGATGGGAAGTGGATAGTGAGGTTTTTGATGCGGTTGTCGTGGCGACTTCTGCCGCTGCCGCATCGACCCTGCTCTCCCGCCAGATGGATATGGTGCGCTTTGACGCGCTGGAATTTGAACCCATCCATACCTGCTATTTCGGCTATTCGCCTGATACCCGGCTGCCTCGCGCTTTTTTTGCGCTCAAAGATGATGCGCAATCAGGCAAATGGGGGCAATTCGTGTTTGACCGGGGCTGGCTGGATGTCGCGCACGCCGGTATTTTTGCCGTGGTGATCAGCACATCCTCTTCCACTTCATCCCTTACCCGCCAGGCACTGGAAGCAGATGTCGCCCGACAGCTGGCAGACCAATTGAAGATGCCGCAGCTGGCTTTCCCCTTATGGGCGCAAACGGTATCCGAACGGCAGGCAACCTTTGTCTGCAAGCCTGCGCTTGTCCGCCCGGAAATGAAAAGCGGGCTGCCTGGCCTGGTTTTTGCTGGTGATTATGTCCGCTCTGAATACCCCGGCACGCTGGAATCCGCTGCCAGAAGCGGCGTACAGGCCGCCGCCTGTGTGCTGGCAGGAGATTGGGGGTAGGCTTAGCCTGACAAATGCCCGTTACCTGTTTGTATTAACAAACGGCAATCCAGACTCTGCCCTCATTAATTTGTCGTTCGCGAAAGGCTGATTTTTCTTGTCTGTCAAGGCGCTGTGACAACATTGGACAAAGGCGTATTGAACATACGGCAAGTTCAATTTTGGCACGGCAACGAAGGCAGGCGGGGAAAAGCAGCTTTGCAGCAGGCCAATTAATGAAGGCAGGGTCTAGTACCAAAGTCTGATTGTTTTTTCGTCATCATCCGACGAAAATGAAAATCATGCATTTATGATAATATTGCATTAATTTCAATTGTTAAATTATTAACCTGTGTTTAACAATGCCAAGGATGCATGAAATACAAGCCATTACCCTGGACAGGTTTGACAGGAATAAGCCCGAGGTAAAATCTGTATGTCTGAAACACGCACCTCTTCTGGTTCACCTCTTATGAATGAAGCCGTATCCCCAAAACCGTCTGTTTCTGATGAAACAAAAGAGACGATTCTGGCTAGAGCCCGAGAGCGCGGTGCCGCGCAAAACCTGATGTGCGCCGGTGCCATCACCCCGGAAGAAGCCTGGGCACTGGCTGAAGCTGGTGAAGCGGTCATTGTGGATGTCCGTACGCTCGAGGAATACAAGTTTGTCGGGCGGGTGGCCAATTCCACGCATGTGCCCTGGATGTGCGGTCTTTCGATGATCCGCAACCCCAGCTTTATCAATGAAATCGAAAAAACGCTGCCCAAGGATAAAACGATTATCCTGCTGTGCCGAAGCGGCCAGCGCTCGGTTGGCGCGGCAGAAGCCATGACACGCGCAGGCTATACCGCTGCTTATAATCTGGATGAGGGATTTGAAGGTACGCTGGACGAAAACCGGCAGCGCGGCTCAACCAATGGCTGGCGCTATCGCGGCCTGCCCTGGATGCAGGATTAGGGGCTTGCAGACACACCTCTTTTTCCATAAGCCTTTTTCCTCTGGGTATTGTATGAAACAGGAGTGGAAGAACTTACTTCAACTCCTTCAGCCTCTCCTGCGCCTCCTTGTTGCTCTGTGAGGCAGCCTTCCTGTAAAGCGCTCTGGCCTTGTCCTTGTCCGCTTTTACCCCGTACCCGGTTTCATAACAATAGCCCAGCATGAACTGCCCCATGGGCAGGTTTTGTGCCGCCGCCTTTCCGAACCACTTGAAGGCTTCTGCGGGGTTTTCTTCTGTGCCGACCCCGGCCTTGTAGAAAGCACCTGCATTGTTCTGTGCTTTGGCATCACCTTGTACTGCGGCCTTGAGATACCATTCCAGCGCCTTTTTGTCATCCTGCTTGACACCCAAGCCATCGTAATAAGCCTGTCCCAGGTTATATTGGGCTTCGGCATATCCCTGGTCTGATGCGAGGCGATACCATTTGACCGCTTCAACAGAATCCTGTTTCAGCCCCTCAGCGTGATCATGCATAGCTCCGAGATTAAATTGCGCCATGGCGTTACCCTGGCTGGCCGCTTTCATGAGCAGGTCATAAGCCTTTTTATAATCGCGCTTGACGCCATCGCCGCTCCGGTAGAGATACGCAAGGTTTGCCTGTGCATCGGCGAATCCCTGGTCAGCCGCTTTCTGGTACCACCCTGCGGCCATTTGATAATCCTGTTTGACGCCCCACCACCCTTTCTGGTGCAGCAGGGCGACATTGAATTGTGCCCCTGCATCACCCAGTTCAGCAGCCTTGAGATAATAGTCTGCCGCCTTGGACAAATCTCTGGATAAACCCAGCCCATCCCGATACATGGTGGCTATACCGACATAACCATCCGAATCACCTTCTCGTCCGGCTTTGAGTAACAGGGGATAGGCTTTTTCATAGTCGCCCTGCTGGAAATAGGTGACACCCTCATCAAGAAGGGTTGCATAAGCGGGGGTACTGAAGAAAAAAGCGTACACCATGAAAGCGGCACAGACGATTTTCAGTACGCGGGCACCAACCTGGCCGGTGATTCTCGCGCTTGCCGATGCAAACATATTGCTCTCCTGTTTCATTTGTCGGTTGCTGAAAACGGACGCTTCCCGTTAATGATCTTGCCATATTTTCATGCTGAACACAAAAAGGCCGGATGAGCATGCCATATGCCATCCGGCCCGCTGATGAATGCTTCAACAAGCTACCAGGCGATATCACCCTCATGAACAACATTGCCGTTTTCTGCGGCCTGCATGATGTATTCTGCTGCTATTTCGCCAAGTGCACCTAAAGACAGATTCTGTCCGAATTCAACTGACGGTTTTCTGGCTGACTCCGGCACGGCCTGTGACAAGCCATGTCCCAATAACCCCGTTACATGAGCACGAATCACTTGTACAACACCGTTATACCCTGCTGTCAAGGTCCTTCTGACGGTTTGTTCGAATGTTTGTCCTGTCGCTCGGAAAGCGAGTGTCAGTGCGGGTTATGGAGTGGGTCCCACACGCAGTTTTTGATGATTTTTTGAAGCCGAAGAGAAAAAGGCAAAAACCCCGAAGGAGATTAGCCAGTCTTATTGAATTTCACCGAGACGTTGCAACGCCTCGTCGATCCTTTCGACCGCGATGATGGTCATGCCTTCCAGCTTCTGTTTGGGGGCGTTGGCTTTCGGGATAATGGCGGTGGAAAATCCCAGCTTGACGGCTTCGCGCAGGCGCTCCTGGCCGCGTGGCGCGGGACGGATTTCACCTGCCAGGCCGACTTCACCAAATACTACGAGCCCCCTGGGCAGGGGACGGTTGCGCAGTGAGGAATGGATGGCCAGCAGCACGGCCAGATCGGCTGCCGGTTCGGTGATTCGCACACCCCCGACGGCATTGATGAAGACGTCCTGGTCATAGGCGGCAATGCCTGCATGCCGGTGCAGCACAGCCAGCAGCATAGCCAGGCGGTTGTGCTCAAGCCCCACCGAAAGACGGCGGGCATTGGGCAGCGGTGAGGCATCGACGAGCGCCTGGATTTCGACCAGCAGCGGGCGCATGCCTTCCTGGGTGACCATGACACAGGCGCCCGGCACCTGTTTTTCATGGTGTGACAAAAAGAGCGCGGAAGGATTGGATACGCCTTTCAGGCCCGTCTCTGTCATGGCAAAAACGCCGATCTCGTTGACGGCGCCAAAGCGGTTCTTGAATGCCCTGACGAGGCGAAAGCTGGAATGGGCATCTCCCTCGAAGTAAAGCACGGTATCGACGATATGTTCGAGCACGCGCGGCCCGGCCAGAGAGCCTTCCTTGGTAACGTGACCGACGAGGATGATGCTGGTACCGGTCTGCTTGGCCATGCGGGTCAGCTGTGCGGCGGTTTCCCTTACCTGGGCGACAGATCCGGGTGCGGATGTCAGGGCGTCGGAATAGAGGGTCTGGATGGAGTCGATGACAGCAATATCGGGCTTTTGGTCGCTGATGGTTGCAAGGATTTTTTCGAGCTGGATTTCGGCCTGCAATTGCAGGTCACGCGTCGGCAGCGCAAGGCGTTTTGCCCTGAGCGCAATCTGGGCCCCGGATTCTTCGCCGCTCACATAGAGCACCCTGTGAAGCTGGGCAAGATTGGCCAGCGCCTGCAAAAGCAGCGTTGATTTGCCGATACCGGGGTCTCCGCCGATGAGGACGACACCGCCCGGCACCAGCCCGCCGCCCAATACCCGGTCAAATTCATCGATGCCGGTGATGATGCGTGGCACGTCCTGTGCGTCGATTTCTGCCAGATTCTGCACGGGTGCCGCACCGGCCAGTCCCTTGTGCTGTCCGGAAAAACGGTTGGCGGCTTTTTCGATGACGGTTTCGACCAGGGTATTCCACTGCCCGCAGGCACTGCACTGTCCTGCCCACTTGCTGCTGGTGCCTCCGCATTCGGTGCAGGTGTAATTCGTTTTGGCTTTGGCCATCAGCGCTCCACGATGTGGGGCCTGAGGGAAAGTGCGCACATAAGTTCGTAGCCGACGGTTCCTGCGGCTTCGGCCACTTCATCGATGGGTAGCCCGTCTCCCCAGAGCACGATCGCGCTGCCGAAATGGGCATCAGGGATCGAGGTGAGGTCAACGGTGATCATATCCATGGAAACGCGACCCACCAGGCGCGTCCTGATGCCATCAACAAGGATGGGCGTGCCTTCCGGGGCGCTGCGCGGGTAACCATCGGCATAGCCGCACGCCACCACCCCGATGCGCATCGGGTGCGGCGCAACATATTGGCTACCGTAGCCAATGGCTTCGCCCTTGTCGATATCGAGTATCTGAATGAGTTCGCTGGTGAGTGTCATGGCAGGCTTTACGCCAAATGCTTCTGCGGTTTTTCCGCCGGGCGTGCCGCCATAGAGCATGATGCCGGGGCGCACCCAATTGGAAAAAATCTCGGGGTGCAAAAGGAGGGTCGCCGAATTGGAGAGGCTTCTCGGTTCGTCCATGCCTTTGGCGCCTTCTTCAAAGCGGCGCATCTGTTCGGCAACCGCCAGTTGCGGATGTGCGGCGATCTCGGCGTTTGCCATGTGTGTCATGAGCGAAATGGATTGCACCGACTGCAGCGCTTTCAGGCGATCATAGGCGGCGCGGTACTGGTCTGGCTTGAAGCCGAGACGATTCATGCCCGTGTTCATCTTGAGATGGACTTTCAGGCGTGGCGCCCCCACCTTGGACTCCAGCATGGCAATCTGTTCTTCGGAATGGACGGCAAATTCGAGATCGTAGTGGGCGATGACGGGCAGTTCATGCTCGCTGAAAAAGCCTTCCAGCAACAAAATCGGCTTTTTGTAGCCCAGGTCACGCAGGTGCACAGCCGCTTCGATTTCGGTTAAGGCATAGCCATCCGCTTCGATAAAAGCCCTCGCGCACCGCTCCAGTCCGTGGCCGTATCCGTTGGCCTTGACCACGGCCCAGATACTGGAACGGGGTGCCTCTTTGCGGACAACGGAAAGATTGTGCTGCATGGCAGCTATATCAATGTAAGCAATGAGTGGTCTGGACATGATTTTCCGGCTTTTAACAGTAAGTACGCCCTGCTTTTGGTGAGAAACAAGATGCCATTTTACTCCAGCATATGAAATAAATCTCATCTATTTCCCCGGGAAAAAATTCGGATTTGCACAACTTTCGTGTTATAACTTCAGGCAGACTTCTTAATACCAATCCAGAAAATCCATGAGGCCCGGTTTTTATAACATCATGGCGGCGGAGTTTTTTTCTTCGCTCGCTGACAATACCCTGCTGCTTGTCGCCATATCAATGTTAGCCGAGATCCATGCGCCCGACTGGATGACGCCGATGCTCCGGCAGCTCTTCGTTCTTTCCTATGTCGGCCTTGCTGCCTTTGTCGGTGCTTTTGCCGATTCGATGCCCAAGGGACGGGTGATGTTCATCACGAACGCCATCAAAATTTTCGGCTGCTCGCTCTTTTTTATTGGTGTGCACCCCCTCCTGGCATACTGCGTGGTGGGTTTTGGCGCGGCAGCCTATTCCCCGGCAAAGTACGGCATTATCACGGAGTTTATTCCACCTGAAAAACTCGTCATGGCAAACGGCTGGCTTGAGGGCATGACGGTAACCTCGATCATTCTGGGTACGGTATTGGGCGGCATCCTGATCAATTTCACGGTGTCGACCTGGCTTTTGGAACACGCCTTCCCCTTCCTGGAATTGCGCTCAACGGCTGCACTGATGATCGTCATGTTTATCTATGGGCTTGCGGCGGCATTCAACCTGCGCATACCCGATACGGGCGCGCGTTATGAGCGGCAGCCACGCAACCCCATTTTGCTCTTCAAGGGCTTTTACCACAGCTTCACGACTCTCTGGAAAGACAAGCTGGGGCAGATTTCACTGGCGGTGACCACGCTTTTCTGGGGCGCCGGGGCCACCCTGCAGTTTATCGTGCTCAAATGGGCGGGTGATGCGCTGGGGCTCACACTGGACAAGGCCGCCTTTTTACAGGGCATATTTGCAATCGGCGTGATTGCCGGCGCCATTGGCGCTGCCCGCCTGATACCGCTGAAAAAATCACTGAATGTGATGTGGCTGGGTATGGCCATGGGTTTTGTCGTGATGATCATGACACTGGTCACGTCGATCTGGGTGGCTTATCCGCTCCTGATACTGATTGGCCTTCTGGCTGGTTTCTTTGTGGTTCCGATGAACGCCCTGCTCCAGCATCGCGGCCATGTGCTGCTTTCCGCAGGCCACTCGATCGCGGTGCAGAATTTCAATGAAAATCTGTCGATCGTGACGATGCTGATGATGTACGGCTTCATGATCATGCTGGACCTGGATATTCATACCATCATCGTGATTTTCGGCCTTTTTGTTGCGGCCACAATGTTTGCCGTCATACGTTGGCATGCCGCCAACCAGAAGGTCAAGGATTCACTTTACCTGATTGGCGAGCACAAACACTGATAAACACAGGGCGCGGGAGCAAGGATGCCGGTTTCACCGCTTTATTCTGATGACAGGCGCTTTCGCACCCGCCTTTCCTGGCCGGTGCTGGCTGGCGTACTCGGTACGCATGCGCTGCTGGTGGCCTGGATGCTGATGGCAAACGCACCCTCTTCCCCTGCCATTACCCCCCCAATGATGGGTATCCTGCTGTCTGATGCGTCATCATCAGGAGAAGGACAAACTTCCGGCGTTGCTGCAAGCCTGGCAGGTGCCGCCCCTGCCGTCCAGAAAACGGAAAGACGCACTGAGCAGCAGGTCACAAAAAAGCATTCGACAGAAAGCAAAACAGCTGAAACCGCGGAAAAAACCGGTTCGGCCAATACTGCCGGCGGGGCAAGCCGCACCGCATCCACGCACGGCACCGGGGATGCCGCGGCAAAGGCGGACAATACCGGTGCAGCAGGCGGGGCTGGTGGCGGTGGCGGAAGCGGCGCTTTCTTTTCGCCACGGGTGGACGCGCCCGGCGCTTACAACCCGAAACCGAAATATCCTGCTGCATCCCGCCGTATGGGTGAAGAAGGAACGGTATCGCTTTCTGTCCATGTGCTTGCCACCGGCGAAGTGGCTGATGTCCGGCTGAAAAAATCCAGCGGCTATTCCAGGCTGGATAATGCCGCGATGGAAGCGGTGAAAAAATGGCGTTACCTCCCTGCCCGCCAGGGCGATACGCCTGTCCCTTACTGGTATACGCAGGCAGTGAAATTCTCCCTGACGGACTAAGCTTGCCGTCGCGTCACCACGGCTGACATACGGGATTTTGCAAAACACTTTGCTTTTTCCCCTTTCTGATGGCCTGGCGGTATGTTATCTTGAGCCTCATCCATTGTCCTTGCCCGTCTCACCCAGGAGGATCAGCATGCCCATCGCTTCTTATCGCCTTGCTTCCCTGCTGAAAACCCTGCTTTTGCTTTTTTCGCTGGTGCTGCTTCCGGTGCAGGCGCAGACCATTGAGGAGGAAGCGGCAAACGGCGATGCGTCCGCACAATTTTTGCTCGGCATCACCTATCTCGACGGCACGCTGGTCACACGGAATTACAAAATGGCTGAAACCTGGCTGCTTCGTGCTGCCGAACAGGGACATTCCCGTGCGCAGTACATGCTGGCTGCCCTGTATACGGATGGAAGCCAGCTCAAACGCGACTATGAGAAGGCATTTCACTGGGGAAAAATCCTCGCGGACAAGGGAGACCGCATGTCGCAGTATGGCATCAGCGTGCTGTATGAAAACGGCCAGGGGGTAGAGAAAAATCCGGGGCAAGCCCGCCGCTGGCTTCAGAGCGCGGTAACGCTGGGCAGCCCCAGTGCGATTGCCCGTATGGATGCACAGGACTCGGCAACGCAGATCAATGCGCTGTCCGACCCGAAGCTCTCACCTGAAGTCTTCAGAAAAGCCAATGAATTGAATGACGCCCTGTCGCAGTACTGGATCGGGCACGCCTACCTGACGGGGCGTGGCCTGAAAAAGGATACGGACCTGGCCTGGGTATGGTTAAACAAAGCATCACAGCAGGGCAATGCATTTGCGCAGTATGACCTCTCCTATCTTTATCCGATGGGCGAAGGCGTCAGACCCGAATACCAGTCTGCTGTTGCCCTTATCCAGACTGCGGCGGCCAGCGGACATGTGAAAGCGATCTTCAATCTCGCAGGCATGTATGAAAAGGGCCGGGGCGTCATGCAGAACTGGAACGAGGCATACCGCCTGTATATCATTGGCGCCGGTATCGGCAATGCAAATGCGATAGCACGCTTGAAGGAACTGGAAAACGCCTGCGTGAAGCCCACGCATGTGCAGTGCGAAACCTTCCAGCCGGAAACCATGGCACTTTACGCCGACACCACGTCGCTTTACCGGATCGGCCTCACGCTCTTTGATGGTGACGGCATTACCCAGAGCTACGGGCAATCGTTAAGATGGTTCCGGCTGGCTGCCAACAAGGGAGACGTGGAATCGCAGTACCGGATGGCGTTTATTTACCAGAATGGCCTGGGGGTGGAACGGGACAAACACATGGCCCGCTACTGGTATGAGATCGCGGCGAGAAACGGCCAGCCGGATGCGATACGGCACGTGCAGACGGGGCGTTGACGGCCCGCCCCTCAGAACAGTTCCCCGCCCTGTATCAGCAGGCAAATTAATGAGGGCTGAGCCCAATGCCCCGTCACTGTTTTCTCCCAGGGCATCCCACCGGATCTCGCCACCGCCGATCAGGATGTCTTCCTCGCTGTCGAACAGTTCATTCACGTGCAGCATTTCCATATCCATTTTCGTCCTGCCTGCCCCGGCGTAATGCATGAAAGGCATGTCGGCAAGAATAAGGCTGGCGCTTTCCGTTCCCTCATGATGCCGGCTGGCCGCATGTGCTGCTTTTATCCTGCGCAAGTGACAGGCCGTAAATTGCCACTATACTGCCAATCAGGGTTACCCCAAATCTTCAGTGATGCGCCTGATCCTGATATGATGGCTTTGTTTTTACTACTGCCCTTACTTTTCAGCCGACATGACACTCATTGCGCTATGGAACCAGGGTGACCTGCTGATCAAGGGAATTGCCCTTCTCTTGCTGGTGATGTCTGTCGCCTCCTGGTATATCATCGTCACCCGGACCATGCGGGCCCTCGCATTTCGCAAAATGGCTGATGAAACCGCTGCCTTCTGGGCGGCCCGCGATCTTGATGAGGGTATTGCCGCACTTTCCCGTGAAGGACAGGACAACCCCTTCCTTTATCTTGCAACCGAGGGCGAACTGACGATGCGCCACCACAGCGCACGGGGAGAAAACCTCAAGAGCCAGATTTCCCTGCCGGACCTGCTGACGGAAAGCCTGCGCGGTGCCATTGATGAAAACACCCTGCGCCTGCAAAGCGGCCTGTCCATCCTGGCGTCTGTGGGCTCCACCTCGCCTTTTATCGGCCTGTTGGGCACAGTATGGGGGATTTACCATGCCCTCGTCAGTATTGGCGCGACAGGCCAGGCCAGCATCGACAAGGTGGCGGGGCCTGTAGGCGAAGCGCTTATCATGACAGCGCTAGGCTTGGCAGTGGCTATTCCCGCTGTGCTGGCCTACAACGCGCTGGTACGGGCAAACCGGCGGGCAATCGGCCGGATGAACCGCTTTGCCCGGCAGCTTCATGCGTATTTCCTGACAGGCGCCCCTCTTGAGGCAACGGATACGAAAGCGCCGGTAAATATCGCCGGGAGGGCATAGAATGGCTTTTGGCGGCGGACTGGAAAATGACGATGAAGTGATGAGTGAAATCAACGTGACGCCGCTGGTGGACGTCATGCTGGTGCTGTTGATTATTTTCATCCTGACGGTGCCTGTGCTGACGCATACGGTCACGCTGGAGCTTCCGCAAGCGCAAAACCAACCCAACGTCATTGAACTCTCCACGGTCACGATAGCCATTGCCAAAGATGGCACGATTCTCTGGGACGGGGAAGCGCTCACGGAAGCGGCACTCGATGCACGCCTTGAAGCACTGGCGGCACAGGAAGACCAGCCGGAAATCCAGATACGGGGCGATACGCATGCCGAATACGGCAGCGTGGTCAAGGCGATGGCCGCCGCCCAGCGGGCGGGGATCAAAAAGCTGGGCTTCATCACAAAGCCGGATTGAGTGAAGGGGCCACGTCCTCTCGCACGAAAAACCGGAACTTTTTCCAGCCACATGAACCTGAAAACACGGGTACGCAACCCTGGCGAGGAGTTATTTTTTGAGCATTCGCTTCAGGTAAGCGACATCCAGCAGATTCACTGTCCTGAAACGTCCATCGTAAAACACCGCCCAGTTATTGAAAACACAAGGCAATGCCTTTGCTTTTTGCAGGGTATCCACTTCAATGAAATCGGCAGGAACGTCATTCGTTTCGCAATACTGCTTTATCATCCCGATGTTTTGCCCGATAAAGGGGCATTGCCTATCGTAATAAATTGTCTGCCCCGAGCATACAGATGCCGGATTTGCCCTTTTCCCTTGTGGCTTCCCAGTACCCACAGGCAATACACGTAAAACCCGTTGTCCCCCGTCACGGGAACCCAGGCGGTTTCAAGCGGTGCATACTCAATAAAAACTGTCGCCTTTTCATCCAGTTTTCTAAAAACATGGCCTTCTTTGAGCCTGTCGGCAAGCCATTGCCGTTTGGCCTCAATACCCGGATAGGACTCTCTGCTGCGGATAATACAGCATAGATGCTCGGTGAAGAGATTGTCTGTTGTCAGGTTGATAAAATCAGCGGCCATCGTTCATGGTTTTTCATGTCCGCCATTACCCTGACGTGCGCTTTCAGCCGGCCGTGTCGATGGTTTCCATCGCCAGGCACAGATCAGCCCAGGCCTGCTTTTTGGCCATCGGAGTGCGCAGGAGGTATGCGGGATGGTAGGTGACAATCAGTGGCACTTCGCTGCCAGCCACAGGCAAACGGTGTACTTTACCGCGCATGGCAGCCATGGTGATGTCGCGGTCGGTGTTCAAAAGGCCAACGGCAGCTGTCTTGCCCAGGGCGATGATGACTTTGGGCCTGATATTCGCGATCTGCCACTGGAGATACGGCATGCACATGGCGGCCTCTTCCTCGGTGGGCGGCCTGTCCTTTTTGCGCTCGTCGCTGGCGCGGCATTTGACGATGTTGGCGATGTAGGCGTTGCTGCCCCGTTTGATGCCCAGCGCAGCCATCATGTTGTCCAGCAGCATGCCGGAGCGGCCCACGAAGGGCTCGCCCTGCTGGTCTTCATGGTAGCCGGGACCTTCGCCGATAAAGAGCCATTCAGCACTGGTATCGCCCACACCGGGCACGGTATTGGTCCGCGTTTCGCACAGGGTACAGCGGGTGCAGCCCCGGATTGTCTCAACCAGCGCTTCCCAACTGGCAATGTCCTGTGGCTCAGGCAGGATCTCGGAAGGGTATGTTGGCGCCAGCCAGGCATCAGACCCCGGCTCAGGACCTGCCAGGGGATCAGGGGCTGTTTCCGCCCGGGAAACGGGTGATGGTTCATCGAGTGTGACGGTGACGGTTTCAGGGACGGATTCGGGTGCGGCTGCCCTGCCGCGCAGTTGCCACTCCGGGCCAATACCCATTTCCTCTAAGATGCGCGCCCTGCTCTTTAAGCTGCTCATAGCATCATCCTCATGACAATGGCATCCTCGCGGGTATTGTCCACATCGAGGTAGTAGTTTTTGCGGATGCCGATTTCCCTGAAACCGTATTTTTTATACATCTCCTGCGGGCCGGTATTGGACGGGCGCACTTCCAGCAGCATGGATACCATGCCATGCTCGCGTGCGGTCTGGAGGGCGCGGTCAAGGAGCATGCGGCCATAGCCCATGCCGTGCATGCTGGCTTTTAAGCCGATGGTCAGGAGATGGGCCTCATCGATGGACGTCATGAGAATGAAGTAGCCGGCTATCCTGCCGTTTGCTTCCTCGCACATGACCTGGCAGTTGTAGCCCCAGGCAACGGAATTGGCAAAGCCAGCCTCGGACCAGGGAAAAGGGAAAATCCGGGTCTCGATGGCATGGATCTCGAAAGCATCATCAATGTGCATCTGCCGGAATATCATGGGAATGTCTGCTCCAGGCATCATGCCCGCCGTTTCCTCGTAGGTGTCGATGGCGTGTTTTCTCAACATGCCCCCACCCCTTCTTTCATGATGCGACGCTCTTCGGTGGTATAAGCTACCTTGTTCCTGAGGTAAAGCGGGCTGGCATCATGCGCGGAGATGGTTTCTCCCCGCTGGTATGCGGCTTTGCCCAGGATGGCAACGGCAGTGCTGCCAGGGATGATATCTGTGTGCCTGACAGCAACAGGAAGCAAATCAAGGGCATCGGCATACGCGATGAGGCCATTGCCGCAGGCGTCAGGCCGCCCCTCAGGCATGACAGCTTCAGGCGGGGTGATGCGCGGCGCAATAACCGTCTGCCAGGACCCGTTTTCATCATGGCGGTACTGTGCCCAGTACACTTCTTTCATGCGGGCGTCCAGTATGGCCAGCACATCGGTCGCCCGATGGTCTATCCGGCAGGCCTCGGCCATGGCCATGAGGCTCACAACGGGAATAAGTGGCAGAGCAGCGCCAAAGGCAAGACCCTGGGCCACACCGCAGGCTGTCCTGACGCCGGTAAAGGAACCGGGACCGCATCCGAAAGCGATGGCATCGCAATCTGCCACGGCCAGCTTTGCGTCTGCCAGGAGTGCCTGGATCATGGGCAGGATGGTCTGCGAATGCGTTGTCACCCCCTGGCTTGCACAGGTCTGGATGGAACCGTCCGCTTTCATCAGGGAAACGGAAGCGGTATCAGATGAGGTCTCAAATGCAATGATGGTTGGCATGTGACTATTTTACCCTGTGAATGAGGTTTTAAGGTGATCTCGATCAGCCTTGCCAGTCCCCTGAAAGGGACATGCTAGAATGCAGCAAGCCCCGCCGTCCGGAATGATTCATTTGCCGTGGAGACGCCATGAAAGCCTTTTTTCGCCCGTTTCTTTTGCCTGCTCTCTTCTTTTCCGTTCTCCCGGCTTTTTTCCTCCATGCGGCATGCGCAGCGGATGGAAATAATGCGGTATCCGGCCAGGCCATGCAAACCACCGCCTCCCCGGAAAATCTGCGCATGATCGACCGCATTGAAAGCGGCAACATTGAGGTAAACCGGTGGTACTGGATTGGCGACTGGGCTGCACCGACCAATACGACGATGGCCAATCCGGCAAAACCCTGGCTTACGGCTGAAAAAGCGATTCCGGTTTCTGTGGCAAGCCATTTTGCACGGCCCGAGGGCGGTGTGTGGCCCTTTCACGGCTACCTGCTGGAGTCGCTGGCACTGCCGGATGGGAAAAAGGAAATTGTTTTTAAAAAGAAAATCCTTCTGAGGCACCTGGTGGACAGGGAAAATATCACGGATGAGAAAACGCTCTCGGCCATGCGCCTGTTGGACAGGGAGCCGGGAGTATCTGTCTACCGGAAAAAAGGGGGGGAAATGACGGAATTTTCGCTGGATAAGGCGCCCTTCGCCAAAAGCTACTTCCGCGCCCTCATCAGCACGGGTGAGAATGGAAGCCGAGCCTACCGGGTCAACCGGGTGGTCACTATGCCGATCCAGTATATTGCGTATGACTATTACCCCAGCGGCGCGGTGAAGGAAATCACGCATGTGATGCGTGCCCAGACAGGCACAGAACTGTTTTTCTACACCTAGAAAATCCAATACAGCGATGATCGGGACAACCCGCAAAAGACAGGGGAAACGGAAAAATCACTGGTGAAACCCAACAACCCGCTCTGGCTGCCTAACATGCTGAAAACCGCCGGATAATCTGCTGTTTTCCAGCAGGGCCTGCACGGCGTCAGGCCAGCCCTTTATTGTTGCGCAACGTATTTCCCAATGCGGAATCCCGGATATTTTTGATGTCGCGTGACGGGGAATTGCCAAACATGCGGTGATACTCGCGGCTGAACTGGGAAAGGCTCTGGTAACCCACCTTGAAAGCAGCTGCCGTGGCATCGATGTTTTCCGTGGCCATGATCCGCCGGGCTTCCATCAGGCGCAGCTGTTTCTGGAACTGCAACGGCGTGGAAATGGTAAACCGCTTGAAATGCTGGTGAAAGGAGGAAACACTCATGCCGGCAATGCTGGCCAGGTCGTCCATGCGCAGGGGGTCCTGGAAATTTTCCTTGATGTAAGAGATGACCCGCCCGATCTTGCGGATATTGCTGCTGGGCATGGAAAGCGAGGCAAGCTGTCGGCCCTGTTCGGAGCGCAACAGGCGGTAATGGATTTCCCGGATGTACATGGGCGCTAAAAAAGCCGCTTCCCGCAGCGTATCCAGCAGTGACACCAGCCGCAAAAGCGCATTGGACAGATTACCGTCTGCCTTGTCCAGGTAAACGCCTGTCGTTGTCGTATCTTTGGTGAAATCAATCCTGAGCCGCTCATCCATGAGCAGCTCGGCAATCAGCGGCATGTCGATATCAAGGTGCAGGCAGTACAAGGGCTCCTCTGCCGAGGCTTCGGCAACCATCCCGACAAAGGGCATATTCAGGGCAAAAAGGAGGTACTCGCCCTTCTGGTAGGAGTACACCGCATCCCCGATCATCACGGACTTTCCGCCTTGCACGATCAGGCAAAGAAAAGGATTGTTGAACTCCGGAAGGGAGTGTTCCGGGTTGGAAACTTTCAAAAACCGCAGGCCGGGAATCGCCGTCTGATTGAGGTATTCATCAGAGGTGTGCCTTTTTATGACGTCGGCCAATTGATCCATATTGTTATTTTCTATTGCTATACGCTTGCTTTTGCTCATGATAGGAAAAATCAGGAAGAAACAGGGTAATTATGCACATCCTTGCAGGATCAGGCAAACATTGTAGAAAAAAAAGCATATAAAAAAGACAACATTGATCGTAAACTGGTAATTGCCCCTAAAAACAAAAGCTATAAGAACAGAAAAAGGAGATATTGTGTCGAGCTTTATCATCCCTCGAACTGTCTTTTACGGTTCCGGCACGATCAAAGAGCTGGCAAACCTGAAAGGTAACAAGGCAAGTGTGGTCGTGGGCGCCGGCTCCATCAGGAAAAACGGTGCAATGGACCGCATACTGGGCCATCTTGAAAAAGCGGGCTTTGCCACGCAGGTCATTGAAGTCGCTGGTACCGATCCCACTACCACGATGGTGGCAGAAGGCACACGCCAGATGGCAGAATTTTCGCCTGACCTGATCGTTGCAGCAGGCGGCGGCTCTCCGATTGATGCTGCCAAGGCGATGTGGCTTTTTTATGAGTATCCGTCACACACCTTCCAGGAAGCCGTGGTGCCGTTTACGCTGCCACCGCTGCGCCAGAAAGCCCGCTTTGTCGCCATCCCGACCACCAGCGGCACCGCAACGGAAGTCACTTCCTTTTCCGTGATCACGGATGCCGAGACGCTGGTGAAATACCCTATCGCGGACTACAACCTGACTCCGGATATTGCCATTGTCGACTGTGATCTGGTGGTGAGCATGCCGCCCGAGCTGACCGCCCACACCGGCATGGATGCCTTTACCCATGCAATCGAGGCGTATGTGTCCACCATGGCGACAGACCTGACGGACGCACTGGCGATGAAGGCGATCGAAATAATCAACTCTTACCTGCCGGGTTCTTATGCCGGCAGCAAAAAGGCCCGTGAAAAGATGCATCTTGCCCAGTGCATGGCAGGTATGGCCTTTTCCAATGCCATTTTGGGGATTGTCCACAGCATGTCGCATAAAAGCGGTAAGCTTTTGGATATCCCGCACGGATGTGCCAATGCCATTTTCCTCCCGCATGTCATTGCGTTCAATGCGGAAAAAGCACCCGGCAAGTATGCCGATATTGCCCGGCGTACCGGGCTGCCCGGTACGAATGAAAAAGACCTGGTCAAATCGCTCGTTTTGCGCATCAATGAGTTGAACCGGCGGCTGGGCATTCCGCTGACATTGATGGAATACGGTATCAACGAAGACTTTTTTAACCACAATCTCGATGAAATGGCTGCCGGTGCAGTGGGTGACCCGTGTAGCGGGACCAATCCACGGCCTGTTTCAACAGACGAGATGCGTGAGCTTTTCCGGCTGGCTTTCTACGGTAGTTAGGCGCTGTCCTCATTAAATTGCCGTAAGCGAAAAGCTGATTTTGCTTGTCTGCCAAGGCGACGGGGCAACATTGGACGAAGGCGTATTAGACATACGTCGAGTTCAATTTTGGCTCAACAACGAAGGCAGGCGAGAAAAAGCAGTTTTGCAGCAGGCAATTTAATGAGGGCAGCGCCTATATAAAACAAGCAGAGAAAGTACCCCACCAGCCTAAAGACGCCATCCACCAGGATGGCGCCTTTTCCTTTTTCCGGTGCATGTCGGCGGCTCAGCAGCGTTATACTGGGTACTTTACATCAAACGGGATGGGTGGCCCCATGTAACGGAAGCCTTCTCCTGTTTCGATGAGGCGTAGCAGGTTTTGCAGGGCATGTTCGAGTTCATCCTGACTGCAACGGTATTCTCCGATGATGCCGTACTGTGTCCATGGCGAGAGATTGAACCCTTCTTCAATATCGTTGTACCAGAGTACCAGCGAGCCCGCGAGGCCAACGACCCAGAAACCGCCACCGGTCTCTCCCCAGGGAGTGCATTGCCACTTTTGAGGCTCGATACGGGTGACATCCCACAGCCTGCCTGCCGGGATATCCATGCAGGCTTCGGCTTCAATGATCACTTCCCACAATTCGGCTTCGGTAAAGGACTCCCAGCTCATAGGACATGATCCAGGTGAATGTCCCCGCCTGTGCAGGAAACATCAGCCATTGGTTTTGGGATTGAATTTTGCCTTGAAATCCCGCCAGCTCATTTCCCGTCCAGGGATAAGGCGGGGAATTTCCGCACAGGGACAGCGGTCCATCACGACCTTGAGTCCGGCTTCCGATGCACGTTTTGCAGCTTCATCATTGATGATGCCCTGCTGCATCCACAATACCCTGGCGCCAATGGCAATGGCATCTTCGGCGATGAGGGGGATGTCCCCGGATGGGCGAAAACACTCGACCATATCAACTTTTTCCGGGATATCTTTCAATGAGGGGTAGCATTTTTCACCCAGTACCTCATCATAAAGCGGATTGACCGGAATAATGCGGTAGCCCTCTTCTTTCACGTAGGAAGGCACATAGTTTTTCGGGCCGGCATTGGGCGAACACCCGACGACCGCCACGGTTTTGATGGTCTGGAATATCTCCCGGATACCGACATCATCATCAATAATCATGAATGACTCCTTTTTGAAGGGCAATGGCCCTGTTAACACAAGGATACCATTCGTGAAAAGCTGATAGGTTGCGAAGGGCAAGGCGCAGCGAGAAATCTGGATACCGACGGTGTAAATCACCGTCAAATTCAGATTTTTTGCAGCAATGCCGCCATTTGTGAGATAACGGCTTTGCAACAGGTTTCTTTATGTTAGCAGGACCCAACTGTCAGTCACCATCAAAAAGGCGGGGGATCTCGATGTGCGGACAGCGGTCCATCACAACCTTGAGCCCGGCATCCGATGCGCGCGCTGCCGCCTCTTCATTAATAACCCCAAGCTGCATCCATAACACTTTTGCACCGATGGCAATGGCATCACTGGCAATACCGGCAACGGCATCCGATGGAATAAAGCAATCGACCATGTCGACTTTTTCCGGAATATCGTGCAGGGACGCATAACACTTCATGCCCATGACTTCCTCGTGTTCGGGGTTCACCGGGATAATATTAAACCCTTTTGTCATGAGGTACATCGGCACCATGTTGCCTGCGCCATGGTGCGGCGTGCATCCGACAGCTGCTATGGTCTGGACACTTTCAAGTATGGCCCTGATACCTTTATCACTGTTTACGATCATCATTTTCCTCGCGTTAAACCGAACCTGGCCGGGTCTGTCAGCAGCCCCTTAATTGTACCGTCACATTGGCATGAAACAGGATCGGGGGTTTTAATCTACCCCAAAAACAGGGCATTTGCGGTATTGTCACGGCTCGTCCTGGCGCATCTCCCTGCTCAGGATGGTGCGAACCGCCGGTACATTATCCAGCGACCAGTGCCGGACAGCCTCTTTCCACAGGTCGTCCAGGCTGGTGTCATTTCCCTTGAGCGATGGCATCTCCAGAAATTCAAAAACCGCCAGCAGTGCCGGTACCGGGTTTTTGTCATCCAGTGCCCTGGCCCGTGTCTGCTTGGAGAGCTTTTCCCCTGTCGTATTGACGGCAACGGGCAAATGGGCGTACTCGGGAAAGCTCACGCCAAGGCAATGCTGCAGGTAAATCTGGCGCGGTGTGGAGTCAAGGAGATCTGCCCCCCGCACGATTCGGGTAATGCCCTGCTGTGCATCATCGACAACCACAGCCATCTGGTAGGCAAAACAGCCATCGGCCCTTAAAAGCACAAAGTCGCCGACTTCTTTTGAAAGATCCTGCGACAGACTACCTTGCACCAGATCAACAAAACGGATAGTCTGCCCGGATACCCTGATACGCCAGGCACGGGGCGTTTCTCCGGGAGGAAGACCGGCAGCGCAGGTGCCGGGATAGATGTGGGCGCCATCATGGGCGATATTCGAGTCACTGATTTCCTTTCGGCTGCAGGCGCAGGGATAGACAAGGTTTTTCCCCCTGAGCGCGTCCAAGGCGGCCTGGTAGCTTTTCGTGCGGTCGCTCTGGCGCATGACGGAGCCATTCCACTGAAAGCCGTATGCTTCCAGAGAAAGCATGATGGCCCTGTCATACTCCGGACGGCAGCGGGGCCTGTCCACGTCTTCCATGCGCACCAGCCATTCGCCATTGGAAGCGCAGGCATCCAGGTAGCTGCCCGCAGCCGCGACCAGTGAGCCAAAATGGAGAGGTCCTGTCGGTGATGGGGCAAAACGTCCCCGGTACATTTCAGTATTCATAGGCGAGACACCATCTCATCAGGGCAATCCGGGAAAGGGAAGCTGAAACCGAGTTTGCCGACAGGATGCGCTTTTGTCAATCGCCAGGTATGGCAGACTGTGCTTTGGTCAAATGTGACCTGCAATAAACCCGGAAGGAGGTAATCCCCCTGCCCTCAATCCGGTTGACCGTCAGGGCCTGCCCGATTGCCCGGAAAACTGACGAAGGCTCTGGCATAATTCAGGTATAATCACCCTCCTTCATCCTGTTCATCCTTGATATGTCCCTTCTCACACTCAAACCGTCGGATTATGCCAGGGTGCTCGAGTCACTTGATGAAAACACCTGGGTTGTCGCCTGTTTCTGTGCCGGCTGGTGCGGTTCCTGCCGGGAATACCTGCCCCAGATGGAAGCGCTGGCTGATTCGCGGCAGGATGCGCGTTTTTTCTGGGTCGATATCGAAGACCATGCCGATATGATGGGCGATCTGGATATCGACAAATTCCCGACCATCACCATTCAGCGCGGCAATATCGTCGCCTTTTACAGCTGCATCCATCCGGATGCAAAGCTGGCAGAGCGTATCCTGCAAAGCATGATGGACGAAACACCGGAAACACTTGCCCGGCTGGCCCAAAGCAATGATGAGCGGCGGATGTGGCAAAAAGACTGCAATTTCAGGACCATGCTGCAAAGCGGGCTGGATGCAGGCGGCTGAAAGCCAGTGTTTACCTCCTTTTGTCGCCTTGTGACTTCTCTCAACACCCGCTGTTTCAGACAAAATATGATGCTAACGGGTGCTGGGAGGGTAATTGATGTGGTAATTTATGGGGTAAATTTCTCTCAGTAAAAGCCAGACCGCGCAACAGCGGCGCTGGCAGCAGGACATTGGCAAACCTTCTGTTTCTGGTGGAGGCGCGTAATGAAAAAATATGATGTGGTTGTCATCGGGCTCGGGCCTGCCGGTATGGCAGTCACCAGCATGGCAGCGGAAATGGGCCTGAAAGTGCTGGCTGTGGAAAGCCGCAATGTGGGCGGCGACAGCAGCAACACCGGCGGCATCCCTTCCAAGGCGCTGTTGGCCATCTCCGAGAAAAACCCGATGATGGCTGAGCCTTTTGCCCGTATCAATGCGGATATCAACCATATCCGTGAAAACAAGCTCACCTCCCTCATGGAAAAAGCCGATATCCTGGTGGGGCAAGGGCCTGCGGCTTTTGTGAATGATACCGTCATCCGCGTGGGTGACGAGGAATACACCGGCAAGGATATCTTCATTGCCACGGGTACGCGCCCTTTTATTCCCCCTATCGAGGGGCTGGACAAGGTGGACTACCTCACCAATGAAAACCTCTTCCAGCTGGAGGCGATCCCCCAAAGCCTGACCTTTATCGGCGGCGGCGCCATCGGCTGCGAGATGTCGCAGGCCTTTGCCCGGATGGGGTGCAAATGCACCATCGTGCATGACCGCCCCTGGCTCCTTCCCAACGGGGAGAAAGAGGCGGGAGAACTCCTCCAGCAGGGCTGCGAAAAACTCGGGATCGAGGTTTACAACGCACAGATCATCACACGGGTAAGCCGCCGGGAGAATGGCAATATTGTTGTCCATACGCGCGAAGGACTGGAGATCGAATCGGAAAAGCTGATGGTGGCAGCCGGACGCAGCTATGATTTTTCCTCGCTGCACCTGGAAAACGCCCATGTGGACTACGGCAGGAAAGGCATCACGGTTGACGACTACCTGCGCACCACCAACAAGCATGTCTATGCCATTGGCGACTGCAACGGCTCATACCTGCTTTCACATGCTGCCATGCACCAGGGGATGCTGGCCTTCATGAATACGATGATGATGCCGCCCCTGAAGAAAAAATACCTGAAGTACCCGGTGCCCTGGACGGTGTTTACCGAACCGCAGGTTTCCCATGTGGGAAGGACTTCCGCCGAGCTGGATGCGGAGCATGTGGACTACGAAGTCGTTGAGACAAAATACAGCGACTACGATGCGGCTGTTGCCGAAAACAAGACGGAAGGCTATGTGCGGGTTTACTGCTCTTCTGCAGGCCAGATTTATGGCGTGAGTATTGTGGGGGCTAATTCAGGCGAGATGATCAATGAATGGGCACTGGCCATCCAGCACGATATCGGGCTGTATGACTTGATGATGACGATGCACTCTTTCCCCACGATGGGCTATCTTACCCAGCGGATCGGGGAAAACTGGATGATGAAAAAGATGAAGCCGGGCCTGGTGAAGCGGCTGCTCAGGTTTTTATTTTAGGAGAATGATAACCTCACAGGCGCTCATGCCTAGTGCCATATTATGTCGGCGACTCTGCTTCCATCCTGAGGCGCATCCTGTCCATTAACTCATTACGGGTCACACCCTCTTCTTTCATGGCCGCTTCAGCTTTGGCTTTCCATGCTGTTGCCCGTGTCTTGTCCACTGACTGCCCCAGCTTGCCGTATTCATAGACTTCGTACAGGCGATACATGGCATAGCTTTCTCCTTTTTCGGCCGCTTTAAGGTACCACTCCAGTGCCGCTTTGGGATTCTTCTCAACACCAATACCGTAATCGAAATCACCCGCCAGCATATACATGGCAACGGCATTGCCGTTGGTCGCCGCTTTGGTCCTGAGTTCGTGGGCTTTTTTCCGGTCTTGTTTCACGCCCCAGCCTTTTGAATACAACACCGCCATGCGCTCAAGACAACAATCGTCGTCAGGATCACTCTTCAAGCACCATTCAAGCAGAAGGCGTGCATTGTGATAACTCGTATTGATAACCGTACCGTGCGTAAAGATACCCGCCGCATTGCACTGACCATCCCGGTCATCTTTTTTGGCGGCCTCAACATACCACGTTACCGCTTTTACTTCATCCTTTTCGACACCAAGCCCATCTGCATAGAGATTGCCAAGAGTGGCCATGGCTTTAGCATGTCCCTGCTCAGCCGCCTTGCTGAGCCATTGAAAGGCTTGCTGGTAATCCTTTCTGCCCCCGATCCCCTGTTTATACAACTGTCCCAAGTTGTACTGTCCATACATATCACCCTGTTCGGCTGATTTCATAAACCAGTGAAAGGCTTTTTTCTCATCCTTGAATTCTTTCAGGTAGATATACCCTATCCTGTTCTGGTTGTTGGAATCCTGATTGTGCTCTGGCAGCAGGTAAATTTGCAATACTTCCTGAAACTTTTCCTGATCAAAGAGCTGATCTGCATTTGTAGAACCATTGGAAAAAGCCACATTGGCAATGGTGCAAAGACACAAAACCAGAAACGTTTTCAGGATGGTTTTCATGCTAATCCTTTATGTAGTTCGGGATAAGCCAAAGCTTATCCCGAAAAACCACGGATGGGAACGATTTGGTGCAATTCTAGCGACGGCTGCCTTGATCTCGAATCGTAATCGGGTCAAGCTCACTTTCACGCAAATCAGGTACATCGCTTCTTTGGCCTGTTTCATTAACACCTTTTCCTGAAATCCGTGAAGTTTTGCTTTGAACTTGATATTCATTGCTTTTACGATCTTTAAGGAACTTCGCTTTCATCCACTCAAAGGCCCGCGCTTTCACCTCTTCGCTCATGACACTGTTGGCAAAGAGCAGCGCCTGCCTTGACAGAGGAGGAAGATGGTGGGAGAGCCCGTCCACCACCCTGTCCCAGCAGATGTCTGCTGAGGCGAGTGCTCCTCCAGCCAGGATCGATCCCATCAGTTCGTCTGTCTTGTTGTAAAACCTGGCTATTCCGGCTACGGTGCCGAAAAATTCGCCAACGCCTGCCACGCCCTGTCCCTTGATCACATCAACTGCATAGCCGAAAAGGTGGGTGCTCAGGAGGGATTCGCGAAAGTATTTACCGCCCAGCTCGATGAATTTTTCCGGGTCTTTTCGCCAGTCGAGTTTTCTGAAGTCAATGAGTTCGATGACTTTGTTGTTGTTGAGCCAGGCGTTTTCCTGGTCTACCCATTGCTGCAGGCCTTTGGTATCAAGGTGTCTGCCGTCGGGATCAATGAGTTTGTTGCCCATGAGGCGGAGTTCCTGTAAGGAGAGGTTAATGCCTCTCAGGCTGTTTTCAAAGCCTTTTGTGGTATTGCTGTCCGGGTTGGCTATGGTTTCTTCCACGCCCCATGTATCTGCTGCATGCAAGCTGGTCAGCACATCATCAGACCTTGGCGGGTGGCGGTAGGCCGCCTCGTTATGCCTGGTTTCTCCCTGGTGGATGGCATCGGCGGCATTGATGAGGTTTTCCCTGGTGTAGGTATTTTTAGCGGATTCGGTGAACTTGCCAGCGATGTTGACGAGGTCCTGTTCGGCCGGGTTCACTGGCTGTTTGTTTCGGATTGCGCTAGATAGCGTCTACTTGAGTATGGTTAACGCATTCAACCAAAGGGCGATACAGCGCACCTGCACAGCGGCAGCAAATGTCGCGAGATTTTTTGCGTATCTTGTGGCAATACCCCGCCAGCGTTTGAGATAAAGAAAGACATTTTCCACCAGGTGACGCTTCTGATAAATCTGCCGATCGTAGCTTCTTTTCTCCTTGCGATTTCTTTTCGGGGGTATGACCGGTATGATGTTGCGGGATTTTGCATGGTCAAGAATGGCGTTTGAATCATAACCCCGATCCGCCACCAGATGGCGAGGGGATATCCCATCCATTAACCGTGAAGCCTGCGTACAATCTGCAACGGTACCCGATGTGACAAGACATCTGACCGGCATACCATTCGCATCCACGGCCAGATGTATTTTTGAGTTGAGCCCCCTTTTGTGCGCCCCATGCCCTGGTTGCCTCCTCTTGCCCCCGCCGCGTGCGGGTGAATCTTGATGTGACTTGCATCTATCAGAAGCCATTCAAAATCAGGCTCATCTATCAGGATTTCCAGCAGGCGCTCCCATATGCCCTTGTCGCGCCAGCGGATGAAGCGCTGGTGAACGCTCCCCCATTTTCCGTACTCCGGCAAAAGATCACGCCAGGGGGCGCCTGTGCGTAATATCCAGAATACAGCATTAATGAAGGTGCGGTTATCTTTGGCTATCCTGCCCCATTGACCAGGCTGTCCTGGAAGGTGGGGCTCAAGTAAAGCCCAGGCCTGGTCGGATATGTCGTGGCGTCTGTACGCTGGTCTCATGGAATCTCCTGTTAAAGGGTGGTCTTCCTATAATGATCATCGCTTCATAACATCTGCCATCTGGCAAACAGAGGGAGTTTTATCTCTTATATCTCATGTAGACACTATCTAACGATTTGTCTGCCTATGGATTCTACGACGTCTGTTCTGAACTTATCGCTGGCAGGCTGCATCAGTTGACCCATCGCGCGATAAGGTGTCTGATCCGGCGCTGAGAACGCGCTGTATCTCAGGGCTTCGCTGTCATACGTCTCAGGTATCAGATCGGCCATGCGCGGCAGGGATGAGGGTGCCTCCTCGTTTGTTCCCGCAGGGTATGTCTCTATTTTTGTCTGGGGTATGGCCCTGAATGACGTGATATCTTTCGGCTGATGGGTATTGCTGAGACGCCGGTTGTCGGCTTCGAGTTGTTGCATGCCAGCAAGGGCGGCGTTGAATCCTGTGCTGTCCTGACCGCTGGCAATTTTTTGCATTTGCCTGCCGCTTCAGCCCCAGGTGAGTTTGTCGCTGTCCGGGGGTGCTTTGTAGGGCGCGGCGGCGGCTTCTGTTTCGTGGGGGCGTGGGACGCCGAAAAAGGCGTTCTGGTTTTGGCGTGCCTGTTTTTCGCTGTCGCGTTGCTGTTGATGGATGTTTTGCCATGCAGCGGCATCTGCTTTGTACGGTGCGGCAGGTGCCGGGGTATAAAGTGGCTGGCTTTGCAACGTGGCGCTGTGGTCGTCCCAACTGTCGGTTATGCGCCAGTCGTCGTTTTTCTGGACCGGCAGCCCGTACAGATGATCGTTTTCATTTTCTTTTCCCATTGTGTTTTTCCAGAGGAGTTATGGCGCATCAGGCCATGAGGGTTAAGCAGGACGGTATGCTTTTTTTGCCATGCCGTTTGGCTCCTTCTGTTATACACGCTGTCAAGGGGGTAGGAGGCTGTTTGTCATGAGCAGCCTGTAAGGCTCATGGATACTGGCTCTCACAAAAGAAGAGCACCCGCGCGTTCAGGGGGAAAATCCAATAAGGGTTTCAGGTGGTTTCCTGCCGCCGCCAGACGACGGGTTCCTTGAGTTTTTTGCCGACATCGTCGAGGTAGGCTTCGTGTGCGGCGGCTTCTTCGGGGGTGGCTTTCCTGACGATGACATCCGAAAGGGCAAAGGCCGGGTCGTTCCTGTCAAATTCATCCATCTGGGAAGCCAGGTCAATGCCCAGCGACTCCTGTCCGCGCGTCATGGTGAGATACACGTCTGACAGGAGCGCCGAATCGATCAGGGCACCATGAAGGTCGCGGTGCGTGTTGTCGATCTCATAGCGCTCGCACAGGGCGTCAAGAGAGTTACGCCTGCCGGGAAAATTTTCCCGCGCCATGGCAAGTGTATCGATGATATTGGTCGCCAGCTCGTGTACTTTTGGCAGGTTGAGCCGGGCAAGCTCGGCATTGAGAAAGCCGACGTCAAAGGGCGCATTGTGGATGATGAGTTCTGCCCCGCGGATGTAATCGCAAAAGGCCTGGGCTATCTCGGCAAATTTGGGCTTGTCCCTTAAAAAATCGGTGGTCAGGCCGTGCACTGCCAGCGCGTCCGGGTGGGAATCGCGCTCGGGGTTGATGTAGTGGTGAAAATTGTTTTGGGTCATCTGGCGGCTTTTTAGCTCGATGGCGCCGATCTCGATGATGCGGTCGCCTTCGCTGTGGGAAAGCCCGGTGGTTTCGGTATCCAGTACGATCTGTCGCATGTCGGGTGGTTTTTCTCTTTTTAAAGCAGCCGGGCAAGGAGCGCCTTGTCCCACTGCGGTTCAAGAGGAATTTTGACGATATGTCCGCTGCCGGGCGCCACGGTCAGCGGCGCGCCTTCGACATCCGTCATTTTTTCGAGTGTCACCAGTGCATTACCGCCCGGATGGAGCACTTCGATTTTGTCTCCGATGGAAAAGCGGTTTTTGACGGTAACGGTGGCCCAACCGTTTTCCACGTTTTCCACGTCGCCTACATAGTGGCTGTTGTGCAGTTCGGAAGCGCCGGTGAGGTAGTTCTGGTATTCCTGCGTGTGGTGGCGCTTGTAAAAGCCATCGGTATAACCGCGGTTTGCCAGCCCCTGCAAGGCGCCAAAGAGGCTGGTGTCAAAGGGGCGTCCGGCAACAGCGTCGTCAATGGCCTTGCGGTAGACCTGTGCCGTGCGGGCGACGTAGTAGATGGATTTGGTGCGGCCTTCGATCTTTAAGGAGTTCACCCCGATTCTGACCAGCCGCTCGATATGCTCAACGGCACGCAGGTCTTTGGAATTGAGGATATAGGTGCCGTGTTCGTCCTCGATAACAGGCATGAGCTGTCCGGCCCTTTTGCCTTCCTCGATGAGGTAGACCCTGTCTGCCAGCGGATGTCGCGGCCCTTCTCCGAGTGCGGGAAAGGAGGTGCTGGCCTCATCCATGATCTGCGCCATGAAGACAGGCAGCACATCGCCCTCCTCGTTTTCTTCGGCATTGTGCACGGTGTAGTTCCAGCGGCAGGAATTGGTGCAGGTGCCCTGGTTGGAGTCACGGTGGTTGAAGTAGCCGGAAAGCAGGCAGCGCCCGGAGTACGCCACACAAAGCGCACCATGCACGAATACCTCCAGCTCCATATCCGGGCACTGCTGGCGGATTTCCTCGACTTCATCCAGTGACAGCTCGCGTGAGAGGATGATGCGGGTCAAGCCGATACGCTGCCAGAATTTGACGTCGGCCCAATTGATGGCATTGGCCTGCACGGAAAGGTGGATGGGGATATCGGGCCATTTATCACGCACCATCATGATGAGGCCGGGGTCTGCCATGATGAGGGCGTCGGGTTTCATCGCGATGACAGGCTCCATGTCGGCCATGTAGGTCTTGAGCTTGGCATTGTGCGCATAGATGTTGCTGGCGACATAGAACAGCTTGCCGCGGGCATGGGCTTCGGTAATGCCCTGCTCGAGCATTTGCAGCGAAGAAAAGTCGTTGTTGCGCGCACGCAAGCTGTAGCGGGGCTGTCCGGCGTAGACGGCATCGGCACCAAAATCATAGGCCTTGTGCATCTTGGCGACGGAGCCTGCGGGAAGGAGTAATTCGGGTGCTGCTGGCATGGGATGACTGACTCTCGGTTACGACTAAAAACCGATTATACCGAATCCTGCCCGTGACGCTCCATAAAAGCGATGGGATGTACCTGCCTTTCCGGCATCTTATATCTCAACGGTATGCATTCTCCGGCTTTTGGCGATATGGCGGCTGCGCCAGGGGTCAGGGCCATATTCATTCAGCCCGGGGTCGCTCCTGAAAAAACCGGCAATGATAAAAAGGCACAGGCTGCCAATGGCGGAAAACACGCCAAAGAGATACAGCGCCACGGTCATGGAATCGTACGGTGTGTAAACCTTTGCCTGCAACAGGATGGCAACGGCGACAAGCAGCCATAACGGCAGCAGATACCAGCCGCTTCGGCCGGTGTCATGAAGCCGCCTGAACAGGAGCGCCGTGGCGGGAATGAAGAAAAGCAACTGATAAAAGGCGATCATCGTATCCTGGTAAACACCGCCAATGGTCCGGCACAGCACGGACCAGGCCAAAAAAAACAGCGTATAGAAGAAGAGGTACCCCCAGTATTCGCGCCGATTGGAACGCCCAGTAAAATTTCCCCCAGAGCGAAGCGCCAGCAGATAGTGATCCCACAGGTTATACTCGTCTGTCGGTCTGGTATGTGTCATGTCCCCTCCTTTCCAGGCTGGATTCTTACGATGGATAGACACGCACCTTTTTTCGAGGTTCCCGCAAAAAACGGGATGCCGCACGGGTGGTGAAATGTGCATGGATGTGTAGAATGGGTATTTTGCAAAGCTTGGGCATGTTAACGCTAGACCACCGCTCGCGAAAAGTCGTTTTGTTTCAAAGGGCAAGGCGCATAGGAAAATCTGGATACAGGCGTAGTTAATCACCATCAAATTCAGATTTTTCGAGGCAACACAGCCATGTGGGACATAACGGCTTTGCAGCAGGTTGTTTAGTGTTAGCCTGCCCCAGGCAAACCGAAGGGAAACCCGCCTTTATGCCTGTCAACGAATACAACCAGCCCATCGGGATAAGCCTGCCTGACTGGAAACCGGCAGCCATGCCTGTACCGCACACCCTCACCGGGCGTTTTTGCCGTCTTCTTCCACTGGATGCGGAAAAACATGCCGAGGGGCTTTTTGCTGCGCACCAGCTTGCTGCGGATGACCGCAACTGGACCTACCTGCCCTACGACAGACCCGATACGCTAAAAGCGATGCGGGCTTTTCTGGAAGGACTCACCGGAAGTGAGGGCTTTGTTCATTTTGCCGTGCTTGACAGCCAAAGCGGAAAACCTGTTGGCTCGGTTGCGCTCATGCGGATCGATCCGGCCTCCGGTGTGCTGGAAATCGGGCATGTAAACTTTTCGCCGCGAATGCAGCGGACATCGGCCTCAACAGAAGTGATTTTCCTGCTGCTCTCCTATGCGTTTGACGCGCTGGGCTATCGCCGCTGCGAGTGGAAATGTGATGGCTTAAACGCCCCTTCACGGGCCGCCGCCATGCGTTTTGGCTTTGTCTATGAAGGCACCTTCAAAAACGCGATCGTGACAAAAGGACGCAACCGCGATACGGATTGGTTTACGATCACGGATCAGCGCTGGCCTCACATCCGGGCTGCCTTCATGGCATGGCTGGATGCGGGTAATTTTGACAGTGACGGCAGGCAGATCAGGCGGCTGGGGGATTTTTTTCCGCCTGAAACGCCCTGATTGGCGCCTGCCCCTTTACCAGGGCAGGATATGCTCGCGGTAGAAGTAGCCGCCTGTCGGATCGTCGTCAGCAAAGAGCGCCAGCTCAACGGCTGTCTTTGCCCCCTCTTCCACACTGAGCTCGCCTTCCGGGTTCATGTCGGAGCGGACATTGCCGGGATGGGCGGAATTGACCTTGATAGCCGTATCTTTCAACAAATCGGCCAGATGCACGGTAAAGGCGTTTAAGGCCGTTTTGCTGGCATTGTAGGCAAAGGCCTTGGCGTCCTTGATGGGGGAGTCCGGCATGCTGTGGTAGGTGAGCGAACCCAGGATGCTGGACTGGTTGACGATGCTGCCTGCCGGGCTTTTCCTCAGCAATGGCAAAAGCAGCTGGGTCAGTTCGATAAGATTGAAGAAGTTGGCCTCAAAGGTGTCACGGATCACACTGACAGGCACGGTATCGATCTTGCGCTTGCCATCAATGGAAATCGCGGCATTGTTTACCAGGATATCGAGCCTGCCATAGTCCTTCTCGATCTCATCACGGGTCACGATGAAGGTTTCGGGGTCATTCATGTCAAGGTGCATGTGCCGGATAGTGGTATAACCGGCATTTTTCAGCTCGGCCACGGCTTCCTTGCCGCGAACAGGCACGCGGGAACCCAGGATAACGGTGCAGCCGGCATCCAGCAGCTGGCGGCAGATTTCAAAGCCGATGCCCCTGTTACCGCCGGTGACAAGGGCGACTTTCTGTTCTGACTTTTGCTCTGACATCGTATTCCCCTTTTTGCGATGGTTGATTTCCTGTTTAGTATTTTATGCCAGTTTGCGCAGGAAATGACACGTCTTTCAAGCGTGTCTTGTCACTTCCAGCACACGCAAAAGCGCTTCCTGCCTGCCCGGCATCTGCCACTGGATGGTCTGCCCGACAGAGAGCCCCAAAAGGGCAATGCCGACAGGGGCCAAAACGGAGATGCGGTTTTTGTCGCTATCGGCTTCTTCGGGTGACACGAGGGTCATTTCGTACTGCTCACCGGATTTGTCGTCCACAAAACGGATGGTCGAATTGAGCGTAACGATATCCGCACCGATTTCGCCAGGCTCGACGATGCTGGCACGCCGCAATTCTTCTAGCAGGTCTTTCCTGGCAGGGATATTCCGGTATTTTGGCAAATCCAGGAGTTGCTCCAGGTAGTCAAAATCATCGGCTGTTACGGTAATAGATGGCCTGTCCAACATGCTTGTTCCTTTTTCTGATGTGATTTCCCTGCCATAAGAGCGGGATAAAATAATAGTTTTGCCTTCTTTTCAAGTCGGCGTATGAATACATGATAAATCTGCTTTGCCGTCACTGTACAGCTTGCAATAAAAGCAAGCAATCCGGTTTGAAAGTGCTCAAACCGGATTGCTGTCTTTTCGCTCCGGCCTTATGCCGCCGGCGGCATAAGTGCTATATCAGGGCTTAATCGCGATTTTCAAGACCCCGTCACGCTGGCTCATGAAAAGATCGTATGCTTCCTCGATCTGGTCAAGCTTGTATTCGTGCGTGACCAGGTGCTGAAGGTCAACGCGGCCGCTGCGAACCACATTGAGAAGTCTTCTCATGCGCTCCTTGCCGCCCGGGCAAAGCGAGGTGATGATCTTGTGGTCGCCCAGGCCGGCAGCAAAGGAGTCTGCCGGGATGGACAGCTTGCCGCTGTAGACGCCCAGGCTGGAAAGGGTGCCGCCCGGTTTCAGTACGCGCATGCAGCTTTCGAAGGTGCCTTGCGTACCCAGCGCCTCAATGGCAACATCAACCCCCTGCCCCTTGGTAAGACGCATGATTTCTTCCACCGGATCGACATGGTTGTAGTTGATAGTGATATCCGCGCCCATTTTCTTGGCGATAACGAGACGCTCCTTGATGCCGTCCACGGCAATAATCAGCGTGGCTCCCTTGAGCTTGGCACCGGCTGTGGCACACAGGCCGATCGGGCCCTGCGCGAAGACGACCACGCTGTCGCCGATCTTCACATTGGCGTTTTCTGCACCGGCAAAGCCGGTAGACATGATGTCCGGGCACATGAGCACCTGTTCGTCAGAAACCCCCTCAGGGATATGCTGAAGATTTGCCGTGGCGTATGGCACCAGCAGGTATTCGGCCTGCGATCCGTCAATGGTGTTGCCAAAACGCCAGCCACCGGCTGCAACGCCCTGGCATTGCGATTTGCGGTCATCCAGACAGGTGAAACACTGGCCGCACGGAGTGATGGCCCCCACGACAACACGCTGCCCCTTTTCGTATACACTCTCGACAGCCGAACCCAGCTCTTCAATGACGCCGATCGGCTCATGACCAATGGTCAGGCCGGGTTTTACCGGATACTCACCCTTCAGGATGTGGATGTCAGTACCGCAAATAGTCGTCGTGGTAATACGCACCAGCGCATCGGTCGGGCCGACTTTGGGGATAGGTTTTTCTTCCAGCCGGATTTTTCCTGGTCCGACAAAAACGAGCGCTTTCATTGTTCCCATACTGTAACTCCCTGAAACTGGTTTCCCCAAAAAGCAGGCTGGCCCGGGACATGCGGCAGACAGGCTGTTTGGCATCATTTACTGGCTCGCTGCCTTGTTGTGCCTGCGGCACCAGCGTCCAGCCCCCTCAGTGCCAGATTAACCGCTGTCATGCGTTTTGACCATTGACGCAGAGCAATTTTCGCGGTTTAGAGTCGGCCAAAATCAATTTTGAACCGGCAACGACGGCAGACAGGAAAAAGCCGCCTTGCAGCAGGCCACTTTCGGCAGACACACCGTCACCCGGCGTCATCCCGTCGAGCCCGATACGGTTGCGCCCTTTGTTCCTGGCAGGGTACGGTGCCGTATCCGCGTGCTACCCTGACAGGCTGCGGATCATCGCCATAGTTTTGCCCATCATGTCATCAAGCTCTTCCTTGCACCAGGAGACAAGGGAGTGCTCCATGCCCGGATAGACTGTCGCCTGGGCCTGCCCCCCGGCAGCCTGGTACAGAGCAGCGATACGCTCAGCCGTACCAGGGGGAACACGGACATCGTCGCCGCCCTGGAAAAAACAGGCAGGCGGCAGGCTGGTTGCCTCGCCCGCTTCCAGTATCCTTGCCGGATTGCCCTCATCCATCATGGCAGCATCGCCGAAAAAAGCGCGATGGCACATGAGGATTTCGAGTTCGCCCGCTTTTTCCGCCATGCGAAAACGCGCGACCGGGTCCAGCACCCCGGAGCATGTCATGACAAATGCCTGGCTGGCATCCTTGTCACTGTCCATGGGGATAGCGCTGTAATGGCTGTCATGCGGACACAGGGCAGACAAGAGAATAAGGTGTCCGCCACTGGAAACACCAATACCGCCCACCTTCTCCGGGACAATGCGGTACTGGGCGGCATTGTGCTTGAGCCAGCGAATGGCATAGTTGATATCTTCAAGCGCGGCCGGATACGGCCATTCGGACGGCATGCGAAAATCGATGGCCATGACAACCACGCCATGCGAGGCAATAAGATTGGCAAAGCCATGGGTTGACGTGCGGTCACCCGACACCCACGCGCCACCGTGAACGCAGACAGCCGCAGGAAACGGGCCTTTTCCGCCCGGATAGTAAATGATGGCGCGCAGGGTGCGCCCACCGACTTCAAGCCAGGTGACTTCCCGCATACTCACGGAAAAATCGGGCGATGGTAATGGCAAAGGGTCACGCATCAGGGTCTCCCTTTCTTGTTGCAGATAAAAGCAACTATACCCGCATTATGACCTGTTGGCTTTCGCAAGAAAAGAGATAGTGGGCAATACAAACTTTTTGTGTTTCGTCCCCTGCTGATGCTACAATCCATGCTCGGTGTGCCCGGGTGGTGAAATTGGTAGACACAAGAGACTTAAAATCTCTCGCCAGTAATGGCGTACCGGTTCGATTCCGGTCCCGGGCACCATGGACAAAAAAGCCAATTAAAATCAACAGATTGCAGCGCGACCGGATTGCTGGAAACTCTCTCTTAGCGATTTCTCGCCCTCTCATCACGGAAAAATCACGTAAGAATCACGGAATTAAAGTCTCCTGCGTGAATCAAACTGCCAGCGTCTTACTTTAAGTTATAACTTCTTCAGCTTGGCAATGGCATCCTTGTCACCCTGATCAGCAGCTTTCTTGTACCATCTGATAGCCTCCTCGCGATCCTGCTTTACCCCGTTGCCGAGTTCATAAGCTTCGCCGAGAAGTACCTGTGCATCTGCCAGTCCCTGGTTTGCCGCTTTCTGGAACAATGCTGCGGCTGTTTCAGGATTCTTGCCTACCCCTTGCCCTCGTATGTAATGCAAACCAAGATTGAATTGTGCCGGCGCATATCCCTGTTTCGCGGATAGCTCATACCACTTGTTTGCCTCGACATAATCCTGTTTCACACCGTGCGCATGGGAATACATCGAACCCAGGTTGAACTGGGCCATGGCGTTATTCTTTTCGGCTGCCGCGCGGAACAGGGTCTTTGCTTTGGCATAATCCTGTTTGACGCCCCTTCCAAAACGGGTCATGCTCCCCAAGTTGACCATGGCACTCGTATCCCCCTGGTCTACCGCTTTTTGGTACCAGGAAGCAGCTTTTGCCTCATCTTTTTTGATGCCCCTGCCGTCTTCGTAGGCCAGGCCAAGATTGTATTGTGCATTGGCTTCACCTTGCTCAGCAGCTTTTCCTGTCCAGTACGTGGCCTTTTTCAGGTCTTTGTTAACCCCTTTTCCTTCACGATAGAGCTTGGCAAGTCCAATCTGGGCTTTTGGATTACCTTGATTGGCGGATTTTTGCAGAAATTCAAAGGCTTTTTTGTAATCACCCGCCTGGAAGTGTTTCACTCCTTCAGACAGATTGTCTGCATGAACCATGCCAACCATTCCCAAAAAACAGATGGCGCTTATATTAAAAAGCAAACGACTCAACGAAAAACGGCTCCTTCTGATAGCACTGTCCATAACATCTCCTGTGTCGTTTTAAGGGATACCTGCACGCAGCAGCAGGCACGGCAAAAAAGAAATCATGCCATAGTTTTTTGCATTACCAAAGCAAAGGCCGGGCAATGTTATCCGGCCTTTGTCCCTGCAATGAACACGAGCGGTTTTTTAATAGGCTGTATCTCCACGATGCACGATGTTGCCGAATTCTATCGCCCTCTGAATGTAATCAGCAGCAATTTCACTCATTTTCGACAGCGCAGCATTCTGCCCGATATTCAACATCAAAGAATCGTTGCGGCCTGCAGTTGCGGTGGAAAATCCGTAGGCCAGCATATTGGCAACAGCTGTTGAGGCCGCCTTTCTTTTTGCTTTGCTACTGGCAACTGCACTCTTTGCCTTCCGCATGGCTTCAGCATTACTCATGCCGCGTGATTTATACGTTTCGTAGTCTGCGACCAATTCTTCATTTTTCGCCAGCATTTCAGCAGGCATGCTGTCCAGTTCCTCAATAAACCGTTGATGTTCTTTCAGATAGCTGCTTGCCACATCAAAAGGAATGGCAAAAGAAGCAACAGCCTTGCCTCCCCATGCTCTTGTTGCCAAGGAAAAAAAGGCCGCATCGGGCGCTCGCTCCATCATTTCACTACCCGTTTTTGTCAGGGCTCCTGTTGCAGTGTACATGCCATTGGATTTGAACAGATCGCCATCATTTTCTGCCGCATTTTGTATATCCATGATTTCGTTGCGCTTGTCGGCAAGCGTATCCATCACCTTATCACCCCCACTCAAATTTGAAAGATAATTCAGTGACTGCGGAAAGAAATCCACTCCTTTCGCGGGAAAAGAACCAAGCACTCCCGCTGCCAAACCAAGTCCCAACTGGTTTGCAACCTTGCCGATAGGCTGGCCATAAAGCCGGGCAATGTTTTCCAGTTGTTCATACGAGTAGGCGCCTTCGTGCGCGGCTGCGTGGTAGGCATTCTGGTATTTCCCCCATCCTGTGGCGTTTTCATCCTGGTTTCGTGCCTGTTGTGCGGTTGATTTCAGTATCTGTTCCAATTCCCGGGCACGTTTGATTCTGGCATTGTCTTTTTCAAGGTTTTCCATGCCGTAATTCACGGCACGAAAGGAGGGGCTGTTGTCGGGGTTCAGGTTTCCCCAGCTGTCTGCGGAAGGTACAGTTGTCAGCCGAGTGTAATCGGGCTCGAAAAGTATTTTGTCGAGGCGCTCTGCCTCTTCAAACCATTGCGGATCATCGTCACCCCGTTCCATTTTGGTGAATGCTTTGACTTCTGCATTGTGGGCGGAATTATCGGTATTGGCATTGTTCTGGTTGCTCTCAAACCAGTTTTCTCCCCACTTATAGCTGGTGCTGTCCGGTTTCTTTTGAACGGATTTAACCGGAGTTGCTGGTACAGGGAAATCAATTTTTACGGGATACAGTGTATTGTCTGCCTGAAAGCCATTTTTTCCTCTGCCGTCAAGGCTGTAATCGGGATTTTGCTGTGTTTGCGGTTCTGGGAAGGGAGTAGCGGTGATGCCAGCAATCTGGCTGGCATTTTGCTGCCAGGCACTGGTATGGCCAGTGATATCGAAACCGGTTTTGCTGATGAAATGGTCTTCAGCATTGTCGAACAGGTGGTTATTCCTGTTTTCATCAAATAAATTGGACATGTGTCCTCCTTGATATAAAGTAAAAAAGCACCGTTTTTGCAGTGCGCCCTACTGTTATACCGCGCTGTCAAGAGGGGACGAAATGTTTATCCGAATGTTTGTCACATGCGCCGGAGAGACAGGTATAGAGCGGCTTTCAGAGTATGCCCCATACGCTAAAAACAAGTCGATTTTGATATCATCCTAAGCCTTTTCCGATCGGGCTCAAGACACGTACAATTGGGATAAGTCTTTTCATGGCGCCACCCCCCAAGATATTTGATGCCAGCATGAAAAAAACATGAAATTTATTACGGAAAATTCACGGATGACACGCTAGAAACCCGCGTAAACACTGGAGTTCGGATTCCGGTCCCGGGCACCATCTTCTGTTCTGCATCTCTGCCCTCCATCCTCCCTGTCTGCGCCTGCCTGATTTGCTTATTCATCTCTTTACGGTGAATGGAATAGTCTCGGCATATTTGATAACAGCCTCTAGCTGTTTAGTCCCGGCCTTTGATGGCACAATCATGTCATCTGAATGGAAGGAAATATTATGAGACAGATTTTACACAGCAGCGCCACAACAACAGAGGCTGTGCGTCGAGCAATACAAAATAGTCAAGAGAGCGTGAGGGCGTTAGCAAAGCGCTATGGCATCAACCCCAAGACAGTGGCGAAATGGCGCAGGCGGGAAACCGTCAAGGATTTGCCCACTGGCCCGAAAAATCCTTCTTCAACCGTATTGTCCGTAGAAGAGGAAGCCATTATTGTGGCTTTCCGGCGGCATACCCTGTTTCCCCTTGATGATTGCCTTTATGCCCTGCAACCCACTATCGCTCACCTGAGCCGATCTTCATTACATCGCTGTTTACAGCGTCATGGCATATCCCGCTTGCCAGAAGTTCAGGGCGACAAACCAGTGCCAAAGAAATTCAAGACTTATCCTATTGGCTGCTTCCCTATCGACATAGCCGAAGTACGAACCGCTGAAGGTCGGCTTTATCTGTTTGCAGCAATAGACCGAACCAGCAAGTTTGCCTATGTGGAATTGCACCAGCGAGCAGGAAAAATGCAGGCGGCACAGTTTTTACGCAACCTGCAGGAGGCTTTGCCTTATGCCATTCATACTGTCCTGACGGATAACGGGATTCAATTCACCAACAGAGAAAAGGATCGGTTTGCCTTTGAGCATATTTTTGATCGTGTTTGCAGGGAAAACGGCATTGAGCACCGACTGACCAAGGTAAAGCATCCATGGACCAACGGCCAGGTTGAACGAATGAACCGCACGGTCAAGCAAGCGACTGTCAATCGATATCATTATGACGATCACAAGCAGTTTGAAAACTATCTCCAGAATTTCATGAATGCCTATAATTTCGCCCGCCGATTGAAGTCTTTAAAAGGGCTTACGCCTTATGAATTTATTTGCAAAATCTGGACAACTCAGCCACATCGTTTTACTCTAAACCCTAGCCATCAAATGCCGGGACTAAACAGCTAGGGTCATTTAAACCTCCGCTTCATCCTCCGGTTACCGGTGGAAAAAAAGCCACCTCACACCCTTCGGTAATGGGGGTATCCGGCCCTGTCATTTTATGGTCGCAGGCCATCCTCAATACCTTGTCCGGCCCCAGCACATCCGCCCAGACGCCTCCTCTTGCGGCCAGGAACTCCCGCACATCACCAACCGTCCTGACATCATCAGGCAGACTGGCCGATTCAGCCGTGCTATTCAACGCCACACGGACGCTGGCAAAAAAACGAAGCTCGATATTCATAAATGCATCAATCCGATTAAAGGAAGAAACCGCACCATATCCCCTTTTTTGATGAGATTGCCGGGTGGGTTATCAATCAGTCCATCGCTCCAGGTCACCGATGACAGCACGCCGGACCCCTGATTTTCAAAAAGTTCCAGGCCGTTTTCATCGTTGATCCTTGCCCGGAGAAATTCGTTGCGCTCTTCAGCCTTGCCCATTGAAAAATCAGCCCGCATCCTGACAGCAAGCGGTTTTACATCCTGAACGCCCATCATGCGCAAAAGAAAAGGCCGGACAAAAATCAGGAAGGTAACAAAACTGGAAACCGGATTGCCCGGCAAACCGATAAAAGGCGTCAGTTTGTAAGCACTCTTGTTTTTTTTGGTGCGGATGATTTCCCCATACGCCATCGGTTTGCCCGGCTTGACGGCTATCTGCCAAAGCGTGATTTTTCCATGCGCCTCAACCGCTTCCCTGACATGGTCTTCCTCTCCAACAGACATCCCGCCTGAAGCCAGAATCAGGTCGTGCCGATCCACCGTATCCAAAAGCGCTTTTCGGGTGGAAAACAACTCATCAGGCACATTGCCGTAATCGGTGACAATACATCCGAAATTTTCCAGTAATGCGCGCAGCAGATAGCGGTTTGAATTATAAACATGGCCAGGCCTCAGGAACTCGCCAGGCATGACAATTTCATTACCAGTGGAAAAAAAGGCAACGCGCGGACGACGCACGACAGGAAGATCAAGATAACCGACAGACCCTGCCAGCCCGAGATGCTGGGCCTTGAGGCGTGTCCCTTTTTCCAGGACCCTGTCTTCTTTTTTGATGCTCTCCCCGGTTTTGCGTATCCACTCGCCCGGCTTCGGTATATGCCGGACCGTCACCGTTTTCCCATCGGATTCGCAGTTTTCCTGGATCACAATCGCATCAGCACCCTCCGGAACGGGAGCGCCAGTAAATATCCGTGCGGCCTCCCCTTTTCTCAAGAGCTTGCCGGTTGTGCCAGCCTGGATACGCTGGGTGATTTTCAGCGAAGCATCCCCGCTTGCGCAGTCTTCGGCACGGACTGCGTAACCATCCATGGAAGAATTATCGGCATTGGGAACATTGATACGGGAAAAGATATCCTCAGCCAGAACCCTTCCATTGGCATTATGCGTTTTCACCACTTCCCCCTCCAGTGCAGGAGGCACGGCATCCATAAGACGCGCTAAGGCTTCGTCAGTCGATAGCATTGAATTCCCTGAAAGGCTTTTGTCAGAATCACGAACCAGCACACAGTTTCAGACAAAAACACGGGTTTTGCCTTACCCGGCATCAATATCCCCTGTTTTAATGATAAAAAAACAACAAAATCTACAGGCCGGTATGTTCCGCTATGTAGTGCTTGACCTCGTCTGCCTTATCCGGCATGACGATAAAACGCTGCGGCAATGCCTCAATGTTCTCAAATCCTGCCGGACGCTCGGCATCTGCTCCCAGTGCTTCACGGATGGTTTCATTGAATTTGGCAGCAAGCGCGGTCTCAAGCACAATCATGGGTATACCCGCCTCCTGATGCTCCCTTGCCACCTTTACCCCATCGGCGGTGTGGGTATCTATCACGATGCCATAGGCCTCCTTGACAAACCGGATGGTAGCCAACCGATCCTGGTGGGTGGAGCGGCCGGATTCAAAACCGAATGCGGGCACCTTCAGAAACTCGTCGCCATCGCTTCCGGGCCTGCCGGAAAGATCAAAATATCCCCGGCTTTCAATCTGGCGGAAAAGCGCATTGACCCGCTGGCCATCCTGACCCAGGAGATCATAGACAAAGCGCTCGAAATTGGATGCCTTGGAGATATCCATTGATGGGCTGCTCGTATGCAGGGTTTCGGCTGATTTGCGCACCCGGTAAACCCCCGTGCGGAAAAACTCATCCAGGACATCGTTTTCATTCGTTGCCACGACCAGTTTGGCAATCGGCAATCCCATCATGCGCGCAATATGGCCGGCGCAGATATTGCCGAAATTGCCCGAGGGCACCGTAAAGGAGACTTTCTGGCTGTTGCTTTCCGTTGCCTCCAGATAACCCCGGAAATAATAGATAACCTGTGCCACCACCCTTGCCCAGTTGATGGAGTTGACCGTTCCGATTTTCTGGCGGGACTTGAACGGCAGATCATTCGAGACTGCCTTGACGATATCCTGGCAGTCATCAAAAACGCCCTCAATGGCGATATTGAAAATATTGGGATCAGGCAGGCTGAACATCTGCGCCGTCTGGAAAGCACTCATTTTCCCGTGAGGAGAAAGCATGAAAACACGGATACCCTTTTTCCCCCGCATGGCATACTCGGCAGCACTGCCTGTATCGCCTGAGGTGGCTCCCAGGATATTCAGTTCGGCATGCTGACGGGCCAGCTCGTATTCAAAGAAATTGCCCAGAAGCTGCATGGCCATATCCTTGAACGCCAGTGTGGGGCCACCGGAAAGGCCAAGCAGTGCCAAAACCTTGCCATCCTTTTCTTCCAGTACCCGTAAAGGCGTGATTTTTGCCGCATCCTGATCCGGACGCACATTCCGGTATATCTCCGGAGTATAGGTTTTGTGAATCAGTGCCTTGAGATCGGCTTCCGGCATATCGGTTGCAAATTTCTTCAACACTTCACAGGCGAGATCCGCATAGGAAAGACGACGCCAGGCAGTCAGTTCCTCATCCGTTACCCGGGGATAGGCTAGAGGCATGTAAAGGCCGCCATCAGGGGAAAGCCCCTCCAGCAGAATCTGTAAAAATGATCGCTTCTCCGCTTCTTTACGAAAAGCGCGGGTTGAAATGTATTGCATATCAAATCCGGATATATCAAACAGGTAATTGTACCGCTTTTATTTGACAAATTGACAGGGACACGCATATCCATTCTGTCTTTCCACCGGAAAGAACCCTCCCGTGCAATAATACAAAACCATGAGCAAACAGGACTGGCAAAACATGTCTCCAAAAGTAGCAATCGCCCAGATAAACAGCACGGTCGGCGACATTGACGGCAACCGCATGCGTATCGCTGAATTTTCATGACGTGCGGCAGCATCCGGCGCTGACATCGTCGTTACGCCCGAATTGTCCCTCACAGGCTATCCCCCGGAAGACCTGCTGCTCAACCGCAGTTTTTATGACAGCACGGCCTTAGCCCTGGCCGCCCTTGCCAGTGATCTGGCTGACATACCGGATCTTCATGTGCTTGTCGGCCACCACCTTGTCACCGGCAGCGGGCGGTATAACGCCTGTTCCATCCTGTCAAAAGGAAAAATTGTTGCCACTTACTGCAAAGCCGCGCTTCCCAATCACTCTGTCTTTGATGAAAAGCGCTATTTCACGCCAGGAGAACAACCTGTTGTTTTTACCGTAAAAGGCATATGCTTTGGCATCAACATCTGCGAGGATGTCTGGTCTGAAAAAGCGCCTGCACGTGCAAAACAGGCGGGAGCCGATGTGCTGCTGGTTCCCAATGCCTCACCTTACAACATGAACAAGCTGTCAAAGCGCTATGACATCCTGCGGGAAAACGTTTCCAGACAGGGGATGGCGGTCATCTATACCAATCTGGTCGGAGGGCAGGATGAACTGGTATTTGATGGCAACTCGTTTGCGCTGGATCATACCGGACAGCTGTGCGCCCATTTATGCCACTGCGATGAAGACATTGAGCTCCTTTCATTTGAGGGAGGGAAGCTCCAGCCTGCGCGCCAGGAAAAAACCATTTCAACAGAAGAAGAAGTCTATCGCGCACTCGTGCTGGGCACCCGCGACTACGTCGAAAAAAACGGTTTTCCCGGCATTATCCTTGGCCTTTCCGGGGGCGTGGACTCAGCCCTGGTACTTGCGATTGCCGTGGACGCCCTTGGCCGCGAACGGACAAGGGCTGTCATGATGCCGTCTCCCTATACCGCTGATATATCCATCGTGGATGCGGGCGAAATGGCCGCCCGCCTGAACATTCTTTACGATGTCATCCCCATCAATGACTGCTTCACAACTTTCCTGAGTACCCTTTCCTACCGGTTCGCAGGGCTGGCGGAAGATGCCACCGAGGAAAATATACAGGCCCGTATCCGGGGCACGATCCTGATGGCACTTTCCAATAAAACCGGCAGCATCGTACTGACAACAGGAAACAAGAGTGAGCTGGCCGTCGGCTACAGCACGCTTTATGGTGATATGGCTGGCGGCTTTTCCGTTATTCGTGATGTCCCCAAAACACTGGTATACCGCCTGTGCCGCTATCGCAACAGCGTTTCGGACATCATTCCGGATCGCATCCTGACGAGAGCGCCCTCTGCCGAACTGAGACAGGATCAGCGTGACCAGGATTCGCTGCCGCCTTACGACATACTGGATGCCATTGTCCAGATGTTCATGGAAGAAGAAAAAAGCCTGGCAGAAATTATCGAGGCTGGTTACGACCCGGCAGTGGTTGAGCGGATTCTTTTTCTCATCCGGAGAAATGAATACAAGCGCCGCCAGGCAGCTGTCGGCATCCGGATTACGCCTCGCGGTTTCGGACGTGACTGGCGGCATCCCATCACATCCAGATACCGCGACCGGTAGCGATTGATTTACAATCGCTGTATATAACGCCTTTCCAGCCAGAAAAAGACAGTTTACGGAGATCGAATGAAGAAAATTACAGCCATCATCAAGCCATTCAAACTCGATGAAGTGCGCGAAGCCCTTTCAGACGCCAACATCAATGGCCTGACCGTTACAGAAGTCAAGGGATTCGGCCGCCAGAAAGGACATACCGAGCTCTACCGCGGCGCAGAATATGTCGTGGATTTTCTGCCAAAAGTCAAAATTGAAATCGTGCTGGATGACAGTATGCTGGAACTGGCAATCGAAGCCATATTGAAATCAGCCCGGACCGGCAAAATCGGGGACGGCAAGATTTTTGTACAGGAAGTGGAACAGGTCATCCGCATCCGTACCGGGGAAACCGGGCTGGAAGCAATCTGATTTGCCGGTAAAACGGGAATTATTTGCTATCCGCCACAAAATAACGGCCGGTTGCCGCCTTGGCTTCGTTACTCTCTTTAATCAGTTCCTTCGCCCGGGCCAATTGTGACGCGACCATATTGGCTTCCACTTTTTTTGCCGCAGTGCCGGACATCTGATATCCCTGCTCGAAAGAAATGCTGTACCACCGGTAAGCCTGTACCGGATCGGTACGCATACCCAATCCCAGTTCGTACATACCGCCCAGCATGTATTGCGCTCTCATGTGGCCGCTTTCCGCTGCGCGCCTCATCCAGATGCCGCAAACCTGATCATCCTGCTCGAGGTTGACACCGCCACAATAAAGCTCGGCAATCTTTACCATGGCATTCACATCACCTTTTTCAGCCTTGACGACGAGCTTCGCAATGGTTTCCTCCCCGCTTTCACAACCGGACAAAACGGTAACCGCAAGCACTGCAATGACAATCGAAGTAACAATTTTACTGACGGATAAACGCATATTCATTCCTGTAGTCAACATCATCGGCTTTTCCCGTCCCGGATGAGAACAAGAAGGCGCGATAAAAAACAAGAAGAAAGTATAGCCTTAACGGCGATTTGATACCAGTGTAACGGCTTATTTGCCTTTAAGCAGAACGAGAAGAGCGCCTGAGCCGCCGTCAACCCCCTTTGCCTGCACAAAAGCGATGACCTCTTCTCTTTGCACCAGCCAGCCATGAACCAGTTTTTTAAGGACCGGCTCCTGGTTGACAGAACCCAGCCCTTTCCCATGAATTACCCTCACACAGCGAAACCCCTTGAGGGTACATCGTCGCAAAAATTCAACCAGCCTTTCACGCGCCTCATCACGCCTTTGTCCATGAAGGTCAAGCTCATCCTGGATAATCCAGTGGCCGCGCCTGAGCCTGCGCACCACTTCCTGTGCGATACCATTTTTTCTGTAACTCAGGTCGGCATCGGTTTCCAGCAGGGTATCCACATTGAATTCATCGAAAATGGATTCATGAAGCGCTGCCTTGTTATCGGCAATTCGCTGGTTGGGAATTGGCGCAGGCTTGGGGGATTGCGGCACCACCCGGTCACTGGCGTCCAGCGGCACCACATCGCCAATACTGTCACGGAAAAGACTGGCTTCCCGCTCAACCTCCCGCTCTTTGCGACGACGCGCTTCCTCTTCCCGCTTTTCCGCTTCCTTTTTCTTTTTCAGCGTTTTATGCAGGGACTTCAGATCGGAAAAATCCTTGATGGGAGAAGACATCGTCACCTGCCCTGTCAGTCAAAACTCTCAAGATAATGCTGGACATCCAGCGCTGCCATACAGCCCGACCCTGCGCTCGTGATCGCCTGCCGGTAGATATAATCCTGGACATCTCCCGCAGCAAAAACGCCCGGTATACTGGTTGCAGTTGCCATGCCGTCACGGCCACCCTGGGTGACAATATAGCCATTCGTCATTTCCAGCTGCCCCTGAAAAATGCCGGTATTGGGGGAATGCCCGATCGAAATGAAAAGCCCGTGCAAGGCGATGTCTTTCGTCGTCCCGTCCGTTGTAGAGCGAATCCGCGCACCAGTCACCCCTGTGCTGTCACCCAACACCTCATCAACCACTGAATTATAAAGAATTTCTACCTTACCCTGCTCTGCACGATGCATCAGGCGATCAATCAGGATCGGCTCCGCCCTGAATTTGTCCCGACGATGAATCAGCGTCACCCTCGAGGCAATATGGGAAAGATAAAGCGCCTCCTCCACCGCCGCATTGCCACCACCGACCACCGCCACTTCCTGGTCACGATAAAAAAAGCCGTCACAGGTAGCACAGGCGGATACTCCTCTTCCCCTGTAGGTCTCTTCTGAAGGCAATCCCAGGTATCTGGCTGAAGCGCCTGTGGCGATAATCAGTGCATCACAGGTGTACTCTTCCATTTCTCCTATCAGGCGAAACGGCTTTTCATCCAGCTTTGCCGTGTGGATATGGTCAAAAATGATCCGGGTCTCAAAACGTTCGGCATGCTCCAAAAAACGCTGCATGAGATCCGGTCCTTTTATGCCCAGTGGATCAGCCGGCCAGTTTTCAATATCTGATGCCGTCATGAGCTGCCCTCCCTGCTGCATACCGGTAATCAGTACCGGCTTGAGGTTTGCGCGTGCAGCATAAACTGCAGCAGTATAGCCAGCGGGTCCGGAACCCAATATCAGAACCGGTGCATGTAATTTTGTTGACATAAGCAGGAAACCTTTAAAAAATTATAAACTTGCACTCATTTTGTGCAAAATACATTAAAAGGCAGGGAATCGCTGATTAACGTGTTTTACGAGATGACGTGCAAGGCGCACGGAGCGCAGCAAGCGCGGCATATCTAGGGATAGACAAGCTTGCGAGTACCGAAGAGCGCAGCAATTCGTTCGCAAAACACGTTAATCAGCGATTTCAAAATATAATATTCCCTGATTTTCATACGCAGGGATCAAAACTTGTTAAGATTATAGACGAATACAAAACAGCTCACCTGACGCCCCGATAAAAGACGATATTTCCTGTCATAAATCAGACCGCAGGCCATGCTGGTAAACCTGAAAGCAACCCGATTTGGCTGGCGACCCGGCATGAATCAACAACACATACTGTCAGCATAACGAATAACCGGATTCATGAGCAAAACCTCTTCTGTATACAAAAGAAACAAGGCACCCGCCAAACCGGTCCCTGCACCACCCAGCAGGCTGGTGCGTCTTTTGACTGAAGCACGCTGGTTTGTACTGATTGCCTTTACCCTTTTCTTTTTCATCATTCTTTATACCTATTCCAAAGCGGATCCGGGCTGGTCCCATGCCGTGCAGGTCGACAAAATAAACAATATGGGCGGACGGGTCGGGGCCTGGATATCCGATCTGCTGCTTTTCACATTCGGCCTGTCTGCATGGTGGTGGGGCTTGTGGCTGCTTCGTGCCATCCTTCATGGCTATCGCCGTATCGCCAGCCTTTTGCTCCTGAAAGACACCCCAAAGCCGGGCTGGTTCCGAGACCGCCTGATGCCCAATCTGGGCTTTCTGATTCTGATCGCCTCTAGTGCTTCGATTGAATTCCTGCGCTTGTACTCAATGAAAGTACAGCTTCCGCGTGCGCCGGGCGGCGTACTGGGAGAATTGCTGGGGACTCAGGCCATGCATCAGCTCGGTTTTACCGGTGCAACCCTGATTTTGCTTATCCTCTTTGCCTTGGGGCTAAGCCTTTTTCTCCAGATGTCCTGGCTTCAGCTTTCAGAGAGAATCGGTACCGTGGTGGAAGGCTTCTTTGCCATTTTCATCAAGGCTTACCGCATCCGCCAGGATCGTAAAATCGGGCAGGAAGCGACCATCAAGCGGGAAGAAGTCGTCGTACAGGAAAAAGCCAAGGCGGTGGAAGCGCCTCCCATTCACATTGAGCCGCAAGTTACAGAAGTTCCCAAATCCGATCGGGCGGAGAAAGAAAGGCAGGTTGTGCTTTTCTCGGAACTCCAGGCGCTTCCGCCCCTGTCTCTCCTTGATGAAGCGGCTCCCCCCCAGGACATGGTGTCGGTTGAGACGCTCGAATTCACCAGCCGCCTGATTGAGAAAAAACTTTCCGACTTTGGTGTCAGCGCACGGGTAGTGACAGCACATCCCGGCCCGGTGGTTACCCGCTATGAAATTGACCCGGCCACCGGTGTCAAAGGCAGCACCATCGTCAATCTGGAGCGCGATCTCGCCCGCGCGCTCTCTCTTGTGTCCATCCGGGTGATCGAAACCATCCCCGGCAAAAACTATATGGCACTGGAGTTGCCCAATCCAAAACGGCAGATTGTCCGCCTCACAGAAATCATCAGCTCCAAGGTATACAGTGATGAATCATCCAGCCTGACCATTGCGCTGGGCAAAGATATTGCAGGCAACCCGGTCGTCGCTGATCTGGCGCGCATGCCGCATCTGCTGGTGGCAGGCACGACAGGCTCCGGTAAATCCGTTGCCATCAATGCAACGATCCTTTCCCTGCTGTACAAAGCCGATCCCAGCCAGGTACGCCTGATCCTGATTGACCCCAAAATGCTGGAACTCTCTATTTACGAGGGCATCCCGCACCTGCTGGCCCCTGTCGTTACCGACATGCGCCAGGCCGGCCATGCACTTAACTGGGCTGTTGCTGAGATGGAACGCCGGTACCGGCTCATGTCCCATGTGGGGGTACGCAATCTTTCCGGTTTTAACAATCGTATTGCTGAATCCAAAAAGCGCAACGAACCCATTACCAACCCCTTCTCCCTCACGCCGGACAACCCTGAGCCGCTGGAAAGCCTCCCGAATATCGTCATCATCATTGATGAGCTGGCAGACCTGATGATGGTTGTCGGCAAAAAGGTGGAAGAACTCATTGCACGCATCGCCCAGAAAGCCCGCGCCGCAGGTATCCACCTTATCCTGGCAACCCAGCGGCCATCTGTTGACGTGATTACCGGCCTGATCAAGGCCAACATCCCGACCCGTATTGCTTTTCAGGTCAGCAGCAAAATCGATTCCCGGACCATTTTGGACCAGATGGGCGCAGAAGCACTGCTGGGCCTGGGTGACATGCTTTACCTGCCACCGGGCACCGGACTGCCGATCCGTGCGCATGGTGCATTTGTTTCAGATGAAGAAGTCCAGCGTGTTGTCAATCACCTGAGGGAACATGGTGAGCCGGATTATGTCGAAGGTATACTGGAAGGCGGTACATTGGAAGACAACAATGTGGCCGCGTTTGGTGAAGGTGGCGGTGAGTCGGATGCCCTTTACGACCAGGCGGTTGCCGTCGTGCTGAAAAACCGCAGGGCATCGATTTCCCTGGTTCAGCGTCACTTGCGCATCGGTTACAACCGGGCGGCACGTCTTCTTGAACAAATGGAACAAAGCGGCGTCGTATCCCCCATGCAAAGCAATGGCAACCGGGAGATCCTTGTTCCCGTACAACCTCAGGATTAACCACGGAAAACAGGGCATCATACCATGAAAAAAAATCAAACAATGAGACTTTCCCGATTGAAGCAATTCGCTGTGCTTGCTGCATTCATCAGCTTTCCGCTCCTGGCCGGTGCATCCGGCATTGAACAGTTCAAAAATTTCCTGGCCAACACAAAATCAGCCCGCGGCGAATTTGCACAGGTTCAGGTCAAGCAGGAAGCCGAAGGAAAGCTGCGCATGGGTACGCCAGCTATGGGAACATTTCTCTTTTCCAAACCGGGGAAATTCATCTGGACCTATAAAAAACCTTATGAACAGGTTCTCCAGGCTGATGGAAAGACGCTTTACATCTATGACAAGGACTTGAATCAGGTCACCACCAAAAAGCTCGGATCTGCACTGGGCGCGAGCCCGGCAGCCATCCTTTTTGGCAGCACCGACATTGAAAAGAACTTCAGGCTGGCAGAAAACGGAACGCGTGACGGGTTGGAATGGATGGAGGCAACGCCAAAAGACAAGGAAAATACTTTTCAGCGTATCAACATCGGCATGCAAAACAATGTGCCTGTTGCCATGGAGCTGCATGATGCCATGGGACAGCTTTCATTGATCAAGTTTACGAAGTTTGAAAAAAATCCGGCTCTGAAAGCGGATACCTTCAAATTTGTCATGCCAAAAGGCGCAGACCTTTTTGAAAATTAGGGCCTGTAATGCCAAAAGGTTGCTATCCTTCATCAGCCATAACAAGCGCAACCGCTTCAGCAGCAATGCCTTCTTCGCGGCCTAGATAGCCCAGCTTCTCATTCGTCTTGGCCTTGATGTTGACCTGTTCAATAGACAGGCCCAGATCCTGTGCAATATGCTCACGCATTTTCGGGATATGCGGAGCCATTTTCGGCGCCTGCGCAATGATCGTCGCATCAATATTCGCAATGGCATAACCGGCTGACCGGACCAGATCAGCTGTAGCACGCAACAAAACCCTTGAATCCGCACCCTTGAACCGCGCATCAGTGTCAGGAAAATGTGTGCCGATATCTCCCAGGGCGGCTGCGCCCATCAGGGCATCGGTCACCGCATGCAGCAGGACATCCGCATCAGAATGGCCCATCAGCCCCATCCTGTGGGGGATATTGACCCCGCCGATAATCAGTTCCCGGTCTGCAACAAGCGCATGACAGTCATATCCCTGGCCAATGCGATATGGCAGTTTCTTCATCAAGACTTTCCTTGTTTTTTATCTGTTCTGTTCTTGCGGGCACGTTTTCTGGCGGCCCTGGCTTTCAGGAACATCTCGACTAGGCTCATATCAGCCGGTCGGGTGATCTTACTGTTGCTCAAATGCCCCTCCACCAGTTTAGGCATAAAACCCATCGCCTCAATCGCACCGGCATCATCCGTGACATCCGGGTTCTGCTGTATGGCCTGTACCAGTGCACCATAACGAAACATCTGGGGAGTCTGGGCCAGCCAGAGTCCTTCTCTTGATATCGTTTCAACACGCGACTTGTCTATCCGTTTCACCGTATCCACGACCGGCAATGCCAGAATCCCGCCTACCGGATGGTCACCGACTTCATCAACCAGATATTTGACCAGTTCCGGGGTCAGGCCGGGCCTTGCCGCATCATGAACCAGTATCCAGTCTTTAAGGGAAAGCCGGGAAGAAATCGCTTCCAGACCATTAAGAACAGAATCACGGCGGGTCTCGCCACCGCAACGCAAAAAAGTCACCTTGTTGGTTCGTGAATTGATCTTTTTTGAAACAATATATTCATCAATCCAGGCATCTGTCAGGCTCAAAACCACATACACATGTTCGATTTCGGGACAGGCGCTGAAAACTTCAATGACATGCTGGAGAACCGGTTTGCCGGCAAGCTGCAGGTATTGTTTGGGTATAGGCACTCCCATACGCTGACCGACACCTGCGGCGGGAATCAGCACATAATATCGCGAAGCATTGGATGCTGCTTGTTTGTCCGGCATATAAAAGAACTCGATTGTGACTTGCGAAAAGACAGCAACGACAAATTCCGTGTTGGATTATAATGACACAATTGATTGGACTTTCATATAGGACGAACTGGTCTTTGGGCCAAATTCGTCTTTTTTGTTTTATTAATGCCAGCCGATTTCAAGAAATTCCTCCCCCGCCCCGGTCAGCGTTATGCCCTGCCAGTTCTGCATGGATCGGCAGATTCGCTTGCTATTACACTGGCCGCCGCCGAGCTCAAGGGGCAAAACCGCATGCTGGTTGTTGTGACCGCTCATGCGTCCGATGCACGCCGCATCCTGGAAGAAATTCCCTGGTTTCACAAAGACCCGGAAAACCCCCTTCGCTGCCATCTCCTGCCGGATTGGGAAACCCTTCCCTACGATACCTTTTCCCCTCACCAGGACCTGGTATCACAGCGTCTTGCCACACTCTATGAAATCCAGAATGGCCGGTGTGACGTCCTGATCGTGCCTGCTACAACCGCACTCCTCAAGCTTGCCCCTCCCGCTTTTCTCGCGGCCTATACCTTCTTTTTCAGGCAGGATGAAAGAATAGATGAAGCCCAGCTGCGCTCCCAGCTGACACTGGCCGGATACCACCATGTCTCCCAGGTCATGTCACCGGGTGAATATTCGGTACGTGGCGGCCTGATTGATCTTTTTCCGATGGGATCGAGCCTGCCGTACCGCCTGGATCTTTTCGGCGACACGATTGAAACGATCAAGACGTTTGACGCAGACTCCCAGCGTTCTCTTTATCCCGTCCCCGAAATGCGCATTCTTCCCGGGCGGGAGTTCCCCACGGATGAAGAAGCACGGGCTTTTTTCCGAAGCCGCTGGCGTGAAGTCTTTGAGGGAGACCCCACCCTTTCCGTCATCTACCGGGACATTGCATCCGGTATCACCTCGGCCGGTATCGAATACTACCTGCCCCTCTTCTTTGAAGAAACCGCCACTCTTTTCCATTACCTGCCGGACGATGCGGTATTTACGCTGGTTGGCAATGTTGACGACGCTATTGAGCGTTTCTGGACAGACACGCTCTCGCGCTACGCTTTCCTGCGTGCCGATCGTGAGCGTCCTGTACTGCCGCCAGAGCAGCTTTTTCTCAAAAGCGAGGATTTCTTCGTTCTGGCAAAACCGCATGCACGCTGGGTACTCCAGACAGATGATGCGCCCTCTGAACTCTCATCCCCCATACCGGATATCACCATCAATCGCCGGGCGGATGACCCGTTGAGCAATCTGCGAGCCTGGCTGGGTAAAAGCGGCAAACGCACACTGATCTGCGCGGAATCTGCCGGACGCCGGGAAACCATGCAGCAGCTTTTCAATGAGTACAACCTGCCCGTGGCACCATGCAGCAGCTACGTGGATTTCGTTACCTCGGATGAGCCGCTGATGTTTGGTATTTCTCCCATCCAGAGCGGCTTTTCGCTTGGCCATGTGCTGGGCGATTTGAACCTCATCACCGAAACCGAGCTATATGCCAATTCCGGCAGGCGGGCGGGCAGAAAACGCCAGGAAGGCGCCATCCAGATCGAGCACATGGTGCGCGATCTGTCAGAACTCAAAATCGGCGATCCGGTTGTCCATGCCAACCACGGCATCGGCCGGTACCGTGGCCTGGTGAGCATGGATCTTGGGCAGGGTGAAACCGAATTTCTGCTCCTGCATTATGCCCAGAATACAGCGCTATACGTTCCCGTTTCCCAACTGCACGTCATTTCCCGCTATGCCGGCACCTCCCCCGATGATGCGCCACTGCACACGCTGGGATCAGGGCAATGGGAAAAAGCCCGACAGCAGGCAGCCAGGAAAGTCCACGACACCGCCGCAGAACTGCTTGACCTTTATGCGAAAAGGGCCATGCGAAAAGGACATGCCTTCCCGCTGACGATGCGGGATTATGAAGTATTTGCAGACAGCTTCGACTTCGAGGAAACACCGGATCAGTCAGCGGCAATCCAGGCGGTCATCGAAGACATGACATCGGACAAACCGATGGACCGTCTCATCTGCGGCGATGTCGGCTTTGGCAAAACCGAGGTAGCGCTCCGCGCCGCCTTCATCGCCGTCATGGGCGGCAAACAGGTCGCTATCCTTGCGCCCACAACGCTTTTGGCTGAACAGCATGCCCAGACCTTTGCGGATCGCTTTGCCGACTGGCCGATACGTATTGCCGAGCTTTCCCGCTTCAAGACCGCCAAACAGGTAACCCAGACCATCAAGGCACTGGCAGACGGCACCGTGGATATTGTTATCGGCACGCACAAGCTGCTTTCAAAGGATGTGCACTTTGCCCGTCTCGGACTGGTCATCATTGATGAAGAACACCGTTTTGGCGTGCGCCAGAAAGAAGCATTGAAAACCCTGCGAACCGATGTGGATGTGCTGACACTCACGGCCACCCCCATTCCCCGGACACTCGGCATGGCACTGGAAGGCCTGCGAAGCTTCTCCATCATCGCGACCGCACCGCAAAAAAGGCTGGCCATCAAGACCTTTGTCCGCAGCGAAAATGACTCCGTCATCCGCGAAGCCTGCCAACGCGAACTCAAGCGCGGCGGACAGGTGTACTTCCTGCATAACGAAGTGGAAACCATCGAAAACCGCCGGGCCATGCTGGAAAAACTCCTGCCGGAAGCCCGGATCGGCGTGGCGCACGGCCAGATGCACGAACGCGACCTGGAAAAGGTCATGCGGGATTTCGTCGCCCAGCGATACAACATCCTTTTGTGCACCACCATCATTGAAACCGGCATTGACGTGCCCAATGCCAACACCATGCTCATGCACCGGGCTGACAAATTCGGACTCGCCCAGCTTCACCAGCTTCGGGGAAGAATCGGACGCTCACACCACCAGGCTTATGCCTACCTGATGGTGCATGACACGATGACACTTTCCAAACCGGCGCAAAGGCGGCTTGACGCCATCCGTCAGATGGAAGACCTCGGCAGTGGCTTTTTTCTGGCCATGCACGATCTGGAAATACGCGGTGCAGGTGAAGTGCTGGGAGATGAACAATCCGGTGAAATTCAGGAAATCGGCTTTCAGCTGTACTCCGACATGCTGAAAGAAGCCGTACGTGCCATGAAAAAAGGCGAAGAACCTGATTTTGACGCCTCTTTCAGAACAACAACCGAAATCAATCTCCATACCCCGGCGCTTTTGCCATCTGACTACTGTGCAGGCGTCAACGAACGCCTGTCCCTGTACAAGCGTCTGGCCAGCAGCGAAACCCCGGAAGAAATAAGCGACCTGCAGGAGGAAATGATTGACCGTTTCGGCAAACTGCCGGATGAGGCACAGGCCCTGATTGATACCCATCGCCTGCGTATCCTTGCAAAAACGGCAGGGATTACCAAAATCGACGCCCATGCCGAAGCCATTTCGTTGCAGTTCATGCCCAATCCGCCGATAGATGCGCTGAAAATCATTGAGCTGATCCAGAAAGACAAGAATATCCGACTGAACGGCCCCGAAAAACTGCGGATTACGGCAAAAACCCCCGATCTCAATTCCCGTGTAGCAAAAATCCGGTCAACAATACAGTCACTGACGGCCTAGGCTCAGCCTATGCCCGATTTTTCGCATCATCCAGCGCATGTTTTTCGATGACCTTGTGCGCCAACGCCTTGGCTTCTTCCAGCGCCTCCTTGTAGGTACCGGAAACAACAGGAACCACATGCCGCTCCGAATGATGGTCATCCCCTTCATACAGCAAAACAACGCCCTGAAACTGTCTGTCATCCGTTTCAATAACCATGGGTTTGGCATGATAACGTCCCACCATGAATTTCAGCTCATCTTTCATCACGTTCTCCTTTGGTTGCCGGTCTTGCGATAGATCACCTGAATACAGATTATACGTAATCCCATTCCCGGCGTAACGGATATTCATCAATCCCGTTATTTTTTATGCTTCTACGATATACCTCATTATCATCAGGCTGTGATGTCAGGAGAGAAAAATGAAAAACGAACCCGTAATGCAAACGCGAATTGTCGGCGTATTTGAATCCCGTGACCATGCGGACAATGTGGCCGACCTGTTAACGCAAAAAGGAATACCGCGCGACCAGATCACATTAAGCCATGTCGGCGAACACAGGGACATTCCAGGGCAGGTACCGGTACAGGAATCGGTATTTGATGAGCTGAATCATTTTTTTCACTCCCTTTTCGATGATGCGGATGAAGAAAAAATCCGGGAAGCCTATGCCCGTGCCACGAAAACAGGAAATGTCGTTGTCTCGGTCGATACCCGCGATGGAGACCAGGCCAAAAAAATTTCGGATTTCATGAGCGACATCTACCGCAGCAAGGGACGTGAAAAACCGTCGGAAAAATCCCCTGAAAAAACCCCGGCACCTCGCGATGCGGAACAAAAGCACCTGGATGCGGCAACCTCAGGCATCCCGGAATCACTTGTTTTTACAAATATCTTTGACAAGGTGGAAGACGAAGCGGGAAAACCATGAAACCCGGTGACATTCTCCTTATACGCGCCCGTTACCGGGCGCGAATTGTTTAGATTTGTCAAAGATTGCGTACTTGCACATCTCAAAGCCGCTATCTCCGGAACAAGCTGATGCCCGGATGGTCTTAAAAAAGTCACATCCTTACCATCGCATCACTTAATGAATGGAGATAAATCGATATGAACAATCTTTCTTACAGCATGGTTGTCGGTGTATACCAGTCACCTGAAATCGCCAAACACGCTATTAACGAACTCGTCAAGGACGGCTACTCTGCCGATCAGATTCATATCCGTTCAAAAACGGCCAATGACCTGGGGCCGGCAACAACAGATGAAAGCACTTGTGACCTGTATGGCAATATCAAGGGCAACCTGGATAATTTCTTCCATGGCATGACGGACGGCGACAGCCATTCCCGGATTCTGGATGAATATGCCAAAGTGCTTGAAGCCGGCAACACCATCATTTCTGTTGATGCGGATAATGATGTGGCGGCCAATAAAGCAGCGGCCCTGATGAGCCAAAACGCTGCCGTGGCCAGTGACTATACCGCAACCTCACCAAAAGAGTCTGATATTTCCGATACCGGTTCCTGGTCTGGTGTGAAAATCTTTAAAGGCACAAAATACAGCGACTACAAGGGGTCAAAAAGAAGCCACTGATCCTAATATTCACAACCGTCGATTCGGAGGAAAAAATGAATCAGGAAATGGAAAACACCAAAGCCAATGCCAAAGACGCCATGACCAATATCGGTGTGCAGTCAAAGGAATGGCTTGAAAAAGCATCTGATGCTGTAGAAAATATGGGCGATAAAGCCAAAAATGCTTTTGACAGAGCCGCGGATTCGACAAAAGAAGCCGCAGAAAAGCTGGCTGGCAAAACGGAAGATACCATGAATAAAGCGTCAGAAAAAATCGAGAACTGGAAAAATTCGTAAGCCGATTTTTCCATTCGGATAAAAAAAGCATGTTTTCGGACATGCTTTTTTTTGTGGGTAGTGTCAGGCAGTCAGGCTGGGAAACATGGCTTTCAGGCCGCTTCCCATCATCTCGACAGCCACGGCAGTCAGAAAAAAACCGGCAAGCCGCTCAATCACCTTGAGCACGGATGAAGGCAGCATGCCCCCTCCCCGGCTCGCTACCCGGAAACAGATCCAGGTCGTAAGCCCGACAACGACAGGCGGCAGGAAAACAGGAAGGATATCTTCAAGTGTTGTAACGCGGGATGTCGCCATGACATAGGAAAGCGCCGCGGGACCGGCGAGCAGGGGGATGCCCAAAGGTACAATGGAAGGGCCTGATGCCGCATCTTCCGACTCATCCCGCGTGTATTTGACTGACTCATTTTTGGCGACCACCATGGCAAGGGCCACGACAAACATGATGGCGCCGCCTCCTATCTGTATCGCGCCAAGCGAAACCCCCATGAAGTTGAGAAAATGCAGCCCGAAAAGACCGCCTGCCAGCAGAGAAACCGCAACCGTCAAACCAAGCTGACGGCTGTATCGGTATCTGAACCCGGTGTCATAACCATTTGTGGCCGCAACGAAAAGCGGTATGGCCAAAAGCGGGTCTACCAGCGCCACCAGTGTCAGCGTTTTTTTCAGTGTCAGTCCAACAGCAGCAAAAGCCTCTCCCATGAAACATTCCTCCCTTTTCATGAGATATCACCTTACGCCAGCGAAAAAAACAGGCTTTGAGAAAAAGCGGACTTTCTGTTCAAACACGACACGCCATGGCAATTTCCGGCATTGTCTGCGTTTCCCCTACAATCGGCATGGAATTTGCCCGATCTTTCTTATTTTGATATGGTACAGTCTGCATTTTGATAACCGACCGATCAGGAGAGGAAATGGCAACAAGAGACAGTAATGGCACCGAACTTAACGATGGTGATTCCGTACAGGTCATCAAGGATCTCAAGCTCAAAGGCTCTTCCACCGTCTTAAAACGCGGAAAAACCTACAAGAATATCCGCCTGACCAACAAGGAAGAGGAAATCGAGGTTCGTGAAGGAAAAGGTACGCTCGTACTCAGGGCGGAATTCCTGAAGAAGGTCTAGACTCAGCCCCAGATAACAGCAATCGCTGTTTCAACCTTTGCGAAAGAGGGCCGACAAGGCTCTGACCGGCGCTGTTTTTATCAGCGCCGGAATGTCCAGTTCAAGCGCATCGACGGTATTTTTAAGCAATACCCCCAACTCGGTATCCCCTTCCATTACCAGCCTGCGGCTGAAAAAAAGCGTATCCGGATCTTCCCTGCGGGATGCCATCAGGAGAAAATCACGGGCGCTGGCGCTGATAATGAGATCAGGCACCTCCACGTGCCATCCGGCGACAAAGCCGCCGCTTGTCCACAGAAAATTGAAGTGCAGCCCCATATCCGTCACGGAAAGGCGCAGAAGCTTTCCGGCCAGCATTGCCTGCATTTCCTCTGTCATACTGCCCTTGAGGATCGGATTGATCGCTGAAGCAAAGATAAGTGATCCGGGATACGACGGGACCCGGGAAACCACCCGGCTTAGCAGTGCAGGTACAACAAAGCGCGTCAATATCATCCGGACTCTCCTTTCATTAGGGCGTATTAACACGCCCTGAATATTTTCTCACAGAACGTCCTCCCGGATACAGTGCATACCGGGCATGGCGTACCAGTATCCATTACAGGGAGAGGCGGGCATGACTTTTTCCAGCGCGGCCTCCGCTTTGGGCAATGACAGGCTTCCGGACAACACATCCGCATATATCCGGATAACATCAGCGGTGTTTTCCCATTGCGGACTGATACGGACAATATCCACTCCCATTTCCTCAAGGACCGGCAAGTCGGTCAGCAGGCAATATACCCGCTCTGACTGGGTCTGGATACCGTTTAACACCAGGAAATCCTGTTTTTCCCGCGTCTTGAGAAGCAATCCGTCCGGATGGGAAAGACAGTGAAACCGGCAATCATCCTTGGGCAGATTATAATATCTGGCCGTAAAACAGCGGGCAGAAAACGCAAGCGGCATACGCCCGTATCCAAACACTTCAACTTCCATTCCCTCCGGCCTGGACATCAGCATACCGGCCAGGTCCGTTTTATTCATTTCCAGAGGCATTACCCACCGCCGGGCACCCATTTCCGACATCAGCTTCAGTGCTGGCGGGTTGTAAATATTCAGGTGAATGCCTGCAACAAACGGGCTACCGCCACAAAGCAGGCGCACTGCGCCCATATCATTGGCTTCAACAGGGAAAACCCCGTTTTGCGCAATCTTTCGCATGGTATTCAAGTGGGTATCAGACTCCAGCAGGACCTGTGTCGACAGAACCACCTCTTTACCCGCATCGCACAAACGGTTTGCGATTTGAAGCCAGTCGTCATAACGGAGCTCATGACGTTTGGCACAGACCGTTTCGCCCAGATAGATGATATCGACCGGCGCATCCTGCATGGCATCATAAAACCGGTATACCGCTTCTTTCGGCCAGTAATAAGCAATGGGTGCCAGCGCCAGTTTCATGATGATTCTCCCGCCACCGTTATTTCCAGGAACGGTGATAGGCGCCGAGCGTATGCTGCAGGCCTTCTGCCACCTTGTCCAGCTCCGCTGTCCATGCCGGGTTGACGGCATAACGCTCCCCGGCGCTATTGCACCTGTCGATGGCCTCGCGCCAGACACGGGTAACCTGCCCCACATAGGCCGGGCTGCGCTGTCGGCCTTCAATCTTGATCGCCGATACGCCAATCTCCTTTAAGACAGGGAGCAGTGCCAGCGTATTCAAGCTTGCCGGCTCTTCAATCGCGTAGTAACACTCGTCATTGACTTCAAAACGCCCTTTACACAATGTCGGATAGCTGGCATTTTCACCATCGGCATACCGGTCAATCAGAACACCGTTCAGTCTTGACTCCAGTCCCTGTGGTGTGGGCTGCCACCTGACAGCTTTTGCCGGTGAACAGACCCCGCTGTTATTGGGTGCCTCCCCCGTCACATAAGACGATAAGGCGCATCGGCCTTCCACCATGACACACAGGCTGCCAAATCCGAACACCTCGATTTCCACCTCGGTATTTTTCACCACCTGTGCGACCTGCTCAACAGAAAGCACCCTGGGCAAAACCGCGCGGGTAATACCAAAACGCTCACGGTAAAAATTGATCGCCTCGTAATTGGTGGCAGACCCCTGTACAGACAAATGGAGCCGTAGATCGGGATGGTTTTCAGCCGCATACTGCATGAGTGCCGGGTCGGCAACAATCATCGCATCAATCCCGGCTGCGGCGGCACGATCCACGGCTTTTTTCCAGACATCCCATGTATCCGGCTTCGGGTAGGTGTTTAATGCCAGCAGCACTTTCCTGTTTCGCTCATGTGCATAGCTGATGCCTTCCGAGAGGGATTTTTCATCAAAGTTCAGCCCGGCAAAATTCCGGGCATTCGTGGCATCCCGAAACCCGAGATAAACACAGTCAGCGCCATGATCGACAGATTGTTTCAGCGCAGGCAATGTGCCGGCAGGACAGACCAGTTCCATATTCACTTTGCGTAACCATACTCCGGTTGAGTATGGTCAAACAGCTACCCCAAAAAAACGATACCCATGATTATGACACCTTAAACCTGACGGAAAAAGCCGGAGATATTATATTTTTATACTTTGACAAGCTCATGCAGAATATGGCTTAATCAGAAAACCGGGTGAACCAGGAGTGTAAACATGCCTCTCAAACTTTCAGGAAAGCGTCTGACAAGGGTCATCATCATCGCAGCTGCTGTCGTTATTTCAGGCATTGTTGCGTGGTATTTCCTGAAGCCGCCTGCAGTTCCTGATGGACTGGCATATGGTAATGGCCGCCTGGAAGCAACCGAAACGGCGATTGCATCCAAAATACAGGGGAAACTCATCGAGGTGCGTTTTCGCGAAGGTGCTGATCTCAAGGAAGGAGAAATCGGCGCTCTTTTGGATGGCGAAGACGTCAAGGCCCAATTGCGCGCAGCAGAAGCCAACCTGATCAGTGCACGTGAATCCGCACGTGAAACCAGGGAAAGTCTCAAGAGTGCCATAAGCGAACAAAAACTGGCCGTTGCCACCTACAAACGGACAGAAGAGCTGATCAAGAAAAACTTCATCTCGGAAGCGCAACTGGACAAGGACCGTACCACCCTCCAGACAGCCAACTCCACCCTTGCCGGTGCAAAAAACCGTGTTGCCGAGGCAGATGCCGCTGTTGAAGCGGCAGCAGCCAATGTGGATGCACTCAAGGTAAGCGTGGATGACACCATTTTGCGTGTCCCTGTTGACGGACGTGTCCTTTACCGGCTTGCGGAGCCGGGTGAAGTCATTTCTGCCGGTGGCCGCGTGCTGGCCATGATCGATCTTTCCGACGTCTACATGTACGTCTACCTGAATACGGAAGAAGCCGGCAAAGTGGTTATGGGTGACGAGGCACGCATTGTGCTGGACGCTCTGCCGGATGTGCAGATTCCCGCCCATATCGCCTTTGTCGCCCCCAAAAACCAGTTCACCCCGAAGGAAGTCGAAACCCAGGAAGAACGGGTCAAATTCATGTTCCGGGTCAAGGTCAAGGTCAATCGGGACTGGCTGGAAAAAAACAGCAATGTTGCAAAACCGGGTATGCCCGGTATCGGCTGGGTCAAAATCAAGCCCGGCACCACGTGGCCGGCTACACTTCCTCAACCATCAAGGTAAGCCATGGCTGACTCCACTGCAGCCCGGCTTGAAAATGTCAGCCTGCACTACAAGGAAGTGACAGCGCTGGACAATGTCACGCTGGAGATACCCGGCGGCTGCATGGTGGGCCTGATCGGCCCTGACGGTGTCGGCAAATCATCTCTTTTAGCGCTTATCTCGGGAGCACGCAAAATCCAGGATGGCCGTGTCGTCGTACTGGATACGAATATCAGCAACCAGCGCGACAGAAACCTTCTCCTTCCCCGTATTGCCTACATGCCGCAGGGACTGGGGAAAAACCTCTACCCGACCCTGTCCGTTTCCGAAAATATTGATTTTTTCGCCCGTCTCTTCGGGCACAAAAAAGAAGAACGTATTGCCCGCATCAATGAACTGACACAGGCCACCGGCCTGGGACCATTCAAGGATCGTCCTGCCGGCAAACTTTCAGGCGGCATGAAACAAAAACTGGGGCTGTGCTGCTCTCTGGTGCACGACCCTGATCTGCTGATTCTGGATGAGCCCACAACCGGTGTTGATCCTCTCTCGCGCCGCCAGTTCTGGGAACTGATCAACGCCATCCGCAAACGCCGCGACCACATGAGTGTGCTGGTTGCCACGGCCTACATGGAAGAGGCAGAACAGTTTGACTGGCTGGCAGCCATGTATGGCGGCAAAGTCATCGCTACCGGTACGGCCGATGAAATGAAAGCAGAAGCCGGTGCCGATACCCTGGAAAAGGCATTTATCCACTTTCTTCCGGACTCCCGCTCACAGGACTACCAGGAACTGGTTATCCCGCTACTGGAAACAAAGGATGAAGACTGGGCGATTGAAGCCGATGGCCTTACCCAGCGCTTTGGTGACTTTACCGCCGTTGACAATGTCAGTTTCAAAATTTCCAAGGGAGAGATATTCGGCTTTCTGGGATCAAACGGCTGTGGCAAGACCACCACCATGAAAATGCTCACCGGCCTGCTTCCACCAACAGAGGGCAGCTCGAAGATCTTCGGCAAGGTCGTTGATGCAAACAACCTGGAAAGCCGAAGGGATGTCGGTTACATGTCGCAATCCTTCTCCCTCTATGGCGAACTGACCGTCCAGCAGAATCTGGATCTGCATGCCGAACTCTTTCATCTTCCGGCTGACAGGAAAAAGCCCCGCATTGAAGAACTCATTGAGCGTTTCGGGCTGAGACCTTATGTCGACTCACCGGCTGAAGGCCTCCCCCTGGGCATCAGGCAGCGTCTTTCGCTGGCCGTTTCCGTTGTACATGAACCAAAACTCCTGATCCTGGATGAACCCACATCAGGCGTTGACCCCATTGCGCGTGACGAATTCTGGCGCTACCTGATCCAGATGTCGCGTGAACAGGATGTCACCATTTTCATCTCGACACACTTCATGAATGAAGCTGAGCGATGTGACCGTATGTCACTCATGCACGCCGGTATTGTGCTTGATAGCGGCACGCCGAAAGAATTGCAGGAAAAGCGGTATGCCGCCACACTGGAAGAAGCCTTTATCGCCTATCTGGAAGATGCCGCCGGCAAGGATGAATCCACCTCTTTTGAGAACACGGACATTCAGCCGGAAACGGCAGCACCGGTAACAAGCGCTTTTTTCAGCCTGCAGCGCATGCTGGGATATGCCTTCCGGGAAAGCCTGGAACTGAAACGTGACCCCATCCGGCTCATTTTTGCCCTGCTTGGCTCTGCGCTGTTGATGTTTGTACTGGGAAGCGGTATTTCGATGGACGTGGAAGATCTGAAATTTGCCGTATACGACCAGGACCAGTCTCCGCAATCGCGGGATTACGTCGACAATCTCTCCGGATCGCGCTATTTCATCCAGCAGCCCCCCATCAAGAGTGCGGAAGAACTGGAGCATCGCATGAAAACCGGCGAACTGACTGTCGCCATTGAAATCCCGCCGGGCTACGGCCGGGATCTGCTGCAAAACCGCCATCCGGAAATCGGCGCCTGGGTGGATGGTTCCATGCCCTACCGCGGGGAAACCACCCGCGGGTATGTTATCGGCATGCACCAGGAATACCTCGCCGAGCTTTCCCGTGAAACGACAGGCCTTTCTCCGGCTGCCCTGCCCGCACAACTGGAGCTGCGCTACCGGTACAACCAGGATTTCAAAAGCATCTATGCAATGGTACCGGCCGTTATCCCGCTCCTTCTGATTCTCATCCCATCCGTACTGGTTGCATTGGGTGTCGTGCGGGAAAAAGAACTCGGATCAATCACCAATTTTTACGTTACGCCAACAACAAAGCTCGAATTTTTACTGGGCAAGCAGCTGCCCTATATCGTTATCGCCATGTTCAGCTATTTCATCCTTATCGGCATGGCTGTCTTTCTTTTCAAGGTACCCATCAAGGGCAGCTTTCTTGCACTGACGGTGGGCGCCCTCCTGTATGTTACGGCAACAACCGGTGTGGGACTCGTTATTTCAACCTTCACCCCCACCCAGATATCCGCACTTTTTGGCACCGCCATTCTCACCATGCTGCCGACCACCCAGTTTTCAGGACTGACAACACCGGTTGGCTCACTGGAAGGGGGCGCATACTGGATCGGGCAGTGCTTTCCGGCTTCTTATTTCCTGGTGCTCAGCCGCGGGGTGTTTACCAAGGCACTTCATTTGCCCGACCTGATAGAGCCGATTCTTACGCTGGCGCTTTTCTTCCCGATCAATACCTTTATCGCCTACCTGCTGCTACCCAACCAGGAAAAATGAGGCTGCCATGAAAACCCACTTCCTTAACATCTACCATCTGGGCATCAAGGAATTGCGAAGTTTGGCTGCGGACAAGGTGCTGCTGTTGCTGATCATCTGGGCCTTTACCGGGGGCGTTTACAGTGCATCCAAGGGCGTTTCGCAGGAACTGCGAAACGCCCCTGTTGCCATTGTTGACCAGGACCAGTCACAGATTTCTCACCGCTTCGTCTACGCACTGACACAACCTTATTTCAAAAAGCCCGATGTGCTGGGCCTTTATGAAGTCGACCGTGCCCTGGACAGGGGATATTATTCGTTCACCATTATCATCCCGCCCAGCTTTGAAAAAGACCTGCATGCCCGGCGCAACCCCACCATCCAGATCAATATCGATGCCACGGTCATGAGCCAGGCCTTTATCGGTGCCGGCTACATCCAGAGTATCTTCACAACGGAAATCAATGAGTTTTTAAATCGTTCCTACGAAACCGCCGCACCGCCCATCAACCTCGTCACACGGGTCAAGTTCAATCCCAACCTGACCGGCTTCTGGTTTGGCGGCGTCATGGAGACGATCAACAATATCAACATGCTGACCATCATCCTGGTGGGTGCCGCCTATATCCGTGAGCGGGAACACGGCACGATTGAACATCTGCTGGCCATGCCGCTTGTTCCCATCGAAATCATGGCATCCAAGATCTGGGCAAACGGCCTGGCCGTCCTGATTGCGGCTACTTTTGCACTGACGGTCATGATCAAGACCGTGCTGAAAGTCCCGATTGCCGGCTCCATCCCGCTCTTTATCTCGGTAGCCGCCGTTTATCTCTTTTCCGCCGGCTCGATAGGTATTTTTCTCGGCACCATCGCGCGCTCCATGCCGCAGCTTGGGCTGCTGATTTTTCTCACCATCATCCCCATGCAGATGCTGTCCGGCGGCGTTACCCCCCAGGAAAGCATGCCCGCAGCAATGCGTAACCTGATGATGTTCGTGCCGATCACCTATTTTGTCCGGCTGGCACAGTCCATTCTGTATCGCGGCGCCGGTTTCATCATCATCTGGAAAGACCTGCTGATCATGGGATTTATCGGGCTTGTCTTCTTTGTTGCCGCCCAGTTCCGTTTCCGTAAATCCGTCGCCCAGGCAGCATAATATTTCAGACAGAAAAAACCGGCATATCCCTGAAAAAGGATATGCCGGATGGATCATAACGGACGGAGAAAATTATTCCGGAACCATCTGAACCGGAATCCAGCCATACGTGCCATCACCATTTGAACGGATCTGGCCGATTCCCGGATAAGGCAAGTGGGCACCGGCCACCATCCACTTGTACTTGGCTGCCAGGTTGAAGACCTTGTACCGGGTAATAACAGACTGTTCCGGATTGATATCAAACGCCAGCGTCACATCAGGACGGGTAAACTGCACCGTATGGCTGATGACCAGGTCGCCCAGGATGAAAAAGCGCTGCTCATCCGATTTGATACGGAACATCGTATGCCCGGGTGTGTGACCGGCAGTGGAAACAGCCCTTATACCAGGAACAACTTCATCCTTATGCTGGAAAGTATGCCATTTTTTTGCCGCACGATAAGGCGCTGTTGATGCCTTGGCGTTCTTGAATGCGTTTTTCATCTGGTCATTTTTTGCTTCACCGGCATTTTTGTCTGACAGCCAGAAATCGCTTTCCACCTGATTGGCATAGACTTTGGCATTCGGGAAAAGCATGTTGCCGTTTGCATCAACCAGGCCACCCACGTGATCCGGATGCATATGGGTCAAAAGAATCGTATCCACCTGTTCCGGCGCATACCCGGCTGCTTTCAGGTTATCCATGATTTTTCCCATCTTCGGACCAAAAAGCGTCCCGCACCCGACATCAATCAATACCAGATTCTTGCCGGTATTGATCAGATAGACATTGGTTGCCGTCTGTACCTTGTCGCCATCAATATAATTACGCGCTAAAAGCTGCTGCAGTTCTGTCTGTGTGGCATTTGACATAAGCGAGATGCCCACATCAAAAGCGCCGTCAAACAGGACAGTTACCTCAAACTGGCCATGCATCATCCGGTAATAGCCAGGCACCTGCTTTTTTGCCATGGGCGCTTCAGCCATCGCGACAGGGATAAATCCTGTCGTGACAAGCGTCAGCCCCAAAATCAGATTACGTAAACACGTGATGATTCTCATTCGCATTGCCCTCTCCTTTCACATACCGGCTTTCACTTTTCAGACACTTTTTTACTGTACTCATATCAATATAATTGCAAAAACAGGAACTCGTCAAAGCGATAATGTTCTAAAATAACTTTATCAGCCTGTCTGATGTGCATTTCTTTATGAGGAGAAGCGATGATCCGGATTGCCATCATTATGGGAAGCACCCGTCCCGGACGAAATGGCGAAGCCGTGGCCAAATGGGCCTATGAGATCGCCTCAAGGCGCACGGACGCCCAATTCGAGCTGATTGACCTGCTCGACTACAACCTTCCCCTTCTGGATGAACCTCATCCTGCACAGATGCAGCAATACACCAGGGAACATACGAAAATATGGTCTGAAAAAATCAATCCTTTTGATGGCTTTGTTTTCGTCACCCCTGAATATAATCACTCAACATCAGCAGCATTGAAAAATGCCATTGATTTTCTTGCCATGGAATGGAAAAACAAGGTGGCTGCTTATGTGGGTTATGGCGCAAACGGCGCAATACGCGCCGTAGAACACCTGCGCCAGATCATGGCGCAATTCCAGACGGCCAGCATTCGGAATCAGTTAACCCTCTCCCTCTTTACTGATTTTGAAAACAATGCGTTCAAGCCGGCTCCCCGTCATGAAAAAACACTGGGCTCCATGCTGGATCAGCTTGTCGACTGGGCCCGGACACTGAAAACGCTCAGAAAGGAAAAACAGCAATAAGTAATACCTGACTTTTACTCTCTCACCTTCTCTCAAAAGGAGTACGTCATGAAACATATTACGATCATCATGCCCCTCATCAAGGAATGTTCGGTATCGGCATGCGGCTTCAACGCAATGGATGGCTGCCACGCCAAAGCCATTACGGTTGGTAATGGCACCAATCCGGGCTGCGATACTTTTTTCAATGTGCCTGACATGTCAGCCCATGCAACATCAGTAGGCCGCACAGGCGGCGTAGGCGCATGCAAGGTCTCCGGCTGTAAATTCAATACGGATTATGAATGTATGGCCGATGAAATCATGGTCAGCCTGATCAGCCAAAAAGCAAACTGCGCAACATACGCACCAAGATAACGCGTTTATTCCTTCAAAAAAACCGCGCTTCATGAAGTGAACGCTTAATATCGGACATTTCCTGCGGTTATTGAAATGGCCTGAGTACGGTATTGCCCAGGACTCAGGCCATTTAAATTCAGTTTTATCCGTTCATTGTTGCAGTAATGGATATACGCATTTATTGCGGATTTCAGTTGTTGTATATCAGTAAAATCCGAAGAGCAGCAGCCTTCAGATTTCAGAATGCCAAAGAAACTTTCCATTACTGCATTATCCAGGCAGTTTCCTTTGCGAGACATACTGGGTTCAAGATGGTGCTGTCGCAGTTTTTCCTGATAAATCGCCTCTGGTATTGCCAGCCCTGATCGCTCTGTTATACAGATCAAGAATCGGTGAAAGATACCGCTTTTTACCTCTGACATTGAATTGACTCACCTCTGTCACCCCTTTCTGATTCGGTTTGTCAGCCGTAAAATCCCGTTTCAGGAGATCCGGAGTGACTCTTCCCTATACGCCTTTGCAGGACTGATATTATTTGCGCCTGAGGGTGGATGCAAGCCGTTGTTCGCGCATGAGCCTGCGAACGGTTTTGTGATTAAGATGGCAGTTTTCCTGACGCAATGCCAGTATGATGCGGCGATAACCATATCGCCCTTTGTGCTGGTGAAATAATGCCTTAATTCAGATATTATTTGCGCTTTACTGGCTGCGTTAATTTCTTTTGTTCCTGAATCAGGGCTTGCAGCTTTTTCAGATAGGCATTCTCCGCGCGAAGATACTCAAGCGCTTCCTGGATGGTTTTGAATTCAGGAAGAGAGCTGTCATGGTATTGACGGGGTTTGCTTTCTTCTCTGACAATCGGGGCCGTCCTTTTCGGTTACTTTGAAGGGCTATGATACCGCCTTGACGGTAAAGACGCTCCCATCTGCTGACTGTACAAGCCGCCGCAATACCAAATTTTGCCGCTGCCTTGCAGCGATGACTGGCCGTTGTCCAACATGGTATGAGCAGGGTACAACTGAATCATGAAGAACACCATAAACCACTCGCCAGAATTTTCGAGTGGTTAAGTTCGTCTGACCAGGAAAAAGAGACCATCGGCCATATCCTCACCGAAGTATGTGAACACTACAACTTTGGTTGCGGCTTCATTTATGAGGCAAATCATGCACAAATATTCTTCCTGAAAGAGCAGTATACGAATTACCACATCAACCAGTTGGAAGCACCGTTTCGCTTGGAAGAGCGGCTGGACAAAGCCGCCATGGAATCGCTTTTAAAGCATTCGTTTTTCTACCAGACACTGGAGGAAGATATACCCCCCAATCCACCGTCTTGCTAGGCTATGATGTTGCTGTTTTTCAGAAAAAAGTTTTTCCCGTTGGCTGTTCACCGCTTTCCTGTAACCATCTTGCTGAAAACATCGCGGTAAATGAATACTGTCTTTTCCCCACACTCGATGTCGCTATCCGTGTCCTGAATGAAGGCGGCTTTGACCGGGCCGAACCCAGACCCTATCGCCTCTATGCGGTATATCGCGTACAAAAGATCTGACCTTTTCACTTCAGCGCAAACGAAAACTCACAACATCCCCCTGCCTTTACTCAGGCAGCAACCCATTACCAGCAGTGTTTGCGGGAGATTACCTGATAATGGATGAGAAAACTTTCCTTTAACTCAAAAGAAGTGTATACTGTAAATATTTACAGTATACCTATTGCGCCATGTACCAGGAAAAAACGCTTACCGAATACATGCTGGTGAAGTCAGAAATTCTCACCAGTTCGGGTGACTATTTTTCATTCATCAATCCGGATGCCTATCACTTCGAGATTGAGACCATTGCGCATGCCCTGTCCCACCTGTGCCGCTTTACGGGGCATACTGCCGAATTTTATTCCGTTGCGCAGCACAGTGTCCTGGTCAGCAGCCTGCTCCCGCGTGAGATGCAGCTTGCCGGCCTGCTGCACGATGCGACAGAAGCCTTTGTCGGTGATATGACCAAGCCATTGAAAGACATGTTTCCCGAATTTCGCCGGATTGAAAAAAATATTGAAAGCGCCATCTGCCGGCAATATGGCATTGCCTGCCCCATGCCACACGAAGTCAAGCAGGCAGACCTGATCCTGCTCGCCACCGAACAGCGCGACCTGATGCCGCATGTTGATCTGCAATGGAGCTATCTTGAGGGCGTAGAAGCAATGAAAGAGAAAATCACCCCCTGGGCGCCAGCCCTCGCAAAAGAATGGTTCCTGGCGCGTTTTTACGCGCTGACAGCGGCTAATTGATCGTCCACTTCATCCTTTGTTTGGATTTGGAGCCGGACTTCAGGCGCTTGCCAGGGGAATCAGCATATTCATCATCCTCGCTGCCCGGCTCGGCATCGTCTTTGGCCCTGACCCGTGTCTTGCCTGACACGCGCTCGGCAATATTGTGGCTGGCGTCAAAAAATGCTTTCTTTTTCAGGTTTTGCAACGCCACATGAATATCCACTGTTTCTGCAACAATCCGGGAAGAAGACGCGGATGTCTTGTCAGAAATGATCACCTTGCCAGCAGGATTTTTGACCTGATAGATACAAATGAGCGTTACCTCTGCACGGGAACGCTTTGTCCTTCCTGTACTGACAGGCGCGCCTACCTGTTCCTCATACTGGGTGACCGTGCCGGTTATGACATACGCGCCGGACTTGCCGGAAGGTTTTATCCCGGGCTTTTCTGCCCCGCCTTCCTCCTGATCAGGGTCATTGTCTTCCTGCGCTTTTTCAGCCCTTTCCGCCGCTTCGACCACCGCCATCAGTTCATCTTTTTCCGCAGCGCCATCATCGATAATGCCATCCTCTTCATCGGTGTACTTATCTGTGAAAAGATCAGCTTCTTCATCAGCAATGGTTTCCTCTGCTGAGCGTTCTTTTTTTGGGGTTTTCGCCGGTTCGGCTTTTTCCTGTTTTTCCGGCGCCGCTTCTGCCTCTTCGTCTTTCACCCTCGAGGGCACTGCAGGAACCAGGCCAGCCTGCTGCAACGCAGAGACCAGCTCATTGCGAAACTCGGCTGAAAGCTGTAATGACTCCTCTTCTGCACCGGTATAAGCGGCCTGCGGGAAAGTGAAGGCATTTACCCGGATCGTGGCGCCATCAGGTACTGACGCTGCCGCCGCAAAAGACGGCGCAAGCGCCCCCAGCATGCAAAAACAGAACAGCCGTCCCAGGGTTGCCCTCATATCAGCCTCTTGCCGTCTTACCAGCCGATACTCGGCTTGGTTGTGCGCTTGCGGATTTCTTTTTCATCGGCCCACTTGATCTCGCCACTTTGCGGATCAGTCAGCTCAAGCGTGATCTGGAAATACACATCACCAACACTTTTCGTGCGCTTCCTGATAGAACGCACTGAACCGGTAACAATGTAGTCCGCATCCATCATCAGCTTGTTTTCCTTGCGCTTGGTCGCCATTTCATTCAGGTCACGCTCGTCAAAGACATCATCCATATTACCCTTGTCGGTAAGAAAGCGAACCTGTCCCGAATTGAGCAGCTTGATACGGATTTTGTCCGTAATGCCCTTGGTATCGATATGCTCATCCGTGTAATTTTTCACATCACGCAAACGGACTTTCGGCGGGCTGGAAGCCTGTGCAATCCACTTCGACGCCAAAAGAGACTGGGCCATACTTTCGGCTGTTGATTGCAGGTCGGTAGAACCCCACTTGGTTGTGACAGTCTCTGCGGCCTGCGCATCTTCATACACCACTTCGCCATCGCCACTGACACGGCCTGTCTGCGGGCCGCTACAGGCCGAAAGCAGCACCGCCAGTGCAACAAAACCAGAAAGAGAGGAATAACGGAGTAACTTTTTCATTGTCTAGCTCGCATCATTGGAAATAATCAGGGTGTATTCTTTCGCACCCGGTATAGTTGAGCGTTCCTTGATATAGACAGGCGCCTTGCCCTTCACGATCACAGGCCGCCAGGAAGACTGCTCGAGCAGCATGCCATCGTCATCAAACCACAGCATGCGATACACACTATGGTTGATCTCATCGTCATCATCATTGACCAGCACGGCAGTGACAACGAGAAAATCACCATCTTCCACATGCTTGATGGATTTGATCCTGACATCATCATTGTCAAGGTACTCATGTGTGGACCGGCCGCAGGAAGCCAAAAGGCCAATACAGAACAAAATGAGAAGAATTCTAATACGTGACATAATCCATCTTCATGTGAGAGTTAGAGAAATAGGTCATCATAATAATAACCCCCCGTATATCGTTCGGCAAGGGTAGGTTCTGCTGGTTTTTCCCCTCTCCGACAGTAATGGTACTGCCATTCGGAACCGTTGCCATTGCGATATATCCTTCATTGGGAAGCGTCTCCCAGTTACGGGCCGAATCCGACATGGAATATGTCCAGAGGTCCAGCAGGATCATTGTCAGCGTACTGGCTACCTCGGCATAATCCCGTGTATCTTCATTTGACCTTGCCCCGGCATAAACCGATGCGGATATGCCTGCCCTGACAGCCGCCCGGCTGACGGCTGATCCCATTTCAAGATTCACCTCATCCTGCAGCGTACGGTAAGCCAGCCTGTCCGTACGAAGCAGCGGATAAAAAACCATGGGAGCAGCATGAGAAACAGCGGCATGAGGAACAAGTCCGGGGACAGGCCGGGTATAGGAAGGCAAATCAAGCAGGATATAGCCGATTCTCGGGAAACTGACCCGTATGTGCTCAATCTTCAGAGAAGGCGCAACCCCGCTCAAGGCAATAACCGTTACTTCCTGCCGTTCCGGCCCCTGCGTCGCTGCCTGCCCGAGAGCCGGCGCATCCGAGCCGACCGAAGTCACTCTGAGAGGAACGAGCTGTGGAATAACAATACGCTCTTCCTCTTCTTTTTTTGCTGTTTTTCCTTTTCTAGGTGGTGCTGCCTCCGGCTGTGGCCAGGCATGGCGGAAAAGCTCTCCCGCATTGCTGTCCAGTGCAACCGCCCGCCGCAGATTCACGCCTGAAGCCTGTATATCTCCAGTAATACGAAATACAATCGAACTCAGCGCATAGGAAAAGGGATCCTGATAATTATTCATCAGCTTGCGAACCGCCTCATCCTCAAGCATGTCACGCATGCTGTACTGGACAGGCAGATCCATTGTTTCCTTCATATTTTTTTCAATCCGGGATTCAGATTCCTGCAGCCAGTATTCCTGCCGTTTGTCCATTTTTCGCATTTCAACAGCTGCTCCGGTGAAATCGCCCAGCATGAGGTAATTCATCGAATTGAATGTATGAAGCAGTGAGCGCTCGTATCCCGTGCCGTAGTATTGCTTTGTTCCCCGTGCCAGGAGAAAGGTACCGGCTGTTGCCGCGATTTCCCGTACATTGATGATTGCCCTTGACTCATACTCTTCCAGTATGGTCAGCGCCTCATCATACCGCTGGATGGAATCCTTCCATCGGCCCTCAATCTGTAAAAGGCGCGCCAGATTGAGCGCTGTAACAAACTCGCCAAAAGAATCGTGATTTTTCTCCATCTTCTCCCGCAGATCACTGACATAACCGGTGGAAAGCGATGAGCGGATAGTATCAGTCGGCACGCGTGAAGCGCACCCTGCCAGAAGCAACATCATGGAAAAGAGAAAAATTGCTCTCAACATGGAATACAGATAAGGTTAGCCATATGACACCAGACGCATCCCGCATCGATCAGAATGCCGTAAAAGACAGGAAACAAGGCCGAAAACACTGTCAATTTACCGTAATCACCCTGCATTGACAAGCAATGTTACGGCCCGTAACACCTCGTATCATGGTGTACTATTTCACCAGGACAAACCTGATTGTGAATACTGACATGAGCAACACAAAATACCTCCTTTCCTGCCTCCTGGCCCTCCTGGCCCTGTGCCTTACCCCGCATGGATACACCAAAAGCCCCGCTCCGGGAGAGCGTATTGTGCTGGAAACCACCTGGAACACCCGTGACCTGGGGGGATACAACGCCGCTAACGGCAAAAAAGTCATCCATGGAAAACTCTTTCGCACCGATGAGCCCTCCTCCCTGTCAGAAAAAGACATGCGCACCCTTTCAGCTATCCCGCTTGTTACCCTCATCGACTTTCGATCAATCAAGGAACAGCAGGACAAGCCCGACAGGCTCCCGGAAAATATCCGGCGATACTACTTCCTGCCCATCACCCCTGGCAAACTCAGTGATGTGGATGACGCCAAAATCGATGAAAATCTCATGATCCGTATCTACCGTGAGCTGGTGACAGACAAGGAGGCCATTGCCCAGTACACGGAATTTTTCCGCATTCTGCAAGCTGATGACTCAGCGCCTCTGGCTTTTCACTGTGCCGCAGGCAAAGACCGGACAGGCGTGGGAGCAGCACTTGTTCTCTACTCCCTTGGTGTAGATGACACAACCATCATGAAAGATTATCTGCAATCCGCCAGCTATATCCATGAAAAATATGCTGACATCCTCAAACAAAAACCTGCCTACGCCCCGCTTCTGGCAGTAAAACGGGAATACCTTCAGGCTGCCATCGATACCATCCGGAATCACTACGGCAGTATGGACAATTATCTGCAAAAGGTGCTTCAGGTAAACATCAGCCGCATGCAGGAAAAATACCTGCAATAAAAAAATACCCTTAAAAAACAACGGTAGAGTAATCCATCGTTGTTTGTCCCTTCTCATGAAAGCGCAAAGCATTTGACCTTAGGATGGGGAGTGCTGCCTTGGGAGCAATGTCATATCGAGATGGGTTCAACCTTCCCTGCTGCGGGAAATCGCATGCGCGAACCCATCAATTACTTTATCATATCGATTACCTTAGGAGCAGACCTCATTAATTTTCCGTTTGCGAAAAGCCGTTTTGGCTCAAAGGGCCAGGCGCAGCGGGAAATGGGGACGCAGGCGTAGCAGCCCACCATCAAGTTCCCATTTTTCGATGCAACGCCGCCATTGGGGACACAGCAGCTTTGCAGCAGGCAATTTAATGAGGCCTGACCCTAGCTACCCGTATGAAGTCATCAGCGGCGACGCTTCTGAGGAGCGGCTGCTGGAAATAGCAGAGTCGATTCTGAATAAAAAGAAAGGGCTGGCTTTCAGCATTGATGAAATCGTCAGCGACCTGAAAAACCTGCATCATAACCTGCATTGAGAAAAAGGTGAGGCAGATCTCTATCGTATCTTGATGTTGTTTTTGCCGTCACGTTTAGCATCATACATGGCAAAATCAGCCCGCTGTATAAAATTCCTGATATCCTCGGGCGGCTGATAAGCTGTACAGCCGATACTGACTGTCGTGCGTTCGGTATAGGGAAATTTGAAGTCCTCAATACGTTTGCGCAGATTTTCTGCCATGCGGAAAGCCTGATCCTGTGACGTATTTGTCGCCAGAATAACAAACTCTTCCCCGCCATACCGTGCTGCGATATCCCCTGTGCGCAAGTGTGATTGCAGGATTTTACCGAAAGACGCCAGCACCGCATCGCCAGCCAGATGGCCAAACGTGTCGTTGACCCGCTTGAAATCATCAATATCCATGATCAGAAGCGACAGGCTTGCCCCCGTGTTTCTGGCATTCATCGCCTCAGCCTGCAAAATCTCTATAAAAGTGGCATGGTTATAAAGAGACGTCAGGGCATCATAGCGGGAAATTTTCTTGTACAGCTGCAGATCACGCTTCAGTTCCCTTCTTTCCAGAAGGTTTTCTCTCGCCTTTTGGAGGATCTTGACCCGCTCGATATATTCTTCGTGAAAAAGACGCAAAATAATTGCCCGGCCTTCCGAAGTGACCATCGCCTGTGCAAACAGCGCCTTGTCACCATCCACACCCTCTTCCTGCCAGATGCTGGAAGAATACTGCCCTTCTGTATTCTTGCTGAAAAAAATCTCTGCATCCTCAAGGAAAAAGGCCAGCATATCCGAATGCTTCCATGGTTCAACGCATGGCCCATTCTCGTCGTCCGGGTACAGCTCGCGATAAAAGCCCGGGACCTTGCCGAGCAGCGTGTACTTTCCCGACGCCAGCCGCTTCAGCACCACGATATCGATCTCAGCAAGAATCGAATGGATAAAATCAAGACCTTTCATTTACGTCTTTGCCAGCATATCTTTCGCAAGGGTTTCGAAAGCCTCATTAACAGCCGTTCCTGTTCTGGCACTTGTACGCAAAACCTTGATGCCAGCAGCCTGTGCAGCCTCTATACGTTCATCATTCACTTCCCAGGTAGGACGATCACTTTTATTCAGAAGCAGCATATGAGGCGTATTCTCACCCAGCACATCAAGTGCAACCCGCCTGATCTTGAGTGCAGCGTCAAAGGTATCAAGACGGGTTAAATCGGCAACGACAAAAAATCCCATGGTGCCGCGGAGATGAGACATCTTGATATCGACGTAATCGTCTTTTCCCTCCATGTCCCATAAAACCAGAGACATGTCGGTACCATCAATATTGACAGTTTTTTTGCTGATTTTGACACCTACCGTCGAAAGGTATTTGTCAGAAAAAATAGAGTGAAGAAACTGTTCGACAAGAGAGGTCTTGCCAACAGAAAAAGAACCCAGCATGCAGACTTTTTTGCTTAACATTCTGTTTCAGGACAACATAAAGAAAAAATGGTTCGTGTTAACTCACACCGTCAGAGGCCCGTAAAAAGCCGCTTTCAGCTTCATAAAAAAACACATAAAATTGTCTTTTTTTTATGACTATAAAGCAAGCTTATCTTTTAGACAACATAACAACAGATAAAAAATTACTTTTTAATCACCGGCAACTGGTCTGCATCCGCCATTCTGACAAGGCGCACCTTCAGATCAATTTTCCGTTTATCGAGATTTTCCCCGCCAGTCCTTTTTTCACCATCCCCATGTGAAAGATCAGCGCCAATACCATAAAGCACAATGGAAATACTGGCCTGCTGCGCATACAGTTTCGATGCGATTGATCTTGCACGTGCCTGGCTGATTTCATAATTCCGCCTGTCAGAACCCGTCGCATCTGCCTGGCCATATATGGTCAGATTGACAGAAAGCCCCATCTGTTTTACCAGGCGATCCAGCGCCACCAGGTCGGATATGACCTTGTTGAAAGCGCGCTGATCCCCGGCAATGGGGGTATCACTACCGATGGGAAAACGCACCGTAGCAGTCTCAATGGCATTAATAAGTCCGGTAAGTTCCGCAACACGGGGATCATGAAGCTCCGACGTATCCACGCTGAGAACGCCAGGTGTTGCAAGGGCTGTCTGCCTTGCCTGGAGAATCCAGTTCATATCCGCCGTACCGGATAAAAAGAGAACGCCATCCTTGTATCCCACCTCAACCCCTTCCGGAGGAAGGATTTTCTTGGCCACCCGCATCCTGATAACTTCCGGCTCATGAGAAACAAAAGGAATGCTGTGAATATCAATATCATCCGGGTCATAACCATTTTCACCCAGAATCTGTTCCATCGGGCGGGCCAGCTCATCTTGCAGGCAAACCACCTTCCAAGGGGAAAAGCCCCAGTTATCCTTCACATCCACCACAAGCAACCCTGGCTCCTTGCGCAGGATTTCCACCCCGTTATCCATCCGGTAGGAGTGATACCACTTGGCAAAAAGAAGAAGGACAAAAAGACAGGCCACACCGATTGACGACCATTTTGCCCATACCGGGACAGGCTTGTCATCATCAACAAATTTTTGCGACAGGCAGTCATTCAGATATTTTTTGGCCACCTGAAACGGTGCAGCATCCCCTTTAAAATCAGCAAAAAAATCCGTGCATTCAGCCAGGCTCAGCTCCAGATTTTCATTCAGGCGATCAAGGAAATCAACAGGCGGCGTTCCCCGTACCACGCAGGCCAGATACGCCAGAGGGCTTTGCACCAGATAAATGGTGTATTCATCCATCTTGAGGGAATTAAGCGAACTGTTATCCCCTTCGCTGTTAAAGCAATCACGGGCAAAATCCTGGATGGCGGTGAGCATGCCTGACACCATATCGGCATCCCGGCTGGTCACCCCTTCATTGACGACATGGGACAAAACCAGCCCTGTCTCACTGTGAATCAGGAAAACCTGATCCACCCTATATACCAGGGTGTGAAGCATGACGATTTCACTGAATGATTTTCCCGTACGCCACCCTTCCAAACGCCACTGAACCCCTTTCAGCGAAAGTGACAGCTCCATGCTCTTGCTCAAGCTGCCCAGCATGCTATTAAAGGATTCTGAAATGGAGCGGCGGATCGTCGAACCGATCAGCGGAAAAAAAACATTAATGAAATCGTTGGGGTTTTTTCTCAGGGATTCCTTGAGCGATGTTTCCACAATGGGCTCAAAAGCTTTGTTGAGCATGGCATCCTTGCCGGAACGCATCACCACCGCCTCGGCAATCACATCGCTGACCTCGTGCGCCTTGGTCGTGTGATCATTGAGCCGGTGCTCAAGATCCCTGATCTTGTCTATTTCATCCTGAAGCAGCAGCGAGCGAAGCCGCCGCATTTCCTCCTCTGTGCGGAAAGAAGCAGGCACAGCCCTGTCCGCCGCAGACGAACGGGCAGCCGCATCAAGCACAATAACCTTTTCTACAATCCTGTCTTCAGGCTGTGGAGTGGATGGCTGGGCTTCAGAGTTGTCAACATGGAACACATGTTCCTCAGGCATCAGACCTGCCCTCGTCGCTCAATGAATGCTCAACAATATTTTCATGAGAATGCCGGGATTCGTCCCCCATCATCCTCGCCACATCAGAAGACCATTGTCCGCTGAGCTTGACCACCATCTCCGTAAACATGCTGGACAGCGAAGAGCGGTAAACCATGTCATGACGAATCTGGGAAGCCGTCTCAGAGATAACCCTGAGCGCATTCTCGTATTTTTCGTCGATCTTGTTATTCAGGTTACCCGTCTCTGTCAGCATCAGCTTGCGGATTTCCTGTTCGGTATTATCCAGCGTATTTGACAGGGCAGCCACCCTGCGCTCAAAGGCTTCTTCTGCAGCCGCAATACTTTTCGTCAGGTTATTAAATGCCTCAATGCGCTCTTTCTCTTCCACCTTCAATGCCGCATCACGCTCGGATGTCTCGGTATTGATACGATGCAGGAGTGATGATGTCTCACTGCGCATGAAATTTTCAAGCGAGTCCAGCCGGTTCTTGAGCGCCTCCCGGGCATCACTGATTTCACGTTGAAAACGCGCTTCCTGTCTCTGGAAACGCGTCTCCATATCCTTCAGTTGTGCGCCAAACAGCAGCTCTCGCACCTGGTCCATTGAAGTTGTTTCAGGATTTTGCTTGCCGTCATTATTGTTATTCATTATTGCGACTCCCCATGAGGAATAAAGAGATTTTGTACCATAAAAGATTAGCATAATAACATGCCAATATATGCTTAAAGTGTTGTTTTTTGAGACATTGACCCTTATTTTGAAATGTTACCTTTTCCCTTTTCCGAAAGCAGAAATGAAAAGAAAAAAAGGAAACCAATCCGGATTTTCTCTCTCATACAAGGGAAAGCAGGTATGAAAAGGAGCACACATGAAAAGAATTTTAGTGATTTTTTCCGTGTTAGCGGCCTCTGCCATACACCTTCCCCATGTGTGCGCCAAAGATACTGCCAGAAACAATACAGCAGCACCTATTAACGACAGTCGTACCAGCGCTGGCACGCGCAACACAGAAAAAATATGGACAATACCGGTAAAAACCACACCAGCCCCAATACGCGAATTGACTATTCCGGCACAAGGAGAAAGCAGAACCGCAATGACCCTGTTCGCAAAGGTAACACCATGCGAAAGCGCTGAGCCTGTGATAACCTTCATCAGAGTGGCTCAATGCTATTGGTGTTGTGGTTGGACCAGCCTTAAAGCCCTATCGTTTTTTGCCGTAAAAACACAGAAAATGTAATACCTGAGAAAAACCATGACAGACCACGAGATAAAAGACTTTGACCAGGAAATACACCATCTTCAGCAATCCGGTGAAGAAATCGTCCTGATTGAAGTCAACCAGGAATTTTTCAGCAGACTGATGAAAGCGAGAAAGTCTGCAAAGCTGGACTTACTATCGGAAAATAATACCTATCAGGGCATAAAAACCGTCTTATCTGAAGATGCCGAAGGCTATCAGTTCCATATTGCTGTTGATGACGAAGACTTTGAATGGGTTGAAACACCCATACAATAGATACGTTTGACGCTCACATCGCTTTTGATAGCATTTCGGCAAGCATTCAACTGTCACATGCCCCGAAAGCAATTGAAAAAACCGGATTTGGGCAAGCCCCCGGCAGATTTTTCCAATACCTGCTATACCTTCCCATAAGAAATATTTCTTCGAGAAAAACAATGGACTCACCTATTGTCGATAAAGCAAAAAACACGGCCATGCTGACAGGCATTCTGGTTTGCATGTTTGCGCCCCTCTTCGATGAAGACCACGACTGGAACGCCCCCCTGGCCGACCAGCCGGGTGGTCCGCTCCGATACACGAACCGCACGCGTCCGGTCAGCCACATACCGTCCGTTCAAGGCAGAAGAAACAAAAGGCCGCGAGAAATCATTCAAAATACAGACACATCCGACCTGATCAGATCAGATAACACCAGCCTGACCTGGTAGTGGCTCATCATGCAAAAACCCGCATAAATATCCTGTTTTACGGGTTTCCTGTTCATATCCACCATAAAGCGCTCTCCTGCCTGAAAAACAGGCTCCTTCAGGGACGCCTCACCCTCTGCCACGCCGTTTCCGATTCATCCTTTCCCGCATAGCTCATTTTTCAGGATATCTGATCCCGATCAAACAATCTTCCTAAACATAACAGCAAACAAAAAACCGTGTTAAACATCATGTTTTCACGGTTTTTCAGATAACAGCGCCTCTCGGATAGCCCACTGAAAAATATACCGGTTGGCGCCCCTCCTCGTAGTACCCTGGCCCACAGGGTACCGTATAAATCCGCTGCCTTTGATGTTCTTGCGCATGAGAAAAAATACGCTATACTTTGATTTAATGGCGGTTTTCACTGAAAAACGGGTGAAAAATCTTGTAGATGAAGCGTGTGGGAGAGAATTATCTCTCGCCCATTTCAGTCCAGCATATTTTTGAAGCAAAGGCGTTTTTAATGGAAAAACAATTCAGGGAAGGCATGAGATATTCTGGTGAAATCGTCTATGGCGCCTGTAGTGGAAACGGCACCAACACCATTACCATCCTCAAAAGAAACAGAAACAGCGTTACCTATAACTTCGGCAAAACCGAATCCACTGGAGAAGCTGTTGTCGAAACCATTGAAAACTGGGGAGAATATATCGCCATTGGCGAGGACAGATTCTTCGCCTTCGCGGTCGATGGCACCTGACCCTGCTTCAACAGGAAAAGCCCATCATGGTCAGGATCAATCTGTGCCTGCATCACAGCCATGGCAATAATCCCGTCATGTAACCCCTGCACCAGATAGCGCCGCATCATCTGCCGGTCTTCGTAGGAGAGAGTTGGAGAAGGCCTTGGCGTGTTCTCAGGCGAAGCGGTCTCCTGCGGCCAGGACAACCCGGTAGACTCTCTGCAACCGATGAACAAAAACACCACACATATCAGGAAACATCCCGCGGCCATCCTGGGTGGCAGGGCGCTTGCGGTTCTTCCTGTGAGGCGCAATCATTTCGACCCTGCGAAAAGCGAGTCTTTGATCGAGCGGATCACTATCATAGGCACGATCCCCCACAAGTCGCTCAACTCGTCCACGGGTGAGAACTTCATCGAGCGTTTTTTCGACAAGGGTGACTTCATGTGGCCAAGCAGAATCCGTGTGCACGGCGAGTGGAAAACCATGAGCGTCTGCAATAACCATGAGCTTCGTACCCTTGCCCCGCCTGGTCTTTCCCACTTTGAGCCCCCTTTTTTCGCCACTGTGAAGGTGCCGTCTATAAAGCATTCGGATAAATCAATTCCACCGCGTTCTTCAAGGTCCTGTGCCAGCGCTTCCAGTATATGGCGTAATACGCCTTGTTTGACCCACCGGGAAAAACGCCTGAAACACGTTGATCCTGAAGGAAATCGATCAGGAAGATCCCCCTAGGCAGCGCCTGTTCGCAATACCCGGAGAACGCCGTTCAATACGTCCCGGTCTGTGTGTACTTCCGGACGGCCTCGACCGGTACGATGGCTCTCGGATTTCGGGATCAAAGGCTCCAGAAGTGCCCATTGTTCGTCTGTAAGTTGTTCTGCGCGTCGTCTTTTCATCCACACAATTTACCGTTTTTATAAGCAAATCAATGGCTTGAATAACGAGGGTATTCATGCCGATTTATGAAATGAGTTCTAACAATAATTCTGAATGTCAACGAACATCACCGAACGAAGAAAAACAAAAAACCCGTATAAACGCTATGTTTTATACGGGTTTTTGTACTTTACCGGATGTCTCCGGATGATGTTCTGGTGGCGGCGACTACCGAATAACATGATGAAACGCTCATAAAATATTGCCTATCTAAAATCAAACACACTGACATACCAACAAATATACCAACATTTATATTTCTTTAGAGTCAGACTAATGCTGTTTATAAAATTATCATGATAGAGAAATGCGTTCTGCACTCCAAGAAGTCAGAGCATGGGTTTACTTCTATTGTTCCTCAAACATGCGCATGATGAGGATATTGCCGGCATCGGGAGGAGGCAAACGATCCGCGTACCGTTGTTTCTCCGCTCTTTCCAGCCATATTTTAGCTTTGGTCTCATCTTTCTTCTGGCCAAACTGGCCGTGGAAATAGACTCGCGCCATACGCTCCATGGCGGTTGGGCTGCCGTTTTCAGCGGCTTCCTGATACCACCGGAAAGCCTCAACGGCATTTTTCTTCACACCTAGACCATGCTCGTAAGCCACTGCGAGATTGCGCTGCGCATCCTCACTGCCTATTTGCGCCGCTTTCTCATAAAGCTTGAATGCCCCCGGAAGATCACGCTTCACCCCTAATCCATTGGAATACAAGTCAGCAAGGCCATTCAGACAACAGGCATTGCCATGATCTGATCCAGTATCAAAGAGTTTCCTTGCACTTTCATAGTTTTTCTGTACGCCGTCGCCCTCCATATACTTCAGGCCAAGATTGCACAGTGCAGAGGCATTGCCCATCCCTGCCGCCTTGACATAATAGTCGAGCGATTTCTTCTGATCGGGTTTGACGCCGATTCCCTTGTCATAGATGAAACCAAGATTAATCACTGCCTGGGACGAGCCCATCTGCTCTCCCTTTTCATAATACGCAAGGGCTTTGCTGTAATCCTGTCCGAGATAATCCCCGCTTTCATACATCCTGCCGAGATTGCTGAACGCATCAGGATAGTTCTGGGCGGCAGACTTTTGAAACCAGTCAAAAGCCACCTTGGGGTCTTTTTCAACCCCTTTGCCCCGAAGGTACATCACGCCAAGACGGTTTTGCACCCAAGCATCCCTGGAGGCATCTGCCTTGAGGAAAAGTGTTAATGCTTCGGTATATTTCTTCTGGTCGTACAGGGCTTTGCCCTCTTCCTTGTTACCCGCAAAAGCGCTGCATGCAGCAAGGAAGATGAGACAGCCACAAAGTATTTGCTTTACTGTTTTCATGGTATATACCCGAAAAGAAGGGATAAGCTTCTATGAAGCTTATCCCCAAACTGCAAAAAAATAAACAGACCTTATCCTTCAGGGGAGAGGTACTTTGTCAGAGTGTCACTCCCCTTGGTCTTTTCAGTGACCGGATAAGTTGTCGACATTTTCTACCGTTGTATTTTCCTTCATAGCTCCCACCAACAATTATTTCCTCCTTCATGTTTTGCTCACATTATTCACCAGATAACCAAACATCACTTTAACTTTTTATCTCCCTTGCGATTTGCGATACAGTTCGCCATGGATTTTTGCATCTCTTCGCTCGTCATATACCGGTCGGCCTTAACATCTTCCAACCCTTCCATCGTCATCGTATGCAATATCCCGTTACGCTGGGTATCGCTTTGAGAAAGCAATTTCTTCTCCGTATCTTTCATATCGTCAATTCATTCAAAATCTTACTGTAGCGAAACATTATCAATACTTTTTGTATTAACCCATTCCATTTTAAATAAAAACTCCGCCGTATAAGTAATACGAGGTAAATGATGGAATCATACTGTGCTCTCAACCTTCTCCAGAGGTTTGTCTAAACTTTGTACGCATCGCTCCGCACACATGCACTAGAGCGGCTTTCATGAAGAGAGTCAAGGAACATATTCTGCGTTGGCCGGAATGAAGTAAGTTGCAGCAAATCCTCCAGCAAAAAGTGCCTGATTCAAAAATTTTCCCGATACGTCAGGACGTACCCTGAGTTTTTTCATAACAGGGAAAATACATGAAGAAACTAAGCAAAAACGACCTGACTGTTATGCGTCTCTTCCTTGCTCGTACCTCAAATGGCAAAACCATCAAGTACCTGAACCGGGTCCTGAACCTGCGTATTGCACATTCTATTGAATTTCCAGATGTAGCATCAGCACAAATCAAAAAAAACCTGGCTGCGGATTTCTATCTCATGTCAGAGCAGGCTTACGCTAAAAGCCTTGATAGCATGGTTATGAACAGGATGATGAACCTGCTGGGAGAAATGGAAAGGGAGGCAAAAAACCTTCGCAACTCACTGCTCTCCACGAACCAGAACAAGCTCGAAAGGAATATCTGTTACGCTAATTTTCCACTGCTTATCATCTCACCTGAATCGCTGGCACTACTGCAGGTATTACTCATGGCAGACAGCACCTTCAGCGACCTTTCCTACCTAGATAGCGTCTACTTGAGTATGGTTAACGCATTCAACCAAAGGGCGATACAGCGCACCTGCACAGCGGCAGCAAATGTCGCGAGATTTTTTGCGTATCTTGTGGCAATACCCCGCCAGCGTTTGAGATAAAGAAAGACATTTTCCACCAGGTGACGCTTCTGATAAATCTGCCGATCGTAGCTTCTTTTCTCCTTGCGATTTCTTTTCGGGGGTATGACGGGTATGATGTTGCGGGATTTTGCATGGTCAAGAATGGCGTTTGAATCATAACCCCGATCCGCCACCAGATGGCGAGGGGATATCCCATCCATTAACCGTGAAGCCTGCGTACAATCTGCAACGGTACCCGATGTGACAAGACATCTGACCGGCATACCATTCGCATCCACGGCCAGATGTATTTTTGAGTTGAGCCCCCTTTTGTGCGCCCCATGCCCTGGTTGCCTCCTCTTGCCCCCGCCGCGTGCGGGTGAATCTTGATGTGACTTGCATCTATCAGAAGCCATTCAAAATCAGGCTCATCTATCAGGATTTCCAGCAGGCGCTCCCATATGCCCTTGTCGCGCCAGCGGATGAAGCGCTGGTGAACGCTCCCCCATTTTCCGTACTCCGGCAAAAGATCACGCCAGGGGGCGCCTGTGCGTAATATCCAGAATACAGCATTAATGAAGGTGCGGTTATCTTTGGCTATCCTGCCCCATTGACCAGGCTGTCCTGGAAGGTGGGGCTCAAGTAAAGCCCAGGCCTGGTCGGATATGTCGTGGCGTCTGTACGCTGGTCTCATGGAATCTCCTGTTAAAGGGTGGTCTTCCTATAATGATCATCGCTTCATAACATCTGCCATCTGGCAAACAGAGGGAGTTTTATCTCTTATATCTCATGTAGACACTATCTAGGTGACATCAAGCTACTAGCAGGAGGTGAGATAAAAAAAATGGTCACGCCTTTCACAGAAAGCTACAAGAGTCTGAAACAACTGCTGAATGATTGATTTTCTCTCCGGAAAATCCCTCCCCAACACCTAAAACACTTCTCGCCTTACCCCGGCACTGCTGAACAGTCCCGGGGTAATTTTTCACGGCGGGGTCAGGCACCCTGCTTAAATATAATAGATTCGCATCTGCTGTGCCTTCTTGCTACTACGAGCAGCGCGCCTCTACCTCTCGGTAAGAGGTCTCTTCCCACGTAAGGAAGACCTGAAAAATAACGGAGCCCTTCCGCCTCGCGCCTGCTCCACCGGAGCAGTAAGGGCAGCGAGGATGCCCTTGATGATTGATGCACTGCCATAGCAGCCGTGAGTCTCCTGGCGCCGGTATGCTAGTTCACACCGGTTGTCCTGGCGGGCGCTATCCCCTCACTTTTTTCATGCCAGATCATTAAAAAAACCGCCTTTTCACGATACAAAGTGAAATTGGGAGCGGTTTGGATTGGTGTTTTGCCTGGTAACGCTGATGAATAGGGCTTATCAGGAAAACTCTGTGTTGATTGATTTTTTTACTTGTGCGTTTTTTTAATAGCCTCCTTGGTGAAATAAAAAATATGCCGAGTGTCGGCAAGCGGTAAAAACTCTGCTCAGGTATGACTGGGCAAAGGTTTCTTTTCTGCTGAACGAGGTCGCTGCATGCCGAGTAGTGGCGGTATCCAGTGTAGTACGCCCATAAGAGGTTATGCCGGCGAATGCCGTGGTATTCCGGCGAGGTTTTGAAGGGCGGCAGGTTGACTTGCATCCCGGATTTTCCATGTTAGCTTGGATGAGGAATATAGATAGCAAGGAAAAAATGAAACAGACACATTTCAAGGGATTTGACTGGGAGACGGAAAAGCGGCAGCAGTGGCTTATCCGGGTTGCAGAGGAAAGGGACCAACAGGAAAATCTACAGGAGCGAGTTGCCCTCTTCCATGGGCGTCTTTTACGTTTGAAATCATGGATTTGGCAGGCGACAAGGAAAACACTTTATTTCATGGCCGGGCTTTGCCAGAAACGTCATTTGTAAGAGACGAGCGCACATAAACGCCGAAACTGGGCCAGTAAATTCGGCGTTTTTGTGCAGCTAAAATATGAAGAAAGTGTACAAAAATGCCGAAACTGGGGTAGTGAATTCGGCGTTTTTGTACGCTTAAATAATAAGCAAGTGCGCGAAAGCGCAAAATCTGGGCCATGCTTTTTTGCACTTTCGTTGGCCTGGTTATCACGGTAGCAACCTGAAAGGAAACAAAAAAAGAGGCCTGATTCCAGGCCTCAGACTGCTGACAAAGTATTGCAAAGTCCCTGGCGTTAAGCCTGGGATTTTGCTTTAATGGAATTGCTTATAGATATCCGCATAAAAGGCAGGCTCTGATGCTAAAGACACCGACACCGCAGCAACACGAATTGGAGATGGTCACCCTTGAAGAACTGGTTCCCAAAGACCATCTATTAAGACTGATAGACCGCCACATCCATTTTGACTTTATCAGAGAGCACACCGCCCATCTTTACAGTGCGGACAATGGCAGGCCCGCCCTTGATCCCGTAGTTTTATTCAAGATGCTCTTCATTGGGTACCTATTCGGGATAAGATCAGAGCGCCAGATAGAGCGTGAGATTCAGGTTAACGTAGCCTACCGCTGGTTTTTAGGCTTACGCCTGACAGACCGTGTTCCAGACGCCAGCACCCTTTCCCAGAACCGCCGTCGTCGCTTTGCTGGCACAGACATAGAACAAGTCATTTTTGACGAGATTGTTGAGCAGTGCATCCGTCATGGATTAATAGGCGGTCGCGTTTTTTACAGTGACAGCACACACCTCAAAGCCTCGGCCAACAAGAACCGTCACGAACGTCACCTTGTTGAGCAAAAGCCCGTTGCCTACCTTGCAGAACTCAACAGCGCCATAGAAGCCGACCGTTATTCCCATGGCAAAAATCCCCTTTCAGACAGAGACGACGAACCGCCCTCACAAAAAGAAATCAAAGTCAGCCCGGCAGACCCTGATGCTGGCTACCTTGTTCGTGATGGCAAGCCCAAAGGTTTTTACTACCTGGACCACCGCACCGTTGACGGCAAGTACGCCCTGATCACAGACACCCATGTGACGCCGGGAAATGTCCATGACAGTGTTCCTTACCTGAAGCGTCTTGACAGGATGCAGTCACGTTTTGGATTTGAGATACAGGCCGTAGGCTTGGATGCAGGTTATGACACACCACACATAGCCAAGGGACTCATAGAGCGAGGCATATACGGCGTTATCGGTTACCGTCGTCCGAATCACAAGGCGGGCTACTTTTACAAGCGGCAGTACAGCTATGACCCTCAAGGAGACTGTTATCTCTGTCCCAATGGAAAGCTTTTACCTTACCGTACGACCAACCGTTCAGGGTACCGGGAATATGCCTCTCAACAAGGGCAATGTACGGACTGCGCCTTTCTTATGCAGTGTACCCAGAGCCGCAACCAGATAAAACTGATCACCCGGCATATTTGGCAGGGCTTCAAGGAACAGGTTCATGACAATCGCCTGACGGCAAAGGGCAAGGCGATTTACCGTCGGCGACAGGAAACGGTAGAGCGCAGTTTTGCGGATGCGAAAGAGTTGCACGGTCACCGTTATGCGCGTTACCGTGGTTTATCGAAAGTGAAGGGGCAGGCGCTTTTAGCGGCAGCGTGTCAGAACATGAAGAAGATGGCACGCCTGCTTGAGGCAGCAAGCCTTGCTTTTTTGCGCCATTTCCCGGGAAGATTCGGCCTTGTCATTGGGATATTTCGGCCAAGGGGGCTTAATGGAAAATGTGATTGCTATTTTAATTTTGTTTTGATCTCCCGATAATGCGCCAATGAAAAAACCCCACTTCGAAAAAAATGGGGTTTGTCAGCAGTCTGAGGCCTGATTCCAGGCCTCTTTTTTTGTTTCTACTACCCTATCGTCCTTTGCTGTCACGCTCGCGTATCCTGTGTTCGAGGAATGCATTGACTTCTTCTTCGAGCCAGCCGACACACCGGGGTGTCAGGTTGATCTTTTTGAGGATGCCCTGGCGGTCCAGTTCGTAGATTAACGTACGCCCGATTTTTAGCTTTGCCTGCACCTCCTTTATACGCAATATCTTGTGATTTTTTTTCATAATTTCTGTTCCTCCTTTCTCGTGGTTACAGGAATCATGTTACGGATGCCGGCGGTGATACGGGAACTGAAACGCCTGCTGTCTGGAGGAGGATTCGGATGGGGATAGCGACAGGTTTCTTGTCTTTTGGGAATTCAACACGCACAACAGGTGTTCTGTTCGGGAAGTTGATTTGACAAGTGGATTTCGTATGCTAATTTGGATTTGACATGGTTGTTTTTTCCATGGAAAGCGGCGGACCGGGATGCTTGCGACATGCCGATCCGCCTGACCACAATTAATCACATATAGAGGATTTAACAATGGCTAATGAAAATGTAACACATGCTCCCGGTATCACTATCGAGAAAGACTCGATAGTGGGGCTGGTGTCGGCTGTGTCTTTCCTGCCAAACGTGCTGGACGGTGAAAGGCTAACTGTGGAGCAGGTCCACCAGTTGGAAGAGGGAATAAGGCATGCCAAGGATATTGCCGAGGAGACAGCGAATATGATCCTTCACGCTCTCCGGGAGGCGGATATTCATTTACAGGTGCTCAGGCAATCCGAAGGGCTAAAGCAGGCGGCGGAGGAATTTCTGGAAAATGCCGAAGCCGCGCTCAAGCGTCACAGCATGACGCATTGATTGATGAAGAACAGGATGGATTCCTGTCTGCAAAAATGAAAGGTATGAGAATGAATAGAGATAACGAAAAAAAGGAACCTGTCATGGCAACACCGGATGAAACCGAGGCCATGAAGCTGTATGGTGATTTGATCCGTCTTGCGATTGAGTTGCCCACACCACTCCTTGCCGCTCCCCTGCAGGAGCATGAGGTACCTAAGGTGAAGCAATTCCTTGAATGGGCTATCCGGTTAAAAAGGCTGACGGGAGACTACCTGCTAGACCGGCATATCGCGGATGCAGAAGAGGCGCTGAGACGGTTTGAGGAAGGGACGTCTTACAATCGTCCCGTGCAGTTTGAGGATGTCACCTATACCCCTACCCTGCACTGACATAGTGATGCAAGGTCAGGGATATTGCATTGGATTTGCAAGCGTTTGAAAGTGAAAGGCCAGGAGTGTTTTCTTGGCTTTTTTGTTGGTCTATATGAGGATAGTGTTTCCAGCCATTTTTTGTTGACGGCAAATCACCCTCTTATTTCAACTCATTCAATTTTTTCTGCGCGTCCTTCACGCCAGCATCCAGCGCTTTTTGGTAGCACTCCCGCGCCTTATTGATATCTTTTGGATAACCGAAGCCATACTGGTGCATCAGGCCCAGCCAGTAATTTGCCTTTGTCACCCCGTTTTCGGTAGCTACCGTAAGCCAGTATTTGGCCTTTTCATTGTCGATATCCCTGTCGTAACCGTTCAGGTAAATGATGCCAAGGCTTAACGCAGCCTGGCGCTTGTCGCCACTCTCCGCCGCCAGGCTGTACCATTTGAAGGATTCATCCCAGCTTTGCTTCAGACCGGCACCGCCTGTCGAATAGATTGCGCCTAGCAGTACCATCGAATCCACATTGCCTTTGGCGGCCGCTTTTTTATACCACTTGGCAGCTTCCGCCAGGTCGGTTTTTACCCCCAGGCCCTTATGGTATAGGACCCCGATCCCGTACTCACCCTTGTCATACCCCTGCGCAGCGGACTTTTCATACCAGTAACGCGCCTTTTCAAAATCCTGGCCGGTACCTTTGCCCAGGCGGTACAGCGCACCAACCACGAACTGGGCTTCCCTGTCTCCCTGCTCGGCTGCCATGTGGTACCAGTAAAAAGCCTTTTTATAATCCTGAGGGATGTCTGTGCCATCATGGTAGGTGCGCCCAAGGTTATATTGGGCTTCTACCACTCCCTGTTCACCGGCAAGGGTGTATAGTCTGACCGCTTCAACTGCGTTTTTCTTTACGCCAAGACCATCATCATAAAGAATGGCCAGGTTATACAATGCCCGGGTATTGCCATTTTTGGCACTTTTGCTGTACCACTCGAAAGCCTTTTTGTAATCCTGATTGATGCCCTGTCCCAGGTCATACATTTTGCCAAGCTGCCGCTGGGCTTCAGCATTACCCCGCTTCGCTTCCTTTTCAATCAGCGGGAACGCTTGGCTGTACTGTTCTTTTTCATAGAGAGCCATGCCATCTTCAAAGCCACCAGCAAAGACTGTGCTAACAGAAAGCAGAAGGGACAGGACAAGGACGGAAAGGAGGGAGAGTATGGATGTGGTCTTCATGGCAGATGTTGTCAAAAGGATCAGTCTGCCTATCTTACCCGAGAAACGGAAATGCGCCCACTCGGCCGAGCGGGCGCACCATGACAGGAGATATATGTCCAAAGTTTTGATGACGATTATCGATTTCTTATTTTCGCACCTCCTTTCTCTGTTTGATCATAATCAGGCATTTCAATACCAACGGCTTCTCGGCTCATATGCTTTGCTTCTCCCAAAATAAACCGCTGTGTCCATTGCAAAAGCGGGTTTTCCACCCCGGTAGTCGTGACGTGCCTGAACCCGGTTGATCCGACGTAGGTTCCAATGCTCAGCATCCCGGACCACACGCCGCTTTGCCATGAATCCAGTTCAATGAAGCGCTCTCTTGCCTGCGCTTCCGGTAAAAAGGATTCCCGTTTGTACTTATGCCATTCGGGATTCCTCTCCACCATGCTCGGATCGCGCCTGATGGCTTCCATCCTGGCCGAGGCGCCACTGTTAAACCCCATCTTGGCGGCCCAGCCGAGTTTCAGGAAGTTCTGCGCCCAAAATCCCATGTTGGCTGCCTGGACGCCCTTGCCGGGAATGGCCATACTGGCAACCGCCGGTACGAATTTCTCAAAGATGTCCCCCACAATCTTGTCCCCTCTTAGTAGGGCCGATTGGGCCGGGTCGAGTGTCAGGTACTTCAGGTTGTTGTAATCATCCGAGCGCTGGGAACGGAGCATGTGGGCGGTTTCGCCGAGTGCACCTGATACGTTGTTGCCTGCATTGACGGCAAAGCTGTTCATGTTTTCCACCTCCTTTGCCCATCCGGACAAATCGTGGATGTTGGCGTTATACATCTGCTGGTAGTGGAACATGGCGATTTCCGGTGGCGGAGCAGCTGACAGAACCTGTGCCGCCGTATGCACCATGTCACGGCTGAAGTTGACCTGTCCCATCCCGATGCTGGCAACAAGGTTTTTCACGGTCTTGCCATAGACAGTCTTGTCCAGTGCCGCCATGCCGTCGGCAACCTGTTTGGCCTGCTTATAGCTGATTTGCGAACCGCTTAGCATGTGGTCGCGTACCTGGCCTTTGAGTTCTTTGCCGGAGAAGGTGCCTTCGAGAATGCCGCTCAAGGCATCACTGTCAAAGGAGGCAGTTTGGTAGTTTCGGTCAAAGATAGGGTAAGCCTGCTTTTTTGCCATGTCTGGATCAAAGCGGATGGCTTCCCTGTTGTTCAGTGCCGTGGAAACCGTGTCACGTGCATGCGCTTTTTCCCAATTACTGTACTGGTTAATGGTGGCCGGGTTGAAGCTAGCATTCCTGACATCTGCCATGGCGTGGGCTTCTTCGGATGTGGCGTTAAAGAGGCTGTAAAGGGCATTGGCACTATCGTTACGCGACCGCTCGGATTTAACACGGGCGAGAAAGAGGTCTGGGTTACTCACGTTTGCTGTTTGCCCATCGTTTTTGGGAGCAACAGCCTGAACGGTTTGTGGATCAGTTTGTCGTTCATCTGCGATCTCTCGTCCCAATGCGACGGCATTCTCGCTTTCGATCTGCTCGGGTTGCGCGGTGCGGTTGAGATAGCCGAGGACTTTGTCAAAACCAGTGTCAGCATGATTGTCTACCGAAGCTGGAGCCGCATTGATACCTGCTGTCGCAACCGGGTTGGCTGCCGGTTTAACTTCCGGGATCTTGATGGCGGGCATGCCGATCTTCGCGGTAGCTGCTGTTCCTGCAGCGGGTTTGGCAGTTTGCATGCCGGGAACAGCCTCCATACCGGCACCCTGGCCCATTTTAAGGGGTTCAGCGACTGCCGCCACTGGTGCCGCTTTCGTCGGCGTGTAGGTGTCATCCGTTACCGAAAAGGAGGGCAATGCCCCTCCATCGCCCCCGGCACTGGCCGCAAAGGCATTGCCAAGTGCTGTGCCATAGCTGGCAGGCTGCTTGGCCATGTCGGCGGTATCGATCCGAAATGGATCGGTTTTTTTCTTGTCCGGATCAAAGTCATCCGGATCAGTGCCGAAGTCATCGAGGATGCCCATGATGGCCTCCTCTCATGCTTTTGGCACCTTTCATTGTGGTGTTTCTCATTTTTTCCCTCTGCACAAAGGTTGGTAAAAAGGGCCTGCAGACCCCCGCTCCATGACCACAAGCAGCAAGCCATTTATGGTCCATCAATTATGTTATACAGGAAAAAAAGACGGCTGTCAGCTCCTTTGAAAAAGAAAATATATTTAAAAACAATGCATTACAGCACGATTCGTTTAACGGTTTGTTGCACGACTTTCGCACGAATCGTTTTCCGAACGATGATGAAAGGCGTTTATGCCGTGACATTTCATTAGGCACACTATTGCCTGTTGAATGTTTTTGGGCATGAGCTGGACATCGCAGTGCCATTTGTCGTTGTCGACGCCATCTATGTAGCGGTATGGGCAACGACACTGACGGCCATCGGGTATTACAGCGGGGATATAGTAATCCCAGAAAGTGGAGCCGATCATTGTGGCCGTGGCGATTATCATTGTCGTATCGGTTATGGTGGTGCTTTACCGGCGGCACAGACGCGTGAAAAATGAAGGAGAGTATGATGTGCTGACGATTTGATCTCGATGCCGACCTACCCGAGATCAGGGAACTGATACTTCTTGCCGGAAGCAGCGATATCCACACAGACGAGGTTTTCGCGACAAACAAGGCACAGGTGGTGAAGCTCTCAGACACGGACAGGCAACCGGACGAGATGGCATGGGGCATCCCGTTCTACTGGAAATCGGGCGTAAATATCAACGCAGAGGCCGAAACGGTTTTTGAAAAGCGGATATTCAAGGACGATGTGATGCTGAACCGCATTGCGATCCCGACGACGGGCTTCTATGAGTGGGGAAACCGACCCCGAATCACGCAAGAAGGAACGCTATCACTCCAGGGAAAATGGCATCCCGCTCACATGGTTGGCCGGGATTTTCAAACAGACGGAAAAAGATGGTGACCGCTTTACGATCCTGACAACCGATGCCAATGACAGCAGGTCGCCATTCCTCGGCCGATGTACTGCATGAAAGCGAAGTGGATGACTGGTTACAGGGGGCATACTTGAAGAATTTCCTGATGCGGGTTCCGTTTGAGCTGGAGAATGAGAATGTTGATGAGCAATTCAAGAAATAATACCTTGATAAACAAGCCTGAGAATGAACCACCACGAATAAGCAGAAAAAGTAGAATTCAATTCATCGTCACTCAATAAACCATGCGCGATGTTATTTCGCATATTTGGTCCAAGAGTATCACCAAAAAGACATTTGAGATTAAAAAGGATATCAGGCGAAAAAACTCGTTCGATGCTGGGATCATCCAGCATTGCACTTAATCCCTTTTCCATGGTTATACCGTTTTCGTATGTTCTGGTATCCACCCTGTTCACCTTTAGAAAAAGCCGCACCGCGTTTTCGAGTTGAGGGATGAGAATGGAAGAAGCGCCAATAAAATCTGAGTAGTATCCTGCCGTTAGTCCTCTTGCGAACGCATGAAGCCGGTCCCTGGGTATAAACCTTGAATGCATGACAAGATTCCGGAAATCGTGTTCCGAGAGCTGATGTTCCAAAAACAGGACTTCGAGCGCAGGCATGATATGTGCTAATACGATTGAATGCAGGTGGTTCTCGTAATGCATCAACCTCTTTGCATGGATGGCCTTGAGACTGCGTTCGGATGTAGGATTCTGAGAATCATAAGGGGGTACTATTCCTAATGTATTTCTCGTAGGTCCTATTCTTCTTGTGCCGAATAATATTTCCGCTGTACTCATCAATGACACAATGGCTGCATCTTCAAATTCGGCGGCCTTGGGAATGGGGTATGACAGAAAATAAAGGATTGCTTCCTGTAATGTTTTCCCTGAAATTTGTCTGACGGTATGCGCATAGACTTCAGAAATGTCCATGCCCGGAACACTGATCTCAGCCAGGTCATCGAAAATTGAATCTTCAGCTTCAGTATAGCGTCTCCGTATCATTTCATAAGCAGCATTCAGCCCAAATCGTGGGCGATCAGCTTTGGGGATTTCGCCCAAGCATGACAATGCTTCACTTAGAATCCCAGTCGTAGCTGAAGTGCTATTTGTCCTATCGACTACTTTGTCAGCCAGTTTCACAATGCAGTTGAACTGCTCGGCTTTACATTTGACTTCTTCTTCCGTATTTTTTAATTTTTTAAACCATACGGCAGCATTCCGAAAAAAATCTGATGAAAGATTCAAACCTACCTCATCCTCACTTTGCATCCGTCCCAGTTCGCGCAGTTTCTGTGCCACTTCAAAGTATCGTGAAATACGTGAACCAGTTTCAATTTCCGGGGGATATTGAAGCATTAATGCATTAATCCATAATGGCAAGCCCATGACATCGCCAGTGCTCTTGTTGAGTGCCGATAAAAGCTCAAGACGCGCTAGGCGATTCGCCTCATCCAACTTCAACCGTGCTGACAGGTAAAGGACATGCTCGTAAAAAGAGAGGTACTGCTTTTCAAGAGTTTCGCTGTTTAGCGGAATAGCGAGATAACAAGCCACTGCTTGCCGGGCAAATTCAACGACTTCACTAAAAATTCTTCCCCGCAGTGCATAACCATTCCAAAGGAAGTCATAGGTAACTGCTTTAAGAAATGGCTCAGTGAATTGAGTGACAACAGATTCCAGAAATGCCAGGTCAGCATCAGGAATCTCTTCATAAGGCACGTATATTTTTCTGAGCTGCTTTTTCTGCAGAGTATTTCGGTACTTGTTGGGGTGCATGAGTACCTGGGCCATCAGCCAGAATATTTTTGCCTGTTCTGGATGATTGTCTGCAGCCAACTTCTCACTGTGAACCAGGAATACGATTGAGGAATCACTGAAATAACGGGTTCGCTCACGAAAAAGCGTCTCTATTTCATCACATGAAAAGTGATCGGGTGTCACAGGTAAAGTTATGTCCAATGCAAGCATAGTGATCCATGTTGTCGAATTGGAAACAATTGTACAAGACAATCACAACTTTAATCTGAAACAGCAACTTGTGCTAACAAAAAACCATGCTCAGATGTTTTCAAGCTTCTAAAGGAAAAAACTGTGAGCCAATACAGCTATAACATGGCAAACATCGGAAACGCGTCTTCAGGTCATCACATGCAATACACAAGTTGGACAGGTGTTGTTAAAAGGCAGAATGTGGGCATCCCTGTTTGTGTCGGTATTGGTCCCACCCAAAAGCATGAGAAAAGTACGGTACAACAGCCGGATCTCCTGTCTGGCCAGAACAGCTATGCGCGCATGAAGGACGGCCTTGATCCTGTGCCGGCGAACGTGAACCAGTGGGACAGTGCCGGGTATAACTGGGGAGACGGGTAAGTAATTGCGTTCATACGGTAAAATCTTCTCATTGGAATTCAGGGAAACACCATGAGTGAGGATGCTTCGAATATCGTGAAACTGGCACTGAATGTGACAGAATTGGCGAACAAAGCCTCATCCGGCATCGGGTGGCTTTTTGACTTCTTCATGGGCAAGGAAAAGGCACAAAGAGATGCTCATGCTGTTCTAACCATGGCACAGGCCCAGAGGGACGCTGAGAGTATCCTTGCCGGGGAGTCCTTCCTGGTCGTAAATGAAGACGGAAGCCAGACCATCATTGAAAACCCTGCCAGAAATCTCTTGTCAGCCAAGGTGACGCAGGAAATCGAAAACCTTCTGTTGTGTCTGAAATCAGCTTTTCAGGAGATGCAGGGGAAACAAATAGATACCAAACTCGGATCAGTTTCAGAAACCTTTCTGTCCCGTTGGCGACAAGAGGCACAATTTATTTCTGAGGAGTATGTGCAGGAATTCTGGGGCAAGTTATTGGCCGCGGAAGTTGAAACCCCAAAGAGTATTGGCCTTAGGTCACTGGATATTCTCAAGACAGTGGATGAAACCGAGGCAATCTTATTCGACAGGCTTACGAAACATGTTGTCAATGGCGATTTTGTGGCGATGGCAGAAGGTCAGATTGATCCTGTGCAAGGAATCAGCCAAGCCGACCTGAAATTGCTGGAAGATGCTCAGTTGATTTCACACACCGTGGATATCACATCCGATTATCAGCGCAACAGCCTGGACAGCAGTCAGTTGTATCGTACGAGCATGGGTAATTATGGCATGGGCTTTGTAGGGCCGAGAGGGGGGTTGAGTTTTACGGTGTCCGTCTGACGAAGGCAGGCAGGGATCTGTATCGGCTGGTTGCGAATATTTCCGAGCAGGATGTACGCAGTTATCTTGAGTGGTGGACAGTAGTTGCCAGAATTGAAGAGGTGCACCTTTTTAAGGTTGATGAAGACGGTAACTTCAAAATTCTAGACAAAATTAAGAACCCGCGCTTCTGAACTCTATAGCGACAATCAGCTTTTCTGCGGGTACCTTAAGCAGGCAATGCTTTACCGGCTTGATGGTACCTTTCTTTTCCATCATTTCGAAAAAACGGCTCAGGCGGGAAAGGTCGCACTCAACGGTCTTGATGGCCTCTTCCTGCACATACCACCATTCATGCACGATGGCCTGGATATGCTTGTCACCAGTTTAGTGGGGGTGATGGCTTTGTATCCCTCGCATGAAGTCGCCTTATTGAGGCCAATACCGTTTCCTTGAAAAGGGTCTGGGTGTGTTCTGATGCCGTCTTTCCATTCTGCCGAGTTGAGGAATGCTTGCTGAGGATGTCAGTCAGGTTTTTCTTCCACATAAAAATCTCCTGGAACGCAAAAAAATGGCGGGGTCAGGCTCCCTTCTTAAATACGCCAGATTCATGTCCCGGCGCCTTTCTTGCCAATGCAGGGACATGCCTGTTCCTTGCGGATACAGGTTTCTCTCCGGTGTTCTGGAAAGACACGGAAATCACGGAATCCATCCGCCGCGCGTCCAGCCCTCTCGGGCCGGTCAGGGCAGCGCGGGTGCCCTGGAATATTAGTGCCGGACCGAAGCCCGTGTGCGGTCATGGGATCTTTCGTCCTAAATGACGAGATACCCCCATGGGAGAAGCCATCTCCAGCACTGTCTGATGCGAAATGTGGTGATCTCATTCAAGGAAGGGCATAGAAAAAATGATCAGGGTACGATTGGATACTTGATGCAGGGATGAGATGCTGATGAATACTATCTCGACGCCCACCTCGGGGTTTATAGAGTTTCTAAAGCAGAAGTTTTTTATATAGAGGAAAAAATCAGAGAAAAAAAGTGGTGGCTTGCGCAAACGCGCTAAAAAAACTGGTCCGGAAAACGAACGCGAACAAATTGTCGTTGTTCCTTTGTTCTTGAAAAAAGAACAAAGGCAGGTTTTGGAAAGAAAACGCTGTGTGCCTAATCGAGGGCTGGTTCCATTGTATCAAGCAGTCACAGGAGGCACGAGTGAGTCGTCATGACTTTTGGGCAGGATTTGAAATGAGAGTGGTGATGGGGCAGGCCTTGGCGTTGACTTGAATCGTCTTTCTCCTACTAGGCCAGATTCACTGGTTAACTGTGAGGCAGGTAAATTTATTAACGGAAAGGCCGTAACAGGTAGCAGACGAGCTGCGAAATGCTATCACTGGGCATAATGCTGCGTCTAACGATGTTAGTTGCCCTGCCTTAGCACGGACAATTTACGCAGTATCTCCATGGCTTTGACTGAGTATCGGTCTCGGAATTTTTGCGTCTCGGCATAATATAGAAAACAACACTTTTTTTCATGAAATAATATGTACAATCAAATCTGGACTACTCCAATTTAGGAAACATTCCATCAGCAGCTATTTTTATCTATTTCTTGAGAAAAACAGACATCATAAGATCGCCTTTTTCCTGCAACACCTTTATCCAGGCAAGGTGTGCATTAATGAGTTTTTCGCTCTTGCGCTCATAGTTTTTGCGATCAAGATTATTGGCAGCAGTCCACCCCCCTGAAAGAGACAGAATTATTCCGACACCAAAACATGCCATAAAAACAGACTGTAGTTTGTTTGTAAGTACGCCTTTTTTCATACAGCTTGCTTTCTGGCGGAATTATTTCATGTTGTACGTATATTAACCGAGAAAATAAAGATAACCCGGCAAGAACTTCTAGCTATCCTTATAAGCTTTAAGAGCTTCTGTATTTATGATAGCCGCCTCTACCTGTTCTGCAAGCCTTGACATAGTGACGCTGAATGTCTCTGGATCGATAGTAAGGGGCTGGGCATGTTCATGGATTGTCAGGCCCGCAAAAAAATGCAGTTGCTGCTTGATGAGATACAACTCCTGTCTCAGGTTCTCAACGGCATCGAAAAATGAGGTGTCCGGTTGTGTCATGGCGTCTCCGCAGGGCTCTTCCTGATTCCCACCCACTTTAAGGGCGGGCAGGACCGTACGGGTTGACAGACCGGGCGTTGACCGGCGCACTCGAAAGTGCCCCGCACGGCCTGCCCATTGGACGGCCGTGTAGAAACGGAAAAACCGCCTGAAGCGGCTTCCGCCAACGCACGGGCTGTCAAACCCGATCCCTGCATGACAGGGACAATTACAGGATAGGGTGTCGGCTGTTTTCGGTCAAGGTGTTGGAGAATAAAAAAGGCCTATAAGGGATATGGGCCTGGGAGTTCATTACTGCTCGGAATTATTCATTGTTCTTTTTCCCTTTTTTCACCAAATCGATGGCGCATGCTTCCATGGCTTCGAGGATATTCGAAACGCAATTAACGATTAGTCATAGAGAAGTATTTGATTGTATTGAAAAATCATGTTAAAAAACATTAGACTATTCTTTACTATTCGCAACCATGCAAGATTCCACCTTCTTCATCCCGCCACATTTATCTTGCCTTTCAAAATCTACTCATACCATTTTGTCATCTGATGGACAGCCAATCGAGATTTGGGAGCTTACTGCTCCGCAAACAGCAGAGCTTCTAAATGTTTGGGCTACGCACTTTCGACAACACTACTGCCCAGATTCAGAGATAGACATCCTTCGAGAAGGAACGGGGCTTTCGCGTGCTGACTATCTTACTCAGATAGTATTTCCTGACAAAAGCATTGCCCCCGGACCGGGAGTTCGTTCTGGTGATTTCGCTGAATTACTAATAGCGGATTATGTGCAGTTTGTGCTGAATTACTGGGTGCCAAGAGGCAAGTATGCAGACAAAGCCAACAGGGATGAATCTGTAAAAGGTGTTGATATTTTAGGATTTAGGATTCTAAAAGAATCGTACTCACCAGAAGATACATTGTTAGCTTTTGAGGTGAAAGCACAAGCATCTGGAGGAAAGTATAGCGGTTGTCTTCAGGCCGCTATTGATGACTCTTCGAAGGATTACTTGAGACGGGCAATCACACTAAATGCAATAAAACGACGATTGTTGCATGCCAATAAAAATCGGGAGGCTCTCACTGTTCAAAGATTTCAAAATCAATCGGACCATCCCTATGTTTATAAGTCTGGGGCTGCGGCTCTTTTATCTGACGAAGCATATGACGAACAAGCTATACAGAGCGGTACAACAACAAACGGACATCAAAACGCACAAAATTTACACATATTAGTTGTCCGAGGAACTGAGTTGATGAAGCTTGTTCATGCTTTATACGAAAGTGCCGCTAATGAAGCGTGAGTCTAACAGCCATCGTTTGTTTGGAATTACCAGATCAAAAGGAAAGATGTATGAATTTGGTTTGCCAGAAGAATTACATCTTTCAGTTCCAGAAAATACCGAACCACAAGAACTGTTTTTATTAACCATAGGAACGCTGGGCGATGCAGCTGCTGCTATTAGTAATGCCCATAATGCGGAAATGCTATTACCTGCCGATACTATTGAGGAACTTAGTTTTTCAGCAAGTTTTTTTGATGCCTTTATTCAATCAGGTTTCTCTGCAAACATAGAACGTGAAATGAAGGTGCTAGCTGCATCTTCATATTATCTTGCAGGCCGTCCAGGGAGTAGCCTTGTCCTTGCAAGACAAATTGAAAATCAACCAGAAGATATCCCTACCGGTAAATTATTGCATTGGGTATTAAGGGGGCGCTGGGAAAGTTACCCAAATGATCCACATCCTTTCTTCGAAGATAAGCTGGGTAATGTAGCCAGATTACTCGCATTTCATTTTTATGATGGCTCAAATCTTCCTCAATTGGCCTCAGCGCTTGATCTACTTAGACAACAAGCATATCAAGGTGCAACTTCACGTGATTTACTTTTTGTCGATGTTATCGTGGCTATCGTTCGCTTACGAATTTCCTCATCGGCTTGGACAACTCTACCTAAATTTACTGCCATTACTGCAGACAAGTGGGCCAATGCTATCCGTAGGCCAGAATTTCCAAAAGAGCTATGGCCATCTCAGATTCTCTTGGGTAAAGCAGGCTTGTTTTCCGGCGAATCCGGAATTATACAAATGCCAACCAGCGCAGGAAAAACACGTTCCATAGAAATAATACTTCGAAGCAGTTTTCTCGCTGAGCGTACTAAATTGGCAGTAGTTGTCGCTCCTTTTAGAGCACTATGCCATGAAATTGGCACATCGTTACGCCAAGCTTTTAGAGAAGATAACATTAAAGTTAATGAATTTTCGGATGCTTTGCAGCTTGATTTCCTAGAGCAAATCGCAGAGCTATTTGGCTCTGAAGTTCCTTCCACGCAATACATATTAGTATTGACTCCAGAAAAACTTCTGTACGTTTTGCGGCAAACACCATCTATTTTAACGTCTATTGGATTGGTGATTTACGATGAAGGGCATCAATTTGATACGGGAAGTCGAGGAATCACATATGAATTACTTCTTACAGAAATTAAAAATATTCTCCCTCTTGAATCACAAACCATATTAATTTCTGCTGTCATACAAAATGCACAATCAATAGCTAACTGGCTAATTGGACAAAACGCAAAAGTAGTTAATGGCACAGGATTGTTGCCGACCTCACGAGCTGTAGCGTTCGCGAGCTGGATCGAAAGACTTGGTCAACTTATGTTTTTTGAGTCAAACGAATACAGTCAGTACGATTATTTTGTGCCTCGTGTCATAGAAAGGCACTTACTTAATCGTCGTGAAAGAGAAAAAAACGAGCGTTATTTTCCTGAAAACAAAAATTCCAATGATATAGCGTTATATCTTGGAATTCGTTTGGCCTCTCAAGGGGCTGTTGCTGTTTTCTGCGGCCGTAGAGATACTGCATCGAATATGGCAGTTCGCGCTGTTGAAGTATATGAACGTGGATTTACTCTTTCTTGCCCAGCGACTTCCGCAAATCATGAAGAAATAACACGATTGAATAAACTTGTAGCGGCTCATTTTGGAGAGCAATCCAGTTTGAATAAAGCGGCTCTCCTTGGAATTTTTGTTCATCACCGCACCACTCCACATGGATTACGCCTAGCTATTGAGTTTGCTATGCAAAGTGGGAAAATCAATTTTGTTGTATGTACTTCAACATTGGCGCAAGGCATCAATTTACCCATCAGGTACCTTATTGTTACAAGCCTTCATCAGGGCGGAGAAAGAATAAGGGTTCGAGATTTTCAAAATTTAGTTGGCCGTGCTGGGCGCTCTGGGATGCACACAGAAGGTCTGGTAATTTTTTCTGACCCCGAAATATTTGACGAGCGTAACAAAAGACAAACATCTTGGAAATTTCGTTCGTCGGTAGAGCTGCTTTCACCTGAACGCTCCGAAGATACAACAAGCTCACTTTTAGGAGTGTTATCTCCTATTAAAAATGATGATGGTAAAGCTGAAATAACGCTTGATCCAGAATCCCTTTCCAGATTGTTATTGTCTGATGAGAATGTTTGGGAAATCTGGGCTGATCATATTGTTAAAGCAAATCCAAAGTATAAAATTACCCCCCAATTTTTGCTGAGAGAGCTGAAATGGAGGCGAAGTTTGATTTTTGCTATTGAAAGTTATTTAATGGCAAATCGAGGTTCCAGCTCATTTGATGAGTTCAGAACATCTGCTGAAAATCTTGCCCTATCAACTCTTGCATACCACTTGGCTTCCGATCAAGTAAAACAAGCCATAACAACCCTTTTTACTACTATTGCAGAGCACATACATCAAGAAGAGCCTTCTTCAGAGAAACAATCGATTTATTCAAAAACACTATTGGGAATCAAGAGTGCTAAAGAGATAGAAGAATGGGTAAGCAATAAACGCGAATTATTACTAACTTTGGAATCAAATCAGCAATGGCTAGAGAATGTATGGAATTTATTTAAGACACAGTTAGAAAATAATTTTTTCCATTCTGTAGAACCAAACCTTCTCGCCGCTCAGGTTGCTGCAATGTGGATTTCAGGAGAATCATATCAATCCATATTTAAATATGTTAAAGCAAAAAAGGGGAGTAAGCAGTGGGGAAAAAGCCAACGCCGCGCGTTGACAGAAGAAGACATTATGAATTTTTGCGAGGGTATACTTGGATTTGAATGCTCCTTGATTCTTGCTGCTATATCTCAATTCCTTTCGGAGGAAAATGAGTTCAATCCACGCCTTAATTCGTCTTTATCAATTTTTCAAAAATCACTCAAATATGGATTGCCAGATATATTATCTATATCTTGTTATGAATTAGGATTTGCTGATCGAGTGATTTCTCAAGAATTATCTCTAGGCGTGCAAACGGATGGTTTCATTGGCAATTCATTCTCGGAAGCACTTAATTCCCACATGGATAAAACAAAAAACATTCTTAACAATTACCCAAGTTATTTTGAGTCTGTCCTATCAACTTTAGTATAAATCTCTCTGCTCTTATTCTTCTCCTTCAATATAAATTGAAAGACGATGGTAATTTCATTACAGATTGTTCTCTACAATTTGAACATATTATTTTTCCGTTTTATACAGGAAAGACTTTAATAACTAAGGTTAAAAAAGTATAACGACAATTTTGGAATTTATCATATACAGAAATACCTCTATATTGCACAAGCAGAAATATTAAAACACGTAACATGAAAACGATACGCATTTTTCTCTCCTCGCCCGGTGATTGTAAAGATGAAAGAACCTCTGTTCACGAACTTGCCAAAGAGTTGAACCAAAATCCAGTTTTTGGCAATTTTATACAACTTGAGGTCATTGCCTGGGACTGGAATTATGGAATTCCACTTGAAGCGCACTACTCACCACAAACATCCGTAAACGCTTTTCTGCCTGTTCCAGAATCTTGTGAAATTTTTGTAGGAATTTTTCGCTATAGGTTTGGCTCCCCTCTCCCAAAAACAGAATACCGAAAACCAGATGGCTCTCCCTTTCTTTCCGGCAGCGAATATGAATTTCATCGTGCATGGAATGCACGTCGCCGTGGAACTTTTTATCCTTATTTGCTTGTCTACCGACTGAATGATGCTGATACTGCTGAATATCCTGATGCTCAGCAGTATCAGCATTTACAGCATTTTTTTTCAAATTCTCCCTTTAAGGAAAATGAATCATGGACAGGTTCCTATAATAGATTTGCAAATACAGCTGAATTTAAAGAGCAATTACGCCAACATCTACAACACATTATTCGTCAATGGCGCCCCGGTTCTCGTCTTCCTTTAGACGAATGGATGAAAAGGCAGGCACTTCGTTTAACCAGCGATGCCGGCCCACGCTATACAGCTGATGCTCATGTAAAAACAGAAATTGACACTGTGTTTGATTGGTTGCTATCTCGTCAAGATGCTATTCATGAGTTTGATCGAGCTTTAGCTGGCGTCTGGAAGAAAATCCCTGATGAAAAAACTTTTAGTAAATTCCGGTCAAAAATGACTGCTATTGCGACAAATCTGCGTGGTGACCCTTATTGGGAAAAATCTTTAGATTTAGATTTTATAGCTAATACACTTGAAGAATTGGAAATCTTTACATGGGCATACCTAAAGGAAATTGATGACGCAAGCAACGGAAAAAAGAAAACCCATACCGAAAATTACGAATACTATCGCCTAGAACAGCTGGCTTTTGATAGTCGAAAAACATATACGCTTATCAAAGAATTTGCTCCTTTTTATCAGAAGCGGATTTTGCTGCTGACGGGACCAGCAGGGCAAGGGAAAACTCATACCCTTCTTCATGAAATTCATCGCATACTTGAAGATGGAGGCATTGCCGTTGGTATTTTGGGACATACATTATCAAATACGGGAGATTTATGGCCTGCGATACTTCAAAGGTTAGATTATCAGGGTACGCTGACAGAATTCTTGGATGATTTAGAAAACACTGCAGCCAGCAAAGGGAAACGAGCTCTACTGGTTTTTGACGCACTGAATGAAACACCGAATAGAAGTCGCTGGAAAAGCCAGTTATCTGGCATGATTAGCGAAATTCTTGTACGACCACATCTCGTTTTAGCAATGAGTGTTCGTTCAGATTATCTTTCCATAGTATTACCAGCACATAATGGTACCCCCAATTGGGCCGAACTACAGCATTCTGGTTTTTCCAATATTGGGGTAGATGCTTTGCTAGCATACTGCGCCTATTATGATGTTAAAGCACCAGTTGCTCCGCCAATCGGTGAGCTAGGAAATCCTCTTTATGTCCAGCTCTTGGTTAAAAGCTTGCAAGGTAAAAAAGACACTACGCACTGGCTCCCATCCTGGCTGGATGTATGGGAAGCTTGGATTGCACGCTTAGAAGATGATGCTGTTGAAAAACTGGAACGAAATGACCCATCTCGTCCAACTCCTATTCGCCGAACGCTAAACAGATTAACTCAAACAATGCTGGATACGGGACGTTTCGCTCTTTCTCGAAATCAAGCAGATCAAATTGCCAAAAAAATCTCAGGACTTGATGGTGTCATAGGCTACTTGTGTTCGGCCGGTGCGTTGATAGATCGGATCGATGATGCAGACGAGGAAATCATTGAGTTTGGATTTGAACGCTTATCAGATACTTTCCTCATAGACCGCTTAATTCGGCATCTTTTTGAGAAACTTTCATCTCCTAACGAAAAACGATTGGCTCTTTTAAAAGCACTCTCAACAGACGGCGTTCTTTATCCTCTTGCTGCAAACGAATATATTGACCACCCTCTCGCATATCATCGCCAGGGACTGCTGGCGGCCTTATGTCTGGCAGCGCCACAACAAATAGGGACAGAAATGCCTATCCTTATTCCGATAGAACCCTTGAATCCTCTTAGCGACAAAAGAGTGGATTGGGAGTTACGCGATGCATTTATAGATAGCATACGATGGCGAAACAGGCCGGAAGAATTTGGTCTTCCAACCAATGAACTTTGGGAACTATGGCAAAAAACTCATACCCTGCACCAAGAGGCAGAGCTTGATGAGCTGATTCGCCTTGCTCTTATTCCTGCTCATCCATTTGCAATGGAAAATCTGCTTCATCCTTGGCTCTTAGAAATGCCCAGCATGGCTGAACGAGATGCCGCTTGGAGTATTCATCTTACTCCACTTTGGTTTGATGAATCATCGACTCTCAAAATTTTTGTTATCTGGGCATCCAAAGCAATATTAGACGGAGTCAATGCTGATGTGGCTTTGCCTGCGGCTCGCTTATTAACCTGGACAACAGCAACATCACAGCGAGGTCTTCGTCTTCATGCTATGCGAGGTTTAACAAGACTTTTGGCAGCCTGCCCACAAATTCTTGAAAAATTTTTACCCGATTTTCTGAGCGTTGATGATGCCTATGTGCTTGAGAGCGTCCTTCTTGCCGTAAAAGGAATCGTTGGCGGCGGGAACGCGCCTAACGAAGCCTATCATGCTGCTCGCTTGGTTTATGAAAGTCAATTTCAGGAGGGCAATGCCCGCTGGTGTCATCTCACGATCAGGCACTATGCACGGCAAATCGTAAAAATAGCCCATGAACAATACGGATTTACAAAAGCAGATCTAAATCTGCTGAGTCCCCCCTACCAAAGCAGCCTCTCACTGGAAGAACTTCCCGATAAAAACAGTTTGATGGAGAAAAATCAATCGAATGGATTTCGCAGTATTATTCGCTCTTGCTTCATGGGTGATTTCTATTGGTATGTCATGGGAGCGACATCAGGTGGAAAAAACTTCTCTTCAACTCCATTAGTGAATTCAAATGAGCCCTCACGTTTTTATAACGAGGGTGATGACATAGGTAGAGTAAAACGGCTGGATATTTTTGATATTCCATTAGCCGCGCGTTATGTCGTATGGAATTGTCTCCAGCTTGGCTGGACCGCCGAGCGTTTTGACGAATTTGATAAAGGTCCGTATGTCAGCAATCATGGACGTATTTCAGAGGAAGGCCGCACAGAGCGTATAGGAAAAAAATATCAATGGATCAGTTGGCAGACAATGCTGGGATTCTTAGCTGATAATTATGAAATGACTCCCAAATATGGCAATGAAACAAAACCATATGATAACCCTCACCAAATTTACTATATTGAAACACATGATCCATCACGATGGCTATATACGATTACGCGTCAAGCTATACCTCACAGATCAGATCAGTTTTCTAAAATTTGCAGTTTATCTCCATGGCCTCTTCCTGACGAAAAAGATATTAAAAGATGGATTGAGTCGCCAAGTCATGATCTACGCCCCTCTGACATTGTGCACACAATTCCCACCCTTCCTGAAGAGTGGGGAGAAGGCCCATGGTTACGAGTAGCAGTAGACAGTATATGGAAAAGTGAATTCGCGCCAGGGCAATGGGAAAAAGGATATGAATATCTTGCAGATATTTGGTGGCAAATCTGGCCTGTCCTCATCAGATCTGACGATATGGGTCGACTACTGAAGCAACTTGATCGTAAACCTGTACAAGAAAAATTGGCAGGCTTGGGTAGACTGGATCCAGATCAGGACTGGAATGCATCTATTATTGACTGGCCGAATCTTAAAGGAGATTTTGATAGAAGCTTCGGTAAAGATCGCTATGCAGATGGATGGCTCCCAATTCCATGGATGCCATTAGTTGGTTCATGCGGTCATCCAGACAAACGTGATGAACATCGCCCTACCTTACTTCCCTGGCCGCGGCTTTTCCGAGAATGGGGATTAACCATGGATTTGCACAGAGGAATTATTCTCCATGAAAATGACATTGTTTTTGGCTTAACCAGTTGGATTTTTGATGAAGAAAACACTCTGTTTGCACGGACAGACAAACTCAACTCGCTATTAAATACTTCTGGATACTCCTTAATCTGGCATCTGCGAGGAGAACGGCGAGCTTTTTTAGACATTGGAAATCCACATAAATCCAATCGAGCCTGGGCAGATTATCATGGCATCTCATCTCTTGGTAGAGATGGCATGATGAACGTGCTTTGGCTAGAAAAAAAAGTACTTTGATTAAAAATTTCTTCAAGTATTTTTTGAATCTGAAAGGTTTTTTATTGCTCAAACTTAATTTCAAAAAATTTACCAAGCAAAAATTTATCATTCAAAAATTTTTCTCATTCTTTAGCTTATCCAGATAATCGGACCAACGCTGCATCATTTTACGACGCTCCGGCAAGTGCGCAGTCCGGTTATAGGCACGACCATTAGGATCTCTAACAGCATGAGCAAGTTGATGCTCTATCAAATCAACACGCTCACCCAAAACTTCATCAAGAATCGTTCTTGCCATGGCACGAAAACCATGAGCACTCATTCTGTCTTTCTCAATCCCCATTCTTCTGAAAGCGGCATTGATTGCGTTATCACTCATTGGCCGTCCGTTCGTACGAGCTCCAGGGAATACATATCTGCTACGCCCTGTTAGAGCATGCAATTCAATCAGGATTTTAACCGCCTGCCGAGATAGTGGAACAATGTGCTGGGTGTTTGTTTTCGTAACAGTAAAACGCCACTCAGCGGTATCGAGATCAATATCTTCCCACTGTGCGGTTCTCAGCTCTCCTGGGCGCACAAAAACCAATGGGGCTAACTTAAGTGCGCAAGACACCGTAAATGTCCCTTCATAGCCATCAATCATGCAAAGCAATGCGGCAACATCTTTCGGCTCGGTGAGTGCCGCAAAATGCGTTGGCTTCACTGGTGGCAGAGCATCTTTTAACGCAGCTGTAGGATCCGTTATCGCACGACCAGTGGCAATTGCATACCGCTGTACCTGCCCGCAAATACTTCTGACCCGATGCGCTGTTTCCAGAGCACCCCTATTCTCAATCCGACGAAAAATACTCAGATAATCCGGGGCAGTCAAATCTGCAACCGGTTTATCACCTATCCAGGGAAAAACATCCGCCTGTAAACGACTAATCACCCGTGTCGCATGAGCATCAACCCAGTTTGTCTTTTGCCTTGAAAACCATTCTCGCGCAATAACTTCAAAACTGTTGCCAGCCCGTTCCTGCTTCGCCGCTTTCTGCGCTTTTTTGTTTTCACTAGGATCAACGCCCTCTGAAAGCAATTCGCGAGCATCATCACGTTTTTCGCGTGCTTTTTGAAGTGAGACTTCAGGGTATACACCCAAAGCCAACAGTTTTTGTTTACCATCGAAACGGTATGCTAAGCGCCAATATTTTGATCCATCGGGATTGATCTGAAGATACATTCCTTTGCCATCAGAAATTTTTCGGACCTTCTCTCCAGGCTTTGCGCTGCGATATACAACATCTCTGTTTTCGATTTTTACCATTGTTGGTACCAGACAATCCCATCCATTCACATACCCACAAAAATACCAACAATAATTCTGAATGTCAACAAACGTCACCGAACGAATAAAAACAAAAAACCCGCATAAACACTATGTTTTATACGGGTTTTTGTACTTTACCGGATGTCTCCGGATGTTGTTCTGGTGGAGGCGGCGGGTTTCGAACCCGCGTCCAGAAGCACTCTACAGACAGTTCTACATACTTAGTGCAGTCATTTGATTTAATCCTTTCGACGCGGACGCACACGCTGCGATCGGATGAGTTACCTTAAGTTTAACCCCAAGCCAAGTAACCCGACTTAAGGCGGTTTCCTGTATATGACCCTGCTGCTCCGAAAAGCCCACCCCAGGAACAAGATGGTGCAGGGAAAGCCGGTATTAAGCGGCTAATGCGTAACTATTATCGTTAGCAGTTATTTTTTTCTGGATAGATTTACGAGGTAACCAGTACTCGATATGCCCTGTTCTGCTTTGCAACCCCTGTCGAATCCAAGTCGCCCCCGGTGTTCTTTGCAGAATGTTCATTATACCACTGAACCCTTTTTTTCTCTTGCGACAGTCGTGTTTTCCTGCTGTTTGCCAGTCTCAGGCAATCGAGATAAGCTAGAGGCCTCACCGGCATAAAGCAGACTGATCGCCATGACATTTCTCTCGCAGATATCCTTTTTCAGACGGCTGCATGCACTGGATACAGCCATGAAAAACGGGAAAATCGATACCAGCTTGAGAGGATAACCCCTATGGATGAAAAAACGGCAATCAGGACCATCAACTGGCTTCGCAGGCTGGATGAAAAAAATGAAATGGAAATGGAAGATCTTCTGGCGCTTGTTAAAAAGCCTTCTCCGCTTCTGGCGAAACCCCTCAGGAACCTTTCCCGCGATGCCGACTGGCAAGGGCTTAATGACCGGCTCATTATTCCTTTCGTCGCCTGGGCAGATGTTGTCTGCGCCTATTGCGAAAACGGGCTGTCGGCTATCATCGCCATGGCAAGAAAAAGAGACCATCTGTCGCATCTGGCACTGGCCGTTCTGGAAACGCTGAATAACCAGGAAAGCGCCGAGGTATTGGCCGATCTGCTTGAAGACACGGCCACCACAACCTATCAGGCCGAATATCTGAAGAAGCTCACCTCGACATTTAACCTGGTTGTCTCATTCGGCAAGACCATCCGCCTGGATGAAAAAGACTGCAAAAGAAGCAATCAGGCGCTTTCCACTATTCTGACCGCCGCCACATCATCAGGCAATACGACTTTGCAGGCTTGCTGTCTGTATGCTTTTCGGGGCACGGGAGATAAGAAGGTCATTGATCTGCTGAAAAAACAGCCCGACCTGCCCGAACCATGGGGCAAGACGAAAAAGGATGTGATACGGCATATTCAGAAACGCATCAAAAGCCAAAATAACGCCTGATGACAAACCGGTTTTACTTGTCGATACCACCCAGCAGCAAATACTTGACCTCGGAAAATTCGTCAATGCCATAGCGACCGCCTTCCCTGCCGTTGCCGCTTTCTTTCATACCCCCAAAAGGCGCCTCGCTGATGCCAAGCGTTGTGTCATTGATACCGACCATGCCATATTCCAGCGCTTCGCCCACCCGCCAGACACGGCCAATATCACGGCTGTACACATAGCCGGCCAGTCCGTAGTTTGTATCATTGGCCAGCGCTATCGCTTCCTCTTCCGTTTTGAAAGGCATGACAGGCGCAATCGGACCGAATATTTCATCGGTAAAGACCCGCATATCGGTGGTGACATTGGTCAGGACGGTCGGCTCGAAAAAGGTGCCCCCTAGGCTATGCGGTTTGCCGCCGCACAGCACCTTTGCGCCTTTGGCCGTGGCATCTGCCATCAGGATCTTCATATGTTCAAGTGCATCCTGCCTGATCAGCGGGCCCAGGGTCACGCCACTGTCCAGCCCGTTACCTACTCTCATCGCCTGTGCCAGCCGAGTAAATTCCTCCACAAAAGCGTCATGAATGCCTTCCTGCACAAAAATACGGTTGGCACAGATGCAGGTCTGCCCTGCATTGCGGAATTTGCAAATCAGCGCACCTTTCGCAGCCCGTCCGATATCTGCATCATCAAATACGATGAAAGGCGCATTGCCGCCCAACTCCAGAGACACTTTTTTGAGGGTATCGGCACATTCACGCATCAGCATCTTGCCGACAGCGGTAGAGCCGGTAAAGCTGAGCGCACGTACAGTGGGATTTTGGGTAAATTCTGCCCCTATCTCTTGGGCATTGCCGGTGATCACGCTGAACACGCCCTTGGGCATACCGGCTTTTTCCGCCAGTACCGCCAGCGCTATTGCCGAAAAAGGCGTCTCGGGTGACGGCTTGATCACGATCGGACAGCCGGCAGCAAGGGCTGGCGATACCTTCCGGGTGATCATCGAATTGGGGAAATTCCAGGGAGTGATTGCCACCGCAACCCCTATCGGCTGGCGGATGGTGATGGTACGCCTGCCTTTCATGCCGGTGGGGATCGTTTCTCCATATGCCCGTCTGCCCTCTTCCGCATTCCAGCGGATATAGCTTGCGCCTACTGCGATTTCCCCTTTGGATTCGGCCAGCGGCTTGCCCTGCTCCAACGTGAGTATGCGTGCAAGCTCATCCTCATTTTTCAGGATCAGGTCTGCCCAGCGATTCAGGATATTTGCACGCTCAACAGAAGGCATACTACGCCAGCCAGCCCATGCGGCATTGGCCGCCTCAATCGCCTGTGCCGCTTCTTTCCTGCCGCAGTCCGGCACCTGCCCCAACACCTCTCCTGTAGCAGGATTGGTGATCGTTACCGTTTTTGGTGTGGTAATCCATTTCCCACCAATATAGCAGGCTTCGCGAAGCAGTTCCTTATTGAGTAAAGACATGGCTTTCCTCCCTTCAATGTGATGTTTCAGCTTATCCTAATCCAGCGCCAGCCGGAATGCAAACGGCATCCTGTTCTGGTTTGATCGGTCTTCATACCCAGGGAAAAATCAATGGCCCGGCGCATATTCCCCGCACGAAACCGGGTTTAACCGTTATCATGGGATGAGTCGCCTGTCTCATCTGATTGCGGAGGTTATATCATGCAAAAAACAATCGAATTCCTCAAAAAAGCCGGTACCTTTTATATTGCCACTATCGATGGAGACCAGCCGCGTGTGCGTCCTTTTGGTGTTGCTACGGCATACCAGGACAAACTTTATATCTGCACTGCCAACAACAAGGCCTGTTTCATGCAGATGAAGCGTAATCCCAAAGTCGAAATAACAGCTGTTGCCGGTGAAGAATGGATTCGCCTTTCAGGTGAAGTGGCTGTTGACAACAGCGAGGCTGCCCGTGCTGCGGTGCTGGAAGATGCGCCTTTCCTCAAAAACATGTATTCCCCCACTGACGGCATCTTTGAGGTCCTGTATTTCACCAGGGGCACTGCGGCATTTGATTCGTATGCCGGTGTTACCGCCACAGAAGAGATATAAAGATGAACGGTTATCTCTGGGCGATACTTATAGTCTTCATTGTTCTGTATTTTTATATCAACAGAAACAGGAAGCAAAAACAGGGCTACTTTCAGGCGGTGATGGCAGCGCTGCAGGAAAAGGGTATACCGTCCAAAGAACTCCTGGAAAAACTCACCCCGACAGAATCGGGAAAAATCCTGGTGAATTGTTTCAACCGGAAAATACCGCCTCAGCAGGCGGCTGACATGCTTCTGGAGAAATACAACAGCCTGTAATCCTCCTGAAAACCGGTTTTCAATCCGGCAGGATCGTCATAAAATGGAGCCCTCGCGCAGCAGATGTTTTATCGGCTGCCTGGCTTCATTTCAAAAAAGGAAGGAATCAACACAATGTCTCTCTTGCACCGCGGAAAAACCAAAGATGTATACAGCCACGGCGACCATACGATTGAACTCAAATTTACAGACAGGGTCACCTTGAACGATGCGGGAGAAATTGATCCGGGCGGCAACAATGTTTCCGAGGTGCTGCTGGATGGCCAGGGTTTCGCCTGCCTTTCGATGACGACCGCCATCTTTGATTATCTGGCCAAAAACGGTATCCCGACCCACATGGTGTCGTATGATCTTGACAATCTCTCCATGGTGGCCCGCAAGGCAGAAACCTTCAAGCCGGGCCTGGAATGGGTATGCCGCTGGAGAGGCACCGGCAGCTTTGTCCGCCGGTATCACAATATTCCGGGCGTGTCAGAGGGCATGGTATTGCCGACACCCGTACACGAAATCACCATCAAGGACGACGAAGGTGGCGATCCGATGATCGTGCCGGATTCCATCGTCGCACTCAACATGATCCCCAGAGACCAACTGGACGAACTGATCGCGCTGAACACCAAAACCATGTCGCTGCTGCGTGACTTTTACCTGGAAAAAGGGCTGGATCTGTGGGATATCAAGATTGAATGGGGTAAAGACGCGGAAACGGGCAAGCTGATGCTCATTGATGAAGTCAGTGCCAATGGCTGTCGCGCCTTTGACATGAAAGGCAACCGCATCGTGGGCCAGGAACTTTCCGCCTGCTTTCGCGCATAAACCATCCTGACATCCGCATCCTTCTGCGGATATTTTTGCTGTACTGATGATTTCCCCAAAAAAGACCCGCATCTAGCGGGTCTTTAAAATTTGTGCACGGTGAAGGAATGCCACATCACTTTATCAGCGTTTTCATCATAAAACGACAGCAAGTTGCCCGCTTTGATCTTTATCAGTAAAGTGACGTGTGTTACCGCTGTTAATCCTCCAGCATACGACTGATACCGCGGCTTGCAATACTCGGTTTTGGCAACCTGAGCTGTACACGGGTTTCATCTGCCCGTTTTTGCCATTCGCGCCCCTTTACCTGATTCTTGGATTGTCCCAGTTGGCCGAAAATATGGATTTCGGCAAGCCGCTCCATAGAGCGGATACTGCCGTTTCTCGCTGCTTCCTCGTACCATTTATATGCATCTTCAGGACTTTCCGCCAGGCCTTCGCCAAGCTCATAAGCCCTCCCCAGATTATACTGGGCTGCGGGATATCCCAGCTCTGCCGCTTCTTTTACCAGCTTGATCGCTTTTTCAAGGTCAGTCGAAGTCCCCAGGCCTTCCCCATATATCACTGCCAGATGGGACATGGAACAGGCATTTTTCTTCACAGCCCCCTTTTCAAGCCACTCACGTGCCTTTTCGTAATTTTTCCGGACACCCAGCCCCTTCATGTAGAAAGTACCCAGATGGCATTGCGCTTCAGGGTCGCCCATATCTGCTGATTTCTGGAACCAGCGTGCCGCTTCGCGGCTATCCTTCACCACATCATCATCCCCTGTCATGTAAATAACGCCGATCTTTGTATAGGCGGCCGCATGACCGTCCTTGCCGGCTTTTTCATACCAGGAAATCGCCTTATCCGTATCCCTCTGGACACATTCACCATTACGATAGAGCCCCGCAAGGGCAAATTCTGCGGCGACATGCCTTTGTGCCGCAGCTTTCTGATACGAGCCCAGCGCTTTTGTACAGTCTTTTTCCACCCCATACCCTTTCAGGTACATTTCGCCGAGGTTAAACTGTACCAGCGGATTATCCTGAAATTCCGGATTATTGAAGTACTCCAGGGCTTCCTTGAATTCCTCCTGTTTGTAATGTTTAAGTCCCGTGGCAAGATCCTCAGCACAAACAGAAACAGAAACCAGCAAACTCAGAAAAAGAGGCAGAAATTTTTTCTTCATGTCATAACTCGTGGCGTGATGAAAAAGACCTGAAGTGGATTTTCAGAGTCCATAGATGTGACACATGCTACCGGATTTTATCCTGATATTGTCAAAAAATCATGCGCTCAAGCATATCAGCTTCCCGCATTCCGGTGCCGGATTTATACTCCATAATATGACACCAAAAACCTTTTTCGAGAAGTACAAACGTGTGGTTATTCCGTTTCAACTCAGACTTGATGAGCGGGCATTTGGCATTTCAAATGAAGAGTCAAGGGGCAATACCGTCATTACGACAGCAACCTTTATCCTGAAAAAACATACCGATCGGGAAAAAATAAAGGCGCTGTCCACCACCTTCCCGGGCAACGACCCAAACGAAGTCTTTCAGGATCTGTTGCGCCTGCAGAAGCTATGTGAGGAAAAGGAATAAGCGGGGTACGATATCAGACGACGACCTTCAGGCCATACGCTTCAAGCTGGTGTTTAACGCGCTCGACAGTTTCCATGGAAGGCGCAGGCGTATCCGTCAATTCATATTTCAGGCCAAGCTCCTGCCATTTGTATTCCCCCATCTTGTGAAATGGCAGAATTTCAACCCGTTCAACATTTTTCAGCGTAGAAACAAATTCACCCAGTTTTTCCACATCTTCCGGATCATCCGTGTATCCGGGCACCAGGACATAGCGCACCCACATCGGCTTACCCATACGCTCAAGCCGCCTGGCAAATTCCAGCACCTGAGTAAGGGGTGTTGAGGTCAACTGGCGGTGCTTTTCAGGATTCATCTGCTTGATATCCAGCAAAATCATGTCAACGACATCAAACCACTCATCGGAAAAATTCTTGGCAAGCAGGCCATTGGTATCAAGAGCCGTATGCAGGCCGTATTCTTCCTTGCAGCGGCGCATGATCTCGTGGACAAAATCTGCCTGAACAAGCGGCTCGCCGCCGCTGATGGTCAGCCCACCGGCAAATTTGAGAAAGGGAGCATATCTGCCGATTTCAGCAACCACATCATCGACAGAGCGCCATTCACCGCTTTTGCGGTCCCAGGTATCGGGATTATGGCAATAAAGACAGCGCATTTGGCAACCAGACACAAACAGCGCAAAGCGCATACCTGGTCCGTCTACCGCAGCACTGGGTTCAACGGAGTGGACATAGCCACCCGGTTGATCCCCTCCCGCCTGAGGCGGGAGGGTTTTTTCTTCAGCAATAGGTATTACTGTCACGCAACCTTGTGGAAGGTACGGTTAATAACGTCAAGCTGCTGTTCACGTGTCAGACGCGTGAAGTTAACAGCATAACCACTAACACGGATGGTGAGCTCAGGATAGTTCGCTGGGTTCTCCATTGCGTCAATCAGCATATCGCGGTCAAGAACGTTAACGTTGATATGGTAACCGCCTGCCGAGCAGAAGCCGTCAAGACAGTTGGACAGGTTAACAACCTGCTCACCAGCCTCTTTACCCAAAGCCTGCTGGGTCAGGTTGGCTGTCCAGGAAATACCATCCTGGTTGTGCTCATACGGCAGCTTGGAAAGTGATGCACCAGCAGCGATGAAGCCTTTGGTATCACGTCCGCTGCATGGGTTTGCTCCCGGCGGGAACGGCTCACCTTTCTTGCGACCGCAAGGGGTGTTACCTGTCTTGTTACCGTAAACAACGTTACTGGTGATCGTCAGGATCGACTGGGTCGGAACAGCGTTGCGATAAATTGCCTGTGAGCGCAGCTTGTTCATGAAGCTCTCGGTGAGTTTCGCTGCCATCTGGTCAACACGGTCGTCGTTGTTACCAAATTTCGGGAAATCACCTTCAACCTCATAATCAACAGCAATGCCTTTTTCGTTACGGATAACCTTGACCTTGGCGTATTTCATCGCAGAGAGGCTGTCAGCAACCAGCGAAACGCCAGCCAGACCGAACGCCATCGTGCGGAGAACATCACGGTCATGCAGGGCCATCATCAGACGCTCATAAGCATACTTGTCATGCATGTAGTGGATCGCATTCATGGCACGAACATAGGTTTCGCACAGCCAGGTTTCCATTTTCTCGAATTTCTCGAAAACCTCATCATAGTCGAGATATTCGCTGGTGACCGGCTCAAAACCATGTGCAACGGTCTCACCGGAGAGCTCGTCTACACCGCCATTGATCGCGTAAAGCAGCGTTTTGGCGAGGTTGGCGCGTGCACCGAAATATTGCATCTGCTTGCCCTGGGCTTGCGGAGAAACGCAGCAGCCGATACAGCAGTCGTCGCCCCAGGCATTGCGCAACAGCTCGTCATTTTCGAACTGGATAGCCGAAGTCTGGATGGACATACGGGTTGCATAATGCTTAAAGCCTTCCGGCAGCTTGTCTGACCAGAGAATGGTCAGGTTTGGCTCTGGAGAAGTACCGAGGTTATCCAAGGTATGCAGCAGACGGAAGTCTGTCTTGGTAACCATGGAACGGCCATCAAGGCACATACCGGCAAATGCAATGGTTACCCAGGTAGGATCGCCACTGAAGAGTGCGTCGAAGTCCAGCGTACGCAGGTAGCGCAGGATACGGCACTTGATAACGAGCTGGTCGATGATTTCCTGTGCTTCAGCTTCAGTGATACGGCCTTCGTCCAGATCACGCTGGATGTAGATGTCCAGGAAAGCGGTGATACGGCCGATACCGGTAGCAGCACCGTTGGCTTCTTTGGCTGAGGCAATAAAACCGAAGTAGGTCCACTGTGCCGCTTCAAGCCCTGTAGCAGCTGGCTTGCTGATATCGAAACCATAGCCTTTTGCCATTTCGGTCAGCTCTTTGAGCGCCCTGATCTGCTCGGACAGTTCTTCGCGGATGCGAATGATGTCTTCGGAAAACGGCTTGCAATCGCTATCCGCTTTTTCACGCTTTTTGTCAGCGATCAGGAAGTCGGTACCATAAAGCGCAACACGACGATAATCACCAATGATCCGGCCACGACCATAAGCATCCGGCAGACCGGTGATAACACCACTGCGCCGGCAAGCCATGATTTCCGGGTCATAGACATCGAAAACGCCCTGGTTGTGGGTTTTGCGATAGTGGGTATAGATATCGACGATCTTCTCGTCCAGTGCCGGGAAACCATACTCTTCCAGGCCCATCTCAACCATACGCAGACCGCCGTTTGGATGGATACTGCGCTTGAGCGGAGCATCTGTCTGGAGACCAACACAGATTTCATTTTCCTGGTCGATATAACCAGGGGCATGTGCCAGAATTGCGGAGCCGACATCGGAAGAAACCGCGAGAACACCACCGTTTTCACGCTCAGCCTTTTGCAGTTCCTGCACTGCAGCCCAGACTTTTTTGGTGCGCTCGGTCGGTTCAACGAGGAATTCCTCGTTACCGGTATATTCTGTACGGTTTAACGCGATAAAATCGCGAGTCGCGACGTGATCACGCCATTCCTGGCCTTTAAAACCGCGCCATGCATCAAGGCCGGTTGAGGTTGCAGTTGATTCTGCTAAACGTGGATTTCTCATTTTCTTCACCTTTTAAAGCATTTTCTGAAAATCTGCTCCGTGTATAAAGCACAATGTTGCGATTGATGTGCACACAACAATGTTTTCAAAAAGAACGCGATTAATTTCTGTGCCCGTCGAAAACCTGTTCTGGGTACTGAACATAGCGCCACGATTGATTGTGCTCGTGACAAAGTTTTCTAAAACACAAGGTTAATATTTTATTTGAGTGCTCGTTGAAAGCCTGTGCTGGGTATTGTCAGGCCGAAACAGCCGCTGCGAATTATTGCTCGCAACGATGTTTTCAAAAACACCATAACGGTATGGTTGAATTATACCTCACCTTTTTGGCGTCGAGCAAACAAATTTTCAAAAAATTGACAAAAATCAAGAGAATTGCCTTGTGAAAATAAACTTGTACTGTTACTATAACAGGTTTTTTTCCTTTCTGCAGAGCACGCAAGAAGTCGGCAAGCGGGTAGTTGTTTCATCTCGAAACATCAAAGAAAACCAGCATATCCTGATGATTTCATGCGGGGTTTTGCTTTGCAAGAATGATGGGAATGTTCGTAGAGGCCATGAGACGAAAAGGTGAACATTATATGGTTACCCCTAAAAGCCGCCAAGTGTCTGGAAATTATTCCTTACTGACTCAAAATAAGATCATAAATCTGCTGCAGGCAGGAATGGATACATATGCACCTTTTACTGCCTGAAATCGAGCGATACCTCGCATTGATATGCTTGCCGCAATAATCAGATTATCTATGGCCGATGTGCCATACCCTGGACGTTTGCCGCACCATTTTCAGCCGCTGGAAAAAAGCAAACAGAAAAACACCGCTCCATCTTATTCCAGATTGCTCACGCTGCAAAAACCACGACAGCGTTGAGGGCAGCTGACTTCGCGGGCAGGCAGCCGTTGTGTCTGGTCAAACGCTCAGTGAAATATGAGAACCCGTATCAAAGCTGGAATTTGCGCCAGAGGCATCATAAAGTGCTGAATCGCTGCTCATCGATGCCATGTTTACACTTTCTACTACCAACTGTAAGTCGTCGGCAACTTCTGCAACAACCCCTTTCAGCGCAGTCATGTTCCCGGCTCCAGATGTCTTTTGTGATTCAGCAATGGCTTTTTCCACTTCGTCAAGATCTCTTTTTGCCTTCCTGATTTCTTCCTTGTCAGCCTTGTCCTGCGCTTTGACCTGCCGCATCAGCGCCCTGATCTTGTCTGCCAGCTGCTTTGCTTTGGCCATAAAATCAGCATCCGGATCGTTCTTTTGATAGGCAGAAAGCTTCTTGGCCAAAGGGGATGGGCTGGGGCTGGTTTTGTCCGCTTGTTGTTGCTCGTCAGGATTCGCTGCCTGACCTGGCTGTGCAGCAACGGAAGGATCAGCACTGGCAGAAGCGTTACCATCAACAGGCGTTTCCTCAACCTGCTGGACAGTTTCATCTGCCGCGACCATGCTGGTCGTGGCAGCGGCAACGGCAGCAGCGTCAGCCATACTTGCATCAACACTGGCCGTAACAGAAGCTTCCACGGGATTATCGGCAATATCAATGGCACTGCCTGCTTCAGCCTCCCCTGTATCGGTCTGCTGTGCCGGTGCGCCGGCAGCAGCAGGCGCTGCAGAAGCACGCTGACCTTCGCCGCCAGCACTGCGATACTGGGCTATCGCATCTTTTAACTCCCTGGCCAGACGTGCAATTTCCCGCGGCGAGATTTTGACGGTTCCAGCCATTCTCTGCAGCCCCTCAATGCGCTGCTTTAACATTTCAATTCTCATGCTTGCTGCCATCTTGCGGGCATTTGTCGCCATGGATTTCATGTTATTGATATTACCCACGGCCGCCTTGGATGAACCGATAACGCCCTGCTTTCCTGCCGAGTCCTTTGTTTTGTCAAATGCAGGCGCACCGCTTTCCCGGAGATTTTTGGGCTTGCTGTTGAATTTGTCTCTGGCATTACCGCCTTGCTGAAGCAACGACGCAAGGCCTGACCGCACATCGGTCATCATAAGAAACCTCTTTAAAGTAAACGCTTGTTTTTATTACTATATCGGCGTAATACGGGTTTTCTTTAGAGAGCAGCAACCTGAACGCAACTCATCTACCCCATGTTCCGGATAAGCGTGAGATGGGTTTAAGAGAAATAAAGAGGAAGTAGCAAAAAGCAATGTGACTATGATCTTCACAGCATGGTCTTTTCAAAATAATTTGCTACAAAAATCTGAGATGGTATCTCGATAATAGACTTTTGAAGATACCCCCCGGTACCCCTTCAATATCCCAGAAAACCAAAGGAGTCTTTGACATTCTAAAAGAGGACTTCTGAGGGCTTAAAATCTTTCTTGGCCTCGTATCCAGCACAATAAAAAGAAAGTCTCGCCACGGAGCTGTAATCTTGTCTGAATGGATGGGTGTAGGAGAGGAATCTCTCGCAAGTATTGGCAATGGATCCAGTCGAGGCCCTCCGCTTGAGTGTCTCAGGAAACCTTCAAAACTAACGCATGCATTCGCTACATGTAGATAGATTCCCTACTGAAATGTCATTGCCCCTCAATTTGAATGTCAATGGTTTTGGCTCACGCTTTGGGGTACTTTTGTAAAATGCGATTACGCCCTTTCACCCACTATGAGTGAGAGCGTCAATTTGACGCACAAGGATGAAGCCCTAAAACAAGACCTTTATTCAATAAAGCCCCTGGATAAAAAAGCCTTACAAATCAAAGGCCCTAGCGTTAACCTAGTCAATGAATCAGGGCTATTTCATATATGGTCGGAACACGAATCCCCACAGATTCGACCAAGGGCTCCCCTGGCTTCCTTCTGGATACGGTAAACACTGGCTATTCCAATACCAAGCTGAGTGGCGATAGCTTCTTTGGTCATGCCCTGATTGATGAGGCCAAGCACTTCATCCTTCCTCGCTTTAGCTGTTGGCTTTCGTCCCTTGTACTTCCCTTCAGCTTTAGCCTTGGCGATCCCTTCTCTTTGCCTCTCCAGCATCATCTCCCGTTCAAACTGGTTGATGGCTCCCAGCATGGTCAGCATGAGCTTCCCTGTGGGGGTTGATGTGTCCAGGCCAAGATTGAGAACCCTAAGGGACACTCCCTTGCCCTCCAGCCGCTGAGTGATCTCAAGTAGATGCTGTGTGTTTCTGGCAAGCCTGTCCAGCTTCGTCACAACAAAGGTATCACCCTCCCTTGTGTAATCCAGAGCCTCCTCAAGTTCTTTACGCTCACCGACAGACGAAGCCTGTTCCTTGTAGATACGGTCACACCTAAGTGCTGTGAATTCTGCTATTTGAGCATCGAACCCGGCAACTTGGTCAAGTGTAGAAGTTCTTGCATAACCAATTAACATGCCCAGACTCCTTTCAATAGAATTTAGGACCCTATGATATTATCATATCAAAAAATAAAAATCAATTCTATTGATAGCATAATCTTGGTCTCCACAAGGCAATCACATAACCCTGCCCTATTGATATACACGAATTTTTTGTAGTTGTCGATTTATCTGCTTTTGATCAAATTTGTTGCCGTCAAATGATATGCCCACTTGCTCAAGGTGCCATTCTCGCACTTCAAAATGGTGCTTGTTCTTGGGAGCTATCATCGCTTCATAGAAATCCATATACCCTAGAGGACCTCCACAGTCTTCCGGTGGACAAGCCTCGGCCCCCTCCAGGCATTTGATTAAACGGGTTGTCCGCCTGTCTGGTTTGTAAGTGTCGTTTTCTAACGTAATCGTATGGCGCCAGTTATCACCAAAATCATATACGTATGAAAAGGATTGTCCCTTTTTTAGATCAAGAGAGATTAATTGGTGGTGAGAGGGTTCCAAGTCTTTTGTATTTTCAGATTCTGGAATGTAGCATTTCCCTGAGATCACAAATTCATAAAGATGGTAGTTTTCCCATCCCATAACTATTTGAATAATTGTATGAAGTGTCTCCAAAGTCAGGTCAGCAGGAACAAAGAAACGCCGCCATATAGCAGGGGTAATTTCATTCAGTTCTATCTTGAAGGGACACAAGGGATTGTTCATTATGGCGTCCTCACCAAAAGGCTGTGATCCTTTCTCACAGACAGAGATAGGTATTCTGGCTAACTCAATTGGAACTAACCAACTCCTTTAGAAGCCTTGGATGCGCTTCTGCCACACGAAGCAGGGTTACTGCTGCTCCGGAGGGACTGCGCTTCCCTTGCTCCCATGCCTGAAAAGTACGAACAGAAACCCCCATCAGCTTGGCAAACTCTGCCTGTGACAGTTTGGACTTATTCCGGACCGCTGCTATGTCAGAAACAGATACAGCCGTTTTACGAGCAGCCTTACCTTGCTTCATCTGACGAACTGACTCAAGCAGGTCTTCACTGAACTGTTTCATTTCCTCATCCATCTTTCATCGCCTCCTTCAGTTTCAAGAGCGTGGCATTATCCAGGTTATCAAACTTGGCCTTGGTATATACGATCAAAAGCCAGATATGCCCATCATCGAGCATGTTGTAATAAATGACTCTGGCTCCCCCTCGCTTTCCCCTTCCACTACTCTTCCACCTTACCTTACGGATGCCCTGTGCACCCGGTATAACATCTCCAGCAAACGGATTCTGAGCTATCCAGTGAATGAACCCCAGACGCTCATCTTCCGCCCATATCTCATCAGCATACCGCTGAAAAATTCCCGTTTCGCTAACTGTATACATTTTTCGCTATTGTACCACATTGTAGTATAGTTTGTGAATGTTTCTTGCTTTATCAGTTGCTTTTCATTTGGCATGTCATAGCAGAAAGCATACTGTGTAGTGCTCCAGAATATGGTATCGCTCTATCTTCAGGATGAATCCCCCCGTGTTTCGTGGAGGGAATGTTGTTAAAGTTAAGGCACAACGATAATGTTGTTGCCTGCTCCTGATAATACCGTTCTTCAGCCTCTGCGGGTGGGATATACAGGACATTCAGCGGATTCTCGCCTTGCGTCAAAAGCGTCTGACAGGAGATATGATTTCACACCGCCTCGGTCTATGCAGAAGCAGCGTATTTCGAGTCCTGAAGCGTCAGGGCTTGTCGCGGCTTCATGCATTAACCCCCAAAGAGCCGGTTGTCCGTTATCAGTGGGACAGGCCCGGCCAGATGCTTCATATCGACATCAAGAAGCTGGGCAGGATTGATGGCGTTGGACACCGCATCCTGGGCAGGCAGGCTGCCAAGCCGCGCCATGCAGGTTGGGAGTATCTGCATGTTTGTGTGGACAATGCCTCGCGCATGGCTTTTACAGCCATCTTGCCCAATGAGAAAAAGCAATCGGCTGTTTTATTCTTACGTCAGGCCGTTGCTTATTACCAGCGTCTTGGCATCCGGGTAGAGCGGGTTCTGACTGACAATGGTGCCTGCTATCAATCTTTTGCCTGGCGTGATGCCTGCGCTGAACTTGGTATCAAGCACAGGCGAACCAGACCTTATAGGCCGCAGACCAATGGAAAGGCAGAGCGCTTTATCCGCACTGCCATGAATGAATGGGCGTATGCCAGGGTGTATACTCATTCTCATGAGAGAACGGCTGCCCTGGCTTTGTGGATCAACGGGTATAACAGCATCCGATCTCTCTCAGCTCTCGGAAGAATCTCTCCAGCTAAATGGCTATCCGTAAATGGGAATAACGTATTGGAACTTAACAGCTAGGTACAGCCCACCGCCATCAAAAAGCCGGTACGTTTTTTCCCTGGGATTTGCATTTTTCACCTGAATTGCTGTCAGTGGTTTCACAATTCACGCCATCTGCACCTCCATTTTTGGGGCATCGAAATTTTCATTGGGGCATTTTTAGCAGAATAATGCCCCTATAATTACCGGATGTCAATGGACGATGAGAGACATTCAGGGACTAAAAAACCCGCTAAACGTAGTGTTTTAGCGGGTTTCATAGACTTCCGTGGACTTTGAAAGACGTATCCTTGGCGGAGATGGAGGGATTCGAACCCTCGATACAGGTTTTGCCCGTATGCTCCCTTAGCAGGGGAGTGCCTTCGACCACTCGGCCACATCTCCTCGCCATACACTATTTTTCTCGTGAGAATGGGATGATAGCTTCTTGCCACTCTCAGGTCAATCTATATGCCATATGTTTTTGTGAGAACGGGATTTTGCTGAAAAAGAGTAAAAAAAAACATACCTGGGGGTACGATTGAAGCTGGCAGACCACGTAAGGGAAGAAAAAACTGTCTGCCGTTGAAATCAGTCATTTTGCCGCGTTTTCATTTTGTTTCATGTGGATTACGGCTCTGCGGATTGATGCCTTTTTCCGATTTCATTTTGACCTCGTGTTTGGGCTCGCGTGCAGGTGCTTTTTTTCGGGACCTTTCTGGGTGATCTTGTCAATTGACTGGGGAGCCGTTTTAACCTGTTCGCTGATATTGCTGCTGTCCCGATCGTCTTTCATAAAATCTCCTGGCTTTGATGTTGACGTCAACGATCTGATTTTCTCAGGCCGCCACGTTGTTTGTTGATGTGCTGCCTGCTTAATACCTCCAGATTTTGACGGATCTGCTTATCCATGGAACCCATCACCTCCTTGTATTCATCTCTCAATCTTTCCCGGCACTCATCTCTCTTGCTTTTAAGCTGCTTGCGTTTGTTTGCTTTCATGCTGTAACTCCTCCAACCTGTAAAGAGAATAGGGTTCCCTGATTGGCCATAAAAAAGCCGGCACCCCTTCAGGCATGCCGGCCAGGTTCCCGTTTTATCAGGATCAGCAGTTTATCCCTTCTCCACAAGGATGCAGCTTGGCCTGCTGCCTGTAGTTCTGCAATATCAGATCCGTATAGCCTGAGGGCTGATTCAATCCGTCAAAAATCAGGTCACAGGCGGCAAGAAAACCCGGTGAGTGTTCAAAGTCGTCACTCATGTTCTGGTACCCCTCGGTATCGGCATTTTGCTTATCCACGATAACCGCCATACGTTTAAGTGTATCCAGCACCTGCGCTTTAGATGCAATACCATGGCGAATCCAGTTTGCCATAAGCTGGGTAGAGATACGCAGTGTCGCACGGTCTTCCATCAGACCAACATCATGAATATCAGGCACCTTTGAGCAACCGATCCCCAGACTCACCCAGCGCACCACATAACCCAGGAGGGTTTGTGCATTGTTATCAAGCTCCTGCTGGATTTCTTCGGGTGTCCAGTCCGGCTTGCCGGTCACAGGAATCGTCAGCAGATTATCCAACAGGACGTCATGAATATAGTCCTTCATTTTGTCATGCACGTTTTCCAGCTCATCCTGTACTTCCTCGATATCAATCATGTGATAGTGCAAGGCGTGCAGTGTTGCTGCTGTGGGCGACGGTACCCATGCCGTATTGGCGCCATCCCTGAGATGATTGATTTTCTGTTCCATCATCTCTGCCATATTGTCCGGCATGGCCCACATGCCCTTCCCTATCTGGGCCAGCCCTTTCATACCGCACTCAAGACCAACCTGCACATTGTTGATCTCATAGGCTTTGAGCCATCGGGACTGGCGCATTTCCCCCTTGCGAAACATCGGCCCGGCTTCCATTGAGGTATGGATTTCATCGCCCGTACGGTCCAGAAAGCCTGTATTGATAAAGGCTAGACGATCACGAGCGGCATGGATACAGGCTTTGAGGTTGACACTGGTACGGCGTTCCTCGTCCATAATCCCCAGTTTGACCGTGTTTTTTTCCGGCAGGCCAAGCAGCTTTTCCACTCTCGAATACAGCGCTTCGACAAAAGCAACTTCATGCGGTCCATGCAGTTTGGGAATCACAACATAGATCGAACCATTGCGGGAATTTTTCCTGGCTTCCAGGTCATGCTTGCCGATCAGGGTATTGATAACCGCTTCCATGATGCCGGTGTGGATTTCGCTGCCATCCTTGTCGAGAATCGCCGGGTTCGTCATCAGCAGCCCGGTATTGCGCACAAGCATCAGGCTTGTTGCCGGCAAAATCAGCTTGCCGCCACCCAGCGGTTTGTAGACACGATCCGGATTCATTTTCCGGGTAAACGTTTTTCCGTCCTTGCTGACAGACTCTGCAAGATCGCCCTTCATCAGGCCAAGCCAGTTGCGGTAGGCAACAACGGCATCATCCGCATCCACAACCGCGACAGAGTCCTCGCAATCCATGATAACCGTAGTCGCAGACTCAATCATGATATCCCGTTTGCCAGCCGGGTCCTGCTTACTGATGGAGTGATTTCTGTCGAAAATAATCTCGAAATGCAAACGGTTCTGGCAAAAAAGGATCGACTCGGGAGAACCGGAATCTCCTGTAAAACCGACAATCGCTTCCGGATTGCGAATGGTGGTAATGGCGCCATTTTGCATACGAACCTGAAGCACACCACGTTCCAGCCTGTATTCCACCGCCCTGCGGTGAGAGCCCTTTTCAAGCTGGATGATCTTGTCAAGAAATGCGTTGGCATAGGCAATTACCCTGTCGCCACGAACCGGATTGTAGCTGGTGCCGCGTGTCGCGCCATCCTCTTCGCCAATAACGTCGCTGCCATACAGCGCATCATAAAGGCTTCCCCATCGGGCATTGGCCGCATTCAGGACATAGCGCGCCTTGGTAAGCGGTACAACAAGCTGTGGACCACCCTGCCAGGCAACCTCAAAATCCATATTGACTGGATCGATTCTGGCATCTTCAGGTACCGGCACCAGATAACCGATATCCGTAAGGAATGTTTTATAGGCTGCCATATCGGTAACAGGACCCGGATGCTGACGATGCCATTCGTCAATTTCGTTTTGCAGGCGTTCACGCTCAGCCAGCAACTCCTTAAGCCCCGGCGTCATATCCTGGACGATTTCGTCAAAGCCCTTCCAGAAAGCAGCACTGTCCACGCCCGTTCCCGGCAATGCCTCGTTTTCAATAAAGGCATGCAGGGCGGCATCTACCTGAAGATTGTGACAATTGATTCGATTATTCATAATGATCTTTTCCCAAGAGACTGCTTGTTCAGATGTAATGCGGTTATTGAGTTGCTGAATTTTTGAACAAGGCACAACGAATACCGACAGGAAACACCTTATTCAAAACGCGGTTTCGGTAAAAGAGCCGGCAGGACATGGGTATCGTCCTGTCAGCCCGCACTCTGGGCCTGAACGGTATACATCAGGAAATGTCACACGGTTTTGCTGTGTACGATTCATCTTACATGAAAGCATAAAAATGTGCAGAAGCGGGGCAAATTTACAGATGCTTCACCTCTTGATGTTGCCCTGATGAAACATAAAACGGTATGATGGAGAAATTCTCGGATAAACCAGGTACAAACAACCCGGCGATTACGCCCGATACCCTGCCCTCACGCCCATGATTGAAAATCTGCCCATACACATTTACCTCTTTGCTGCCATTCTTGGCATCCTTGCACTGGATTTTCTTTTCCGCTTTCTCTTTCCCTCCTTCCGTGTACGGGGAGAGCTGTCACGGGTAATCAGACGACTCAAAACACTCAGCCAGAACCCGGAAAAAACCATTGATGACGTATTTGAAGATACGGGCATCATGAAGCCCCTCTGGCGTGAATATGCGGACAGCCTGCATGAGCAGGTCGAAACCAATCCTTATACCGGCCAGCAGGAGATACAGCGGCGCTCAACCATGCCTGCCGAAGCTTTTTTCAGGTCTGATGTCATCGTTGATATCCCTTTGCGTGCCGATTTTTTCCGTCATCTGCCTGGTATTTTCACTGGTGTGGGCATTATCGGCACCTTTTCCGGCCTGCTCTTAGGCCTGCATGCTTTCCAGATATCCGAAAATCCTATCATTGTCCGTGACAGCCTGAGCCATCTGTTGCATGGCGTATCCATGGCTTTTGTTGTGTCGGCGGTCGCCATCACCCTGGCAATGGGTGTGACCTTCATCGAAAAATGGATACTCAACCAGCTGCATACCCGGGTAGAAGAACTGGTTCAGCTACTGGATGATTTCTTTGTTGCCGGTGTCGGTGAAGAATATCTGGCACGCCTGGTCAAAGCATCCGAATTTTCAGTCAGCCAGGCCGCTCCCATGCAGAATGCGCTGGTCGGCGAACTCCGGCAGATCATGGCGGAACAAACCGAAAAACAGCTCTCAGCTATCGATATCCTGGGAAACCGCATCAGTTCCAGCATTGCTGACAGTCTGAAAGCGCCACTGGCAGAGATGGCTGATGCCGTAAAAAATGTCAGCGCAGAACAGGGGACAGCCGTACATGCCATGATGCACGATCTTCTGGGCAGTTTTAATGAAAACCTGCGCGAACTGCTGGGTGACCAGATTTCCAATATCAATGAAGTGCAGCAGCAAACGTTGCGCTCCCTACATGACACCATGTCGCGCATGGAAAGCATGGCAAACAATGTCGAATCAGCCGGGGAGCGTGGTGCCAGCGCCATGTCCAATCAGCTTGCTGCGGCCATGGCGGGTGCCGAGTCACGCCAGCAAATCATGAATGACAAGATGAGTGCCTTTGTCGAGCAGCTCACACTGGCCGTTTCCAACTCACAGGATGCGGCACAGGCCAAACTGCAACACACACTTGACGATATTGCCAACCACATGGCCGCTGTCATCCAGAGCATGAGCGGCCAGATCCAGGCCGCATCAGAAGCCGGCAGGCAATACCAGTCAGAGCTGGCACAGGAAGGCAGAAAAGTTGTCGGTGAATTTGGTGAACAGGTTGATCTCCTGGCTGAAGGCGTCATTCGCGCTGTGGATGAAATGAAAACGGCGGTAAACGCCATGCGTCATGTCACCGGCACAACCGTATCCCAACTGAATGCCGGGGCAGATGTGCTTTATGCTGCGTCAACCGCATTTGCAGAAACCGGGCGGGATATGACCGGCACACTTGGCAAGACCTCTGAGCTGCTCACCCAGTTTGGCCAGGTATCCAGTTCCATCACCGGCGTTTCAGATGAACTGGGCAAAGTGCTTTCCGACTATCAGGCAGCCCGTGACACCATGACCGTCTTCCTTGAGTCCCTGCGTATCACTGTTGAGCAATCCCGCCGCGAAGCCACGCTCACCGGGGATGTACTTATCCTGATCGAAAATGCCACCGACAAGCTGGTCAGCGCCCAGAAAGAGGCGGATGGCTATCTCGCCCGTGTATCCGAAGTCATAGAAACCGCCCATCATACGTTTACCTCAGGGATGGCAACCGCCGTTGACAGCGCCAATCAGGATTTCCAGAAAGCGCTTTCAGATTCCGTCTCGCTTCTCCGTATCGGGATTCAGGAACTCGGTACAACACTCGAAGAGCTGGGAACCGTCAGGCAATCCTTGTCCGGCAGCTCCTGGCCCGGCACAAACAGGTAATCATCATGCTGGGCAAGCGCATAATCATTGGCAAAAAAAACAGGGACGAAGGCGAAAAACCCTTCTGGATTTCTTTTGCCGACCTCATGACAGCGCTGATGGTACTCTTTCTTCTGGTGATGAGCGTTGCCCTTTTAGCTGTTACCAAAACCGTCTCGGAAACCGAACGGCGAAAAGCTGCTCGCGAAGAGGAGATCAGCCAGCTTCTCACCCAGCTTGAAGGCGTTGCAAAACAGCATCCCGGCATGACCATTAACCGGGAAAAAAATGTCATCGACTTTGGAGACCGCGTCCGTTTTGAAACCGGCAGCTCACAGTTGACAGCAGAGCAGGCAAAATACCTTCGCGCCTTTCTCCCGGATGTGCTCCAGCTGGCACAGCAGCAACCAGGAGAAAAATGGCTCAAACGGATTGTGGTTGAAGGCTTTGCCGACCAGCGAGGCGACTATCTCATGAACCTCAATCTCAGCCTCCAGCGCAGCCAGCGCGTGCTTTGCGTTTTGCTGGCAACTGTCGGCGAGGGGGAAAGTCCGCTAAGTGATGACGATAAGGAAAAAGTCCGTGATCTCTTCCTCGTCGGCGGGTATTCCTTCAACTCAGCCAAAAAATCCCTGGAAGAAAGCCGCCGCATCGAGCTGCGCCTGGAATACTACGAACTGGATGAAACGCGCGTCAAAAATGAAGATATTCCACGCGGGAATTTTGGCGTTTGCAGGATATAAACCATGGCACTCATCAACAGCCTGGGAACCAGCCTTCAGAAAGCAAGCCATGACGCTTTTACCGAGCGTCCCTTTGCTGATCCGGAACCCATTCAGGCCGAACTGATCGAGCTGGACCAATGGATTACCCTTGTCACGGGGTTACAGCCACTACCCGGCAACCGGATACTGGCCGCTTTGCGCCAATACCGTGCCGACAGGCGCTTTTCCAGCATCCTGCACGCGCGGCATGTCTGTCATGGATGCCTGGTACTGTATGACCAGCGCCTTCCCCTGCTCATGGAAGATGCGCAGGCATTTCCCATGCTGTTGCAGTACGTGGATCGATTTCACCATCGTCCGCGTCTTTTCAGGCGCTGTTTCCAGGGATTGATGAGCGCTTATTTTGCCTATGAACCCGGCATTCCGAATCCGTCTGCCGGCCCCTATCACAACCGTGAGGTAGGCTGGAGAAACCGGCAGATGCTCCGCGAATTTTTGCAGCGGCGTCAATCCTGTATTCAAGCAGAAAATTTTAATCCCGACTGGGTCAATGCCATTGCCGAACACCCGGATATTTTCTCACCCAATCCTTCTCAGGCCTATGTCAGCGCGGCACTGCAAAATGACTTTACCGCTTTTGAAAATGTGTGTGAACGCCTGAATATCGGCACATCATCCTGGTTTGCGCGCGGGCTGGTTTACGAGCAGGTGGATAAAATTGTTGAAAAACCGGATACCGAATTCAAGCAGCATATCAATATATCGATCAACCTGTTGAACCGGCACCGCTGGTCTGTTGATAAAGGGCTGGCAAAAATCATCAACCGCTATGCGGTCAGTGACGAAACCGAAACCAACTCACGCCTGCGGGACTTTTCTGTTTCACAATGGAAAAACCCCTGGCTTGCCGAACAGGCTCAGGGATGGAAACCCGTCAGTACAGAAGCCAGAAAAATGGTTTCTGTCTGGATCAAGCAGCATCTGGTACGCCAGTTTTTCTGGATACTGGCGCAAGGAACCCCCTTTGATGTGCGACGCGCTGAATTCTGGATGCAATACCATCACCGGATTGATGCCCTCTATTTTGCGCTGGGCAGCCATGCCAGCAACAACGCCACGCGTGACTTCATTGAAATCCGCAGGGCCATGGAAGGCCATCTGCTCGGACTCGACAGGGCCGGGGCACCGGATAACAATGCCTGTATTCTGATGATGGGGAACCATGCCATTGTGGAATTTGGCGATAACCATACTCCCGCATACATCTATGACAGGCGCACCCAACTGCCCTTTGAATTAAAGCGGGGATTCAAGGTGACAGGCGCCGAGCTGAGAAACCAGCGGGCTGCCGCCTTTGTCCAGATGCTCGAACACCGTGACACCAGGGAAAACCGCTGGGAAGCAATCTTCGAGGCCGCCCTGATACGGCTGAATATCCGTAAAAGAAACTGAGCGTATGCGCTTTTTGTGAAAGCCGATCAGGCATTCATAAGATTCTGCTTGAATGTCGAAAACATTTCCAGGGCAGCCTGCCTGTCCCGGGGACTCTCATATCCCGGAACCGGGTTATTCAGCCGGTTAATCACGGCATCCACAGCATCAATCGCAGAAGACGTGCTGGAACCGAAAAAGTCTGCCTGGTTCAGCGCCATATTGCCCTGGGAATCAATCCCCCCGCTCAAGCGAGCTTCTGCCATGAGAGACATCATTGCCAGTTGATTGACATAGTAGCTCTTGTTTTCCCCATCCAGCCCCAGCTCCTCCCGGGTTTTTTCCCAGGCCTTTTTAACGGAATCGGATGATTTGGAGAGCAGTTGATCCACCGGTGTTTTTGTCGCGGTGGTACTGGATGCGCCAGCATTCTTTTTCATTGCGTCCATGGCCTCACTTAGCTTCACCTTGAACGATGGTTCGGATTTTGTCTCGGCTTGTTGAACGTCAGCGCCTTTTGACGACACACCTGACGTCGCTCCCTGAAAGATGGACGATACAAGACTGATGCCAACGGAGGCAAGGAGGCCGATAGCCATAAATACTCCTGCAAAACTGCTGAAAAGAGTTTTATGTTATCGGTATAAAAGCATTTTCAAAACAAGGGACAAAAGGCACTTTACCCCCTATTTCAATGTAACAGAATTCCCTTTGCCCTGATCAATCCACCCTGATTTTGTTTCGGGCAAACTGGATGGCCGCGATCATGAGAAGAATGGGGATATATGCCTCATAGATCTCTTCAAAAGAAGAGCATCCCGTATCCCAGAAAAGACTCATCGCTTCACCGGTATAACGCTGGTAATTAGCTGGATAGCGGTCAATGAATTTGGCAAACACCGTCACAGCGCAGGTCGTGGCAATCGTCCAGACCACCGCATTTCCCCTGAAAAACTCCCGGATCATGAAAAGGGTGTAGCGCTTCAGCAGATAAATGGCAATCACAGCCCACAGGAGCAGAAAAAGACCCGCCACAATCTTTTCACTGATCGGGTTAGCCGGATTAAGAAAAAACCGGATTTTCAGCGCTGTCGTGTCTGTCTGCGTCAGCCAGTGCTGGATACCTAGCTCACGAAACAGCGCACCCAGGATAACAAACTCAAAAAGCCAGAAGTTGAAATTCTGCTTCCGGTTGTTATCCCTCGGGCGATAAAGATAAACAACAACCAGGGCAATGATATACAGGCCGATTGTGAGGTAATCATCAACAATAAAAGTCATCCGGATCGCGGTATCCCTGTCCAGCAGGAACCAGTTTGCCAATGGAAGGACTGCCAGGCAGATAACCAGGATGGGTGAAAAAAGCGGATGATAAAACCAGCTTCTCCTGCCGGAATAGAAATAATTGCGGGACACGATGTGATAACCTCGGGTTTTGCCGGAAAACGGCATTATACGCTTTTAGGCGACCTGTGCTATCAGGATATACCGCTTGAAAGCGCTCTCCCTTCCCTTGCTATGGCGCAGAGACCGCCTCTTCAAAAAATGCCACCATCAGATCCTGATAACGGCTGCCGTATTGCCTTGTCATCGCATCGATATGGCCCCCGCCCTCGATAGTGACAAGCTGTTTTGGCGCTTTTGCCTCTTCCATCAGCGCAAGGGAATGCGAATAATCCACCACATTGTCACTGGTGCCGTGTAACAGCAAAAGGGGAACAGGAGCAAGCTGTGCAACCCGCCCTGCCGCACAATAGGTATCATCCGCCTGGGGCCGGTGCTCCGGGATCCGGTCCCGAAATGACAGGGAGTATGAATATACCGGGGACTCGGCAAAAACAGCGCGTACTCCTTCAGGACTGGCAGAAGCCGCCGCAATCGCCAGCATACCTCCCATACTTTGCCCGAAGACAAACAGCTTTTCCGTATCAATATCCGGACGGGAACGAACATAATCCAGTGCGGCAACCGCATCCTCAAACACCCCTTTGGGTTCCGGCACCCCATCAGACTGGCCAAACCCCCGGTAATCAAAGGTGAAAAGATGGTATCCACGCAGCGGCAGCCATTGGGCCAGTTGCCAGTGCGCTGTCATATTCTGTGCGTTGCCGTGCATATGAATGACGGTTCCTTTTGCCTGGCGTGGATCAGCAAGGCCTTTGGCATAGATAAACCAGCCCGACAGACGGGTGCCATCAGCACTTTCGAAAGTAACCTCATCAAATGCCATCCCCCTGCTGTAAGGCGAGTCATACACTTCGTCATCAGGAGAATAAAGACCTCTGTATCGACCAGGCATAATGACTCCCTACCTCCCCTGCAAACGGAATGTCACGGGAATAGATACCGCCATTGGCTCACCGTCTCCGGTATAGGGAAGCGGCTTCCATTGGGGCATGAGATGAACCACACGCAAAACGGCTTTCTCAAGCAAAGGGTGCGCGCTTTTGACAATGCTCGCATGCACGATATTTCCATACCGATCAATCATCAACTGGCAGACGACTCTTCCGGAAATGCCCTGCTCCTGCGCAGCCTGGGGATAAGTCACCCGCTGCAAAATATGGTTTCTGATAGCGGAGAGATTATCCTGCGATACGCTCGCCTTTTTTTCGGAAGCCGATTGCCGGGATGATTCACTTTCCATTGCCTTTACCGCCATGTCATATTCGCGATAAACAGCATCGACTGTCGAGGGAATATTGCGGAATCCCCCTGGAATTCGTCAAGAATATCCACCTCCCGCTGCACAGCCACTTCAATACCGGATGTCACCCTTCCACGGGAAACCCGCTCATCATAAAGCGCCTGAAAACGGATTCTTCTTTCCACCATCTCATCAATGGTACGGCTGCCCCAGGGATTTTTCAGGGGAATCGATCCATCCCCGCCAGCGAGTATGTCATCCGCCAGTTGAAACATGAGATTCATGTCATAACAGACATCGTCAGGGAACACTTCTTTTCCTTCCACCTTTTCCCCAAGCGCTTTCATGTAAGGCGCAATCCGCTCTTCAAAAATATCAGCCATGCCGGAGCATTCGTAGAAATAACCGCGCATTTGGAAAGCCTGTCCCATCTGCTCACGGGTACAAGCGGCATGAAGAATACCCTGCCATAACAGGCCCGACAAAAAAGGAGGATAAAAGAAAGTCTGATGCGCATACACGGCATTGTAACGTCAGCCTGCGTTTTTGCACGTACCAAAGCAGGCGGCTCAGCCCTGGCAGCAGGAAATAAAAAACCCGCGTCACTGACGCGGGTTTCACAAAAACAGTCAATACCTTACATAGTAAACACCCTATCAGGATTGCATGCTTTGTGCTTCATGATGAATCTGTTTAGCCAGTACCGTGTCAGGCGTCCCGTTTTCATAAAAGCCGGTAAAAACAAGACCGACAACAAGAAAACAGGCAACACAGCCAGCTAAAAGTGAACCAACACCTTTATTAGTTCCAGAAGACATGATTTCAGCTCCTAATTTAAAAGTATTACTCTCCTAAATTCTCAACTGAACTCTCCTTGGCGCTATTAGAACACTATTTTCTTTCCCTGTAAAAGCAGCCTCAACACCTGATTTTTTTAACCCCATGTTTTCTATCAGATAATATTTATTTACATGGTTTTATCTGCAGTTGTATTTTTGAGACACCGTGTCACCTGGATGAAGCAAGGCCGACATGTTTGCCAACAACTCTTTCAGCCGGTCGGCAGGCAAGGCCGACTGAAGGACTCATATTGAATCCGGGGATACTCCATCAGCAACCCCACCTGAGCCGAGAATAACGGCATGGCATATCAGATTCCCACTACGCAGGAAGCGCTCCCATCGCACGGAGATAGGGAAGCTGCTCACGCGCAAAATCAGCGGCTATAGCGGCAACATGCGGCAGCACATTTTCCGGCCAGAGCGGATCACCGCCGCTGTCCGTAATGACCGTGCCGCTGTCCGCGTATGTCTTGCATACAAAGTCAGCCCAGTCTTCAGGCTCCTTGGCGCCGTCAGCCCGAGCAAGCAGGAAAAGCCGTTCCATCCGCGTGGCAGCAATACCCGTACCTGTGACAGGTGACGCTAGAAAAGGCGCGCCTTCGCCAGCCTTCGCCTGTTCGCAGAGCACACGGTTAAGACGAGCACAGGCATCGCGTGATTCCTGCGAGACATTCTCACGGGCTACATGAAGATAGCCCGCGCATGTCAGTATCGCCAGAAGGTAGAGCAACTGGTCTTCCTTCATACCAGCCAGCCGCCGGTGATTCTTGAGGAAATCAACCGATTTGGGTATGCAGGATTTTTCAGCCAGCGTCACCAGAAGCGGCACAATGGTTTCCTCGCGCAGGATGATCGAACCAAGCTGTGTAGGAATGGAAAAGCGCTCCAGATTGTAGAAAAAATCCAGCGGATTGCTCAGGGCAAAGCACAAGCCATTAAGACGCTCCTGACGTTCATTAGATGAAAGCAGACGCAAGTCTTTCATGTACAAGTCCGCACGGAATGCGCGGTTTACCGCAAAATCATATAGCGTTTCACGCATGGCAGTATTAGGCGCAGCATCCAGGGCGGAAAGCACTTCCTGCGGCAGGTAGGCGTCCAGCCGTACCTGCGAATGCATCGACGTGACAAAGCCGCATTGCGCAGCTGTCAACTCTTTTGCCACATCCTCAAAATAAAACGGCTGCCAGTTGCGATTCATATACTCGTGGGCGAGATATTGCACCGATTCCCCCTGGAGGCTTTCAAGCTTTTCCTTCACCTGCGGCTGCTCGGCAAAAAACGCCGCACCCGATTCTGCGAAAGACTTTGCGAAAGCAAATGCCTGCCGCGTCTGCGTTCCACTATCAAGACCCGCACCCATGGCATCAACATAACGGATCATCAGTTCACGTGCCGGCATGAACGAAGCCCAGCCCGGCAGTGCGTTGTAGCTGACATAAACAATACCGCCAGGCTTGAGATGGCGGCGAATGATGTTCTGGATATGCTCCCGGTTTTCTGCGTTAATCCAGCTCCACACACCATGCAGGGTAATAACATCAAAAGCCGGAAGATTGCCTGCCTCGCCATAAGCTTCAAGATCGGCAAAACTCATATTCAGCGCATGAACATTACCCAGCCCGGCAGCAGTTGCCATACCCTGAGCATTATCCGCGTGCTCGCGCATAAAATCCGTTCCCCAAAACTCACCCCGCACCGCAGCGGCGTGAATATTAAGCGAAAGCCCCTGCCCGTAGCCAAGCTCCAGATAGCGGAAAGGCTCACCCTCGGCGCACTCAGGCAGATCGGCCCCACTCATCAGCAGGCAGAACCGGATGAAATCCGGCGTCAGCTCACGCTGAAAATGGGAAACATAAGCAAGGTCGGTGACATATCCTTCCGTATGGGTGCGCATTGGGCTTTCCTTCCTGTTCCGGGCAAAACTTTGATTTTATGGCTTCCCAGCACAGTGCGCAATGCGGGGGGTAATCCCCCCACTGATTAGTTTGAATTGGAAGTAGAATTTTCTTATGAAGGAGGTTCTACATGAAGAGAAGGAGGTTCTACATGAAGAAGTCGAGATTTACCGATAGCCAGATCATGGCGATATTAAAGCAGGCCGAATCCGGGATTCCCGTACCGGAGTTATGCCGTGAACATGGGATGAGTTCAGCAGCGTTTTACAAATGGCGAGCCAAATATGGCGGCATGGATACTGCCATGATAACCAGGATGAAAGAACTTCAGGCCGAAAATACCCGTCTCAAGAAGATGTACGCTGAAGAGCGCCTCAAAGCAGAGATACTCAAAGAAGCCATCGAAAAAAAGTGGTAAGGCCATCTCAACGGCGGGAGATGGCCAGGCGAGCCGTTGCCGACAAGAGGATATCCATCCGTCTGTCCTGCGAGACATTCGGGGTCAGTCAAACTTGTTACCGGTATCAAAGCCGGAAAAATGCCGAAAACGAACAGATTGCCCAATGGCTGATGCGACTGACAGACAACAACCGCAACTGGGGATTTGGCCTGTGTTATCTGCACCTGCGCAACGTCAAAGGATTTGGCTGGAACCACAAACGCGTCTATCGCATTTATCGTGAACTTGAATTAAACCTTCGTATCCGTCCCAAAAAGCGCATGACAGGGGAAAAGCCGGAAATCCTGAGTGTTCCCCAAAAGAGCAACCAGGTCTGGTCGATGGATTTCATGCATGACCAACTGGAAGATGGCAGAAGCTTTCGGTTATTGAACCTCATTGATGACTTTAACCGGGAAGCGCTGGGTGTCGAAGCCGACTTCTCCATGCCTTCAGAAAGGGTTATTCGCTGTCTGGAACAAATCATTTCATGGCGAGGGTCGCCTCAAGTGATCCGTTGCGATAACGGCCCGGAATACGTCAGCGCCACATTGCAGAACTGGGCACATAAAAGAGGCATCCGAATCGAGTATATCCAGCCGGGGAAACCCCAACAAAATGCTTATGTGGAGCGCTTTAACCGGACAGTGCGATATGAATGGCTGGCTCAATATCTGTTTACCTCAATTGCAGAGGTACAGGATTTCGCTACCCGATGGGTCTGGCATTATAATCATGAACGCCCAAACATGGCCTTGGGCGGCATCACACCTAAACACCGGTTGGCCATGACCGCATAACGCTACTTCCGATCCACCCTAAAAAGGGGGGATTACCCATGTACCCCAACCGGTTCTGGACTTGAGGGTCCCTGGACGCATCCGCTTTGAGGAAACAGGCTGCGGCTTCCTTGTATTTCTGTTGTTTATATAGTGCCATGCCATCTTCCTTGTTCCCGGCAAAAGCCGTGACACAAAGGATAAAAGCCAAACCTGCGCAAAGGGTCTGCTTTGATATTTTCATGTTATGTACTTTAAAGTGTGCGATTCACAGACATCATTTCAATTTTCTGACAGCCAAATCGCGCTGATAACTCTGTTCCTGAATGCGCTCTTTTTCTGGATAAAAGTTTTCCAGTACTTCTTCAGAAAAAGGTGTATCGTCGATCAACTCGTGAAATCGATCCACAGGTGTTTTTCCATTATGGGCACTGTGAGGACGGTCCCAGTTGTAGTAATGCTGCCACTCTGCCAAAAGGGAGTGTAGCTCTGGATCATCCAGTCTGATGGTGGCATAAAATTCAGCTTGGTCTGTTTTCTGCGAACGTTCAACCTTTCCATTCAGATGCGGAGAGCCGGGTTTGTTGGGGCGAAATTTGATGCCGTATTCCCTGAATTTTTCCTGGACCTTGATGGCAAAAAATTCCTGACCTCTGTCAGTCTGAACGCGCTGAACAGGAAAGGGCATTTCATCTACCACATGCTCAATAAAATCAAGAGTATTGGCTGCTGTGCGACGGCTGTATAGCCTCAAGACCCTGTAACGGGTGCAATCATCTATGGCCGTGTATTGAAATAGTCCTGACGCTATTTTGCAGGTGTCCATCTGGACACGATCACCGGGAATCGGGCGCTCATACCGGATAAATCCTGCTTTTTTTCGGATTTTCAGAACAGGTTTTACCTGGTTGCGTATGAGTATTTTGTGGATAGTTGCCAATGACAAAGACAGATCGTGGAGGCGCATTATTTCAGCCTGAATCCTGCGAGCACCAAGATTACGGGAACGCCGTATTTCAAGGATGATTTCTTCTGCCTGAGGGCTGACTTTTTGGGCTGGTGAATTTTTTGGGCGGCGACTCTGGCTGACAAGTCCTGCTACCCCGTGTTCCTGATAGCGTTTCCACCATTTCCTCAGAGTTGGTCGGGATATGCCGCATCTTCGGCAGACCAACCCGGCATCACCCGTTTTCTCATAGAGTTGCACCCACTGTAATCTCTGTTGTATTTCTCGTTTCATCAACGCATGTTACAGTGAAACGATGTGTATGAATCACACATTTAAAGTTAGCCAGAATGATCTCTATCCATTGAAAAAGCTGGGTAGTGATTTATTTCAGATTCACCAGCCGTTCTTTTGCCTGCTCATTTCCCTGTGCGGCTGCTTTTTCGTACCAACTCTTAGCTTTGACGATGTCCTTTTCCAGATACAAGCCGCGCTCATATTCGTAGCCAAGAGCGCCCTGTGCCTTTGCCACGCCATTATCAGCTGCTATGCGGATCAACTCTATTCCCTTATCTGGCTGCTTCCTGATGTTCTTGCCGTAGATATACATGTAGCCTAACTGGTAGCAGGCATCATATGAGCCATTGACTATTGCTTTCTGATACCACTTCTCCGCTTGCTGTCCATCCGTTTTTGTGCCTACGCCAAAGTCATACATATACCCGACATTGAAGAATGCTTCTTTCGTGTTTTGCTCTGCGGACTTCAGGTACCATTTGAAAGCTTCTTCCGGGTTCTTCCTGACACCTATCCCCTTGAGGTAACACCAGCCCATCTTGAATTGGGCGTGGGGATCATTCTGTTTTGCCGCCAGGGAGTACCATCTGCAAGCTTCTACAGCATCTTTCGTGAAACCAGTGCCGTCCTCGTAGAACGTCCCCGTGTTGTACTGGGATTCCGGTAGCCCTTGTTCGGCCGCCTTTTTGAACCATTTTGACGCTTCAAGCAGATCTTTTTTTGTACCAAGCCCTTCCAGGTACATCCCTCCCAGTATTTCCTGGGATTCGGCGTCGCCTGTCATAGCAGCTTTCTTCATGAGCGGAAAGGCTTTTTCAAGCTGACCGGCTTTGAAGTACTGAATGGCATTCTCCTTGTCTCCTGCAAAAGCACTGCTATACAACAGTGTTATTGCAGCGAAAAGGAAAGGCAACAGATTTGCTTTTTTCACGAGATCTCTTTCGGTTATTGGTCTGACAAGGCATTATAGCGGCCTGATCCTTAAAAGACCTGATTCCCGGATAAAAAGGGGAAGACGCCAACCTCCCCCTCAAGTAAATTCGCCTGTCAGGGATCAACGTTTAAATGGATTGGTCCAATCTTTCCTGACACCATCATAAGTATCCAGAAACTCCTGCCTTTTCACATCTGGAAGAATCTTGATGAAAAGTTTCATGGCCGTAGCGGTGGACGAATCGAGTGTATCTGCCATGCCGTTCAGTCTGGCATGTGCCTCGCTTTCATCGGGGCCAAATCGAAACTGGCTGTTATGCTGAATATTTTCCAGGCGGATCTGATCACGCTCATCTGCATTGTAATAATTGTTTGCCATCATGTTCATCAGCTTGGCTGATCTTGTGGTTGATGCAGCCTTGCCTCTGGTGCCAACAACTAATGCGGCCTCGAAGATATACTCCCCAAGAAGTGTTTCATAACAAAGTCGCTTGACGTTGTTGTAGGTCTTGACGGGGTCTTTCGGATCAATAACCTGTGTAAGATTGATGAAACCCTTTTTCAGATCCCGCGTCTTCCGGTTATTTTCTTTGATCCATTGATCAAATGCAGCCTGATCCTTGATGATCCTGTCTTTCGTCGGAAGCATCTCATTGATTGCAGCTACGCTCTTGGCAGCCATACCGGTTTTTTCCAATGCAGCCATCTCCAGGGCATCCCCCCACTGCCCTCCCAATTCCACATCATCATCATCGATCCAGTCATGTTCCGCGGTACCCTCCATGGCACCCCCACCCCAATCCGCCAGCTTCTGGACGAAATCGTGATACTCATCAGCCGAATCTTTTATGAGACTGGGATTCCTGTTGCCAGCATCAATGGAATCAGCGGTATTTTGATAATGTTTCCGGTAGGTATCTGCTACCGGGCTGGCAGCAAGGCCTGCCATCCTGTTGGTGAAATTCGACTCTGTCGTATTTGAGGCGTCAATTCCCTCCACTCTGCCTTTTTGCAGATATCCCTGCATGGCGGGAAGATATTCCATACCGGCATTGTTGTTCGTGGATGCTACAGCGTAAAAACCCTGCCTTACGGGGCGATCTCCTGTCTTTGGAGCCGTAATCCCTTCAGTGCTTTTTCGCGCTTCCCAGTATGTCTCGTTTGTTCTGGCAGGCTGTGGATTGGCAACCGGATTGTATTTCAGATAACCATCAGCCAAATCCTGTCCATCAGCATTCATCCCCGCCACAACAGAACCGGCAACCTGGTTTGCTATCGAAGGAGGCTTGTCCGCTGTAAAATTGGACATTAATCCCGCGTCATTGGCTCTATGAGAAGGAGTTGTCTCCTTGTTTGAGGCCGGTTCCCAGGTTTTCATTCCTTTGGGAAAGTCGCTGATTTTGAAGTCTGCGACAGACTGGCCGGCCTTGCTCCCGAACCCGTTTTCAGGTGAGCTGCTCAAGCTGTTGGTTTTTCTGATGATCTCGACTCCAGGATGTTTGTCATCGTCATCCCACAGCGAGAACATGTTATACATGTTATTACTCACGGCATCGCCATAATTCGGCATCTCGAAAGGCCCGCCAAGAGTTCTTCCATTATTTGATTCTGTCATATTAAATCCTTACCAGTAAGTTATTGAACCGGGGGCTGCAGTCCCCTATAGAAAAAACACAGCAATCGCTACGTGCCTCACTGTTATACCGCGCTGTCAACCCCCTTCAGAAAGTTTGTCCAAACTTTGTCCGCATCGCCCTTTAAGCAAGTGCTGTAGCGAGCTTCAGGAAATAAACCACCCGTTGTTTTTTCTTTTTTATCTGCGCGTCTGCTGGAAAATTCGAGGAAATACCCAAATCCATTGTCATTTGCACTGATTGTTTCCGGAAATAAGAAAGAGAGTTCTGCTTGACGGTAGGGATTTGATACCACTAAGCTGTGGTAATTCCTGAAAAAAAGGAAAGGGTTTGACAGCCCTAGACTTGGCGAGAGCCGCCGTAAGGCGGTTTCTCGTTATACATGGTCGCCTCTATGGGCAGGCCGTGTGGGGCATATATGGACACCTCCCGAATTGCAAGAGACAGTTGATAGGGCACGGAGGTCGCTGCAGCCATATATACGGTCTTTGATGCAGCCTGATATGGCTGCTGACTCATGATGAGATACGCTGGTTATTGCTCTTTCACCTTCTCGGATTCACGATCCATTGCCCCGCTCGATATGCAATAACCCGACCCTGTTTATATTTTTGTGTAAGTGCGGATTTTTTCCTCAAACGAAAACAGCGATTCGATCTCCGAATTCAATCATAAACCGGTTCAGCGCCATCTTCCAGTTTTTGATGGGCATTGACCATTTCCTTGCTGCATCGTTAATCGCCAGGTAAACCACTTTTCTGGCAGAATCATCCGTTGGAAACAACTTGCGCTTTTTGATCGCCTTGCGAATGACGCTGTTTAACGATTCAATCGCATTGGTCGTGTAAATCGCTTTCCTGATATCTTCCGGATAGTCAAACAGCGTATTGAGATTATGCCAGTGACTGTGCCAGCTTTTGCTGATCTGGGGGTATTTTGCATCCCATCTTGCAGAGAAGGCTTGTAGCGCCTTTAACGCTTCTTCTTCGGTGACAGACCGGTATATCTGCTTCAGATCTGCTGTCACAGCCTTGTAGTCCTTCCAGGAGACAAACTTCAGGCTGTTTCTCACCATGTGAACAATGCACAGTTGAACGCGAGTTTGGGGGTAGATGCTGTGGATGGCGTCAGGAAAGCCTTTTAAACCATCAACACAGGCGATCAGGATGTCTTTGACGCCACGGTTTTGCAGCTCGGTCAGAACGGAAAGCCAGAATCTCGCCCCTTCATTTTCAGCAAACCACATGCCCAGCAGTTCTTTTTGTCCTGACAGGTTTACTCCCAATGCCAGGAAGATGAATTTGTTGATGACTTGTTTGTCCTGGCGAATCTTGACGACGATGCCATCCAGGTAGACGATGGGGTAGATGGCTTCTAAAGGTTTTGTCTGCCATTCGATGATGTCATCAATGACGGCGTCTGTTATTTTGGAAATCAGGGCCGGTGATATCTCCGCATCGTACATTTCCAAAAAGGTGGCCTGTATTTCCCGGGTACTCATGCCTTTGGCGTAAAGGCTGAGTATTTTGTCTCCCATGGTACGAAAGCGACGCTCATGTTTTTTGACGAGTTGTGGCTCAAAGCTGCTGTCCCGATCCCGGGTACCGCCAGTTCAAGGGGACCGTCTTCGGTAATGAGCTGTTTTTTGCTGGTGCCGTTGCGGTTGTTGGCGGCTTCTGTTTTCTCATGTTTGCCGTAGCCCAGGTGGGCGTCCAGTTCGGCATTTAAGGCGGCTTCAACTGTGACTTTTGTCAGCATCCGACGAAAATCAGCCAGGTCTTCCTGGGTCTTGATGCCTTTGGCCGCCTCTTTGGCTAACGCTTCTAACTCTTCTCTTTTCATGCTTATCTCCTTTCAACTACGATGATAAGCACTTACACAAATTTTAGGACAGGCTCGAAAATTGAGCCTGTTCTGTATAAAGTCCATGGATCGCATCAACACCATCGAAGACCTTCAAGATTTGATCTCGTTTTTCCAGTTCTTGAAAATGAGCCTAATCAACACAGAGAAAGCAGTTGTGCCATTTTCAGCTCATAAATTTTTCCATCCATCAAAAAAAACGGGCGAAATTCGCCCGGCATTACGTCTGTCTTTGAGTATTCAGCATTTATTTTTGGTGCCTCTTGAACTATGCACCCATGAATTTTTAAGAGATGTTCTCCCCCGCTCGTATTCATATCCCAGCACCATATGGGATATATCATTATCCTGATCCGTCGTTTCACATTTAACAAAAGGGAAAACCACATGTGCAGTTTTCCCCTCTTGAATAGAATCAGCTACCTCATATCAGAAAGTCAGTCCTCAAGCATTCGTCTCGCTTGCACCTGTTCAGGATCAGGGTCCTTCTCTCTTCGCATTGACCTTTCATCTTTTGCCCGCTTTTCCCACACTTTCCCTTTGATCTCGTCCTTTTTTTGCCCGAGTTTGCCAAGAAGATAAGTATCAGTCAAGATATCCATTGCTTCAGGACTTCCGTTGTCAGCCGCTGTCCGATACCACCTGAAAGCCTCTTTCAAGTCCTGTTTGACTCCAATACCATAATGGTACGAACGCGCAACATCATATTGTGCACCGGCATCATCCATCTTTGCCGCAATCATGGAATATTTGAATGCATAGGTACGGTTTTTGGGTACACCCAGCCCATCATAGTACAAGTCAGACAAACCACTCACACAACAGGTATCACCATGCTCAGCACCTTTGTCAAACAACATTTTGGCATTGGCATAATCCTGAGGCACACCATCACCTTCCTTGTACTTTATTCCTAGACGGCACAGGGCATCCGTGTTGCCCTTCTCTACTGCCTTGACATAATAGTCAATGGCCTTGTTTGTGTCCTGGCTTACACCAATACCCCGATCATACATATGGCCGAGATTGTTCATTCCAGCGCTTGATCCGAGATCGATCGCTTTCTGCTGCAGGGCAGCCGCTTTTTTGTCATCGCGTTTTACGTACCTGCCCTGTTCATACATCCGTCCCAGATTGCTGAAAGCATCAGGATAGTTCTGTTGTGAAGCGCGTGTATACCATTCAAACGCCGATTTGGCATCTTTGGGCACACCCTGACCGTTCAGGTACATGTACCCCAGACGGTTCTGGACTTGAGGATCCCTGGACGCATCCGCTTTGAGAAAACAGGCTGCAGCTTCCTTGTATTTCTGCTGTTTATATAGTTCCATGCCATCTTCCTTGTTCCCCGCAAAAGCCGTGACACAAAAGAAGAAAGTCAAGCTTGCGCAGAGTATCTGCTTTGGGATTTTCATGTTAAATACTCTAAAAAAAGGGATAAGCTCGCTAAAGCTTATCCCTAAATGGCAAAAAATAACAGGCCTTATTCTGTATCGAGAGAATCACTGTTACGGTGTTCTCCCTTGTTCTTTTCAGACGCAGATCAGTTCACATCTCCCGTACGGCGAGTTGAGCGCGGACTAACCCGTTTAACTGCCTTATCGCGCATGTCGTTGACCATCGCATCCACAACAACACCAAATAGTGCCCGCGTCTTGGGTGGCATGGCATCACCAAGCACCTTCATTGATCGCCTGAATGCCGTAGTTTTCATGGCATTTCCGCCCCCATAATCAAGTGCTTTGATAAGGTCACCCTCACCATTTGCGAGTGCCTCATTGGTATACATCTCACTGGCCGTAACAGCTGCATGCTTGAATCCGGTCAAAGCAAGTGAAGCGTTGCCTGTTGCCAGGGACTCGATGACATCAACCAATTGCTGGCCAACGACGTCCTTGTAGAAAGAACCACGAAGGCGCTGCATCGTTTCTCCGAAGTCTTCATCAGCTTTTTTCGGATCAGACTGCTGTCCTGCGGCAATCATCTCCTCGAGCCGCCTGATTTCGCCCAAATGGTCCTGCCTGGGTTGATGCCTGGAATCAAGCAATTTCAAGCTATTGTCAAAGGCAAACAGCATTTGTCTGAGATTGAGTAGCCGTTTGTCTTTGGATAGGTTGAGCCCTTTGTGAAGATTTATCCCGTCTTCAATAACACCGGCGCCCTGGGCTTCACGGTTATCACTGATAGGCTGCAGCAGGGAATTGTGATTGACTTCTGGCGTTTCACCAATGCGCGTACTATAACGTTCGGGATCGGATGAATAGGTGTTGGTGAGACTCTGACCGATATGATCGCCATGCATGACGCTTGTTGCTAATGGCCCGTACTTCTGCACACCACCCGCGATGCCATCAACCAACAGATTGCCCACTTGGCCCATTCCCTCTGCCTCCGTTTTCCGCACCAACTCATCATCAAAGTTCTCCGGATAACGATTGGTTGTGGAAGTAGGAACAGCTACCGGTGATACTTTGTTTGCTGCCGTGGGTTGAGCACTTGCCTTTTGTGCAGCCTTTATTTGGTCCATCCTCTGGAGATGAGCACGGCTGCTCGCCATCTTGAGCTTTTGTGCTTCAACAGCGCGGCTGAGATCATCCCCGAAGGCCATGTTTTCTCTGTGCGTGCTCATATCGTCGACAAGACGGTTGGACGAATTAAGGTCAAAGCTGGCTTTATACGACCTTGATTCTGGTATCCCCAAGGTATTTTCTTGCTGGCTGCCGGCATGTTGCATAAACCCGATTTTGCTAGATTTGTAAAGATCGGACGTATCCGGCGTTTTGGGCATCTCGAATGCACCGGCGTTGAAATCCGGCAATTCCACCTCAGGAGTATTTTTTCTCCATGAAGGTTGATCGTGATACGGCTGACCGATCTCATCGAATCCCTTCAATACTGCTTTTATGGAAGGTGTTTCCTCCAATTCGGGCTTGCTCCACATCCCCTTGGGTTGGGGTACAGTTTCTTGCCTATGGTCTTCATCATCAAAAACGGGCATAGTCCCCTCCTCTCCAGGAATAACGAGAGAACAGTGGCGCTTTTTGGTTCTCATAAATCTTTGTCATAAAACTTCCTTTATATATAAAGTAAAAAAGCACAGCGGCCGCTGTGCTATCTACTGTTATACCGTGCTGTCAAGGGGGCTCGGGCTGTTTGTTCGAATCTTTGTTTTATCTTTCTACAAGCAATAACTGGCGCGGGCTTCATATAAAAGGTCACACGCTGATTTTTCCCGTTTATCTAGTTATTTGCTATAACGCCCAAATAAATCTCAGATAAATATCTGACTCAGATCTTGCTTGCCTGAAGTTCATCGAGATAATCAGCCCAGTCCTGCATCATCTTTTTTCTCTCATCAAGAAACATGGCACGATCATAAGCACTGTCGACCTTGTTCTTCTGTGCATGAGCAAGCTGTCTATCTACTACCTCATGCCGATAGTGCAGTTTTTCTTTGATGGTACTCATTGCAAGTGCCCTGAAGCCGTGACCGGTCATTTGGTTTTGATACCCCATCCGCCTGATAGCCATGAGAATAGCGCCATTGCTCATGGGCTTTTGAGGGTCTCTCTGGTTAGGAAAGAGCCACTTGCTACCACCTGTGAGACTGTGAAGCTCTCTGAGAAGCGTTAATGCCTGCTTAGACATGCACACGTGATGATCTGTTTTGTCGGGATTCATGGCGAGTTTGCCACGTTTCATGCGATTCCATGGAATGACCCACTCACCGGTTTCGAGATTGATTTCTGACCATGGCGTTTCAATGAGTTCGCTGGTCCGCAGAAACAAAAGGAGCATGAGACGTAATGCGATGCGAGTGGGCATGTAAAGTCTGGCATCGTTTTGGTTCATGGCTTTGAGGAAGGCTGGAAGTTCTTCTGTGGTAATGGACGCGAAATGGCCCTTTCTGACGGGTTTTAGGACCTCTGTGAGGTCGTTGGCTATGTTTCTGTCTGTCAGGCCGTGCTGGATGGCATAGCTGAAGATACGGGCACAATTGGCCTTCAGGCGTTTTGCGATTTCATGCGCTCCCCTACTTTCAATTTTTCGCAGGGTGTCGATAAGCTGTTTGTGAGTGATGCTGCTGACAGGCAGATTCCCTATTTCCGGGAAAATGTCTTTTTCAAGACGCTGAAGGATATCTCTGGCCGTGTTGGGCTGCCAAGTTTCTAGGCGGTTACTGTGCCACTCCCTGGCAATTTTTTCGAAAGTATTGGCAGCCTTTTCAGCCTTCTCACGTTTCTGTCTTTTTTTGGCTTCGCCAGGGTCTATGCCAGCGGCCTTCTGCTTTCTGGCTTCGTCCCGTCTGGCACGAGCCTGCTCAAGAGAGACATCGGGATATTTGCCGAACGATAACAGGCGCTCCCTGTTATCGATACGGATTTTCATACGCCAGAGCTTTGAACCAATCGGCGTAACCTCCATGTAGAGCCCGCTACCATCGAATAATTTATATGGTTTTTCTTTTGGTTTGGCGTTTTTTATCTGCAAAGGAGACAGGGGTTTGATGATTCTTGCCATATGAAACCCTCCAAATAGGGATATCTCATTTTAGGGATATATACATATTCTGAAATCTATCCCTATAAATCATAGATACCATTGGACCCCATTGTACCGCATAAAACGCAAAACCCGCATAAACACTTAGTTTTATACGGGTTTTTTAGATGTCTTTGTACTTCTTTGGATGGGTTTCTGGCGGAGAGAGGGGGATTCGAACCCCCGATAGGTTATTAACCTATACACGCTTTCCAGGCGTGCGACTTCAACCACTCATCCACCTCTCCGCTGAACGTGAAATAATAGCTTCTTGGCGGATCAAGGTCAATCTCTTCTGACCAATTCTTCTTTTTCTTTTCTGCCAATACCCCCTTCTCCCTTTTCTCTCCCTATGCGCATGGCTTTTTGCTTGACGCGTACAACAGCGGAAAGCTATCCTGTGCCTGTCCCTGGAGAAAACAGGGACAGGGTTTGACAGCCCTAGCAAAGGCGGACGACCGCCCCAGGCGGTTTTTTCCTCCGTGCACATGCCCTCCCCTATGGGCGGGCCGTGTGGGGCATATATGGACACCTCCCGAATTGCAAGAGACAGTTGATAGGGCACGGAGGTCGCTGCAGCCATATATACGGTCTTTGATGCAGCCTGATATGGCTGCTGACTCATGATGAGATACGCTGGTTATTGCTCTTTCACCTTCTCGGATTCACGATCCATTGCCCCGCTCGATATGCAATAACCCCGGTCTGACCTGTGTTCCATCTTCTGTTCCTGGCAATTTTCTGATTGTCCTCCGTCCCTTTATCTACGCCATACTTTAAAAACTTTAAATCTCGGTTGAAACAAACATTACCCTTCCAATAACCTTACCATTAAGCCGATTGCAGTTCTCGTTTGATTTCATGATCGGGGTCATACACTTCGCCACTTTGCAATATGCCCCAAATTCTTCGTACATTCTTTGCCGCCAAAGCGACCGTTGCTACGTTGTATCCTCTTCTTGCCACCAGTTGCTCAATCCAGTCGTTTTCAGGTTTTTTCTTTCGATTAATCAGAACCGCACGGGCACCATGAACAAGTAATGAGCGCAGGTAAGGGTTGACGCGCCTGCTGATTCCCATCCTTACACGCTTTTCTCCGCTACTGTATTCTCTGGGGGTTAGTCCTATTGCACTTGCGAGTTTTCGACCGCTACTGTAACTGCTGGCATCTCCAAAGCTGGCAATAAAAGCAGTTGCCGTTAGCAACCCAATGCCGGGAATGCTTTCAATAAGACGAATTTTTGGGTCTTCCTTGAGAAATGCTTTTAGCCTGGCTTCTATATGCTGAATTTTCTGATCCAGGTGAAGCAGTTGCTGATACAGCTCTTCTATGAGCTGTTGCAAGATACCCGGGTTATCTGGCTGGCCCTGCCAGACAGGTATATCATTCAGCAACTTCCTGTAGCTGACCGGAAAGATATAACCAAATTCCGTAAGTAATCCTCTTGCCTGATTGGATGTTGCTATTCGCTGCTTCATCCATAGTTCACGAGTACGGTGCAAAGCCTGGATTTGTTGTTGATCTACGTTGCGTACTCGTATTTTAGGTACTGCAGGTCGAGCTGCCGCTTCGCAGATCGCTTCAGCATCACGCGCATCTGTCTTATTGCCTTTGACATAGGGTTTGACATGCTGTGGTGCCATGATTTTTATTTCGTGCCCCAGTTTTTGTAATTCTCTGGCCCAGTGATGGGCGCCGCCACTAGCTTCTACGCCTATGAGTGCAGGAGACTGCATGCCAAGTGTTGTGATTAATTGGTTTCGCCTGAGTCGCATGGTTTTTACTTTTTTCCCTCTTGAGTCGGCAATATGTACCTGAAAAATATTTTTGGCCAGATCAAGCCCGATGACATTCCGGTTTTCCATTATCTTTCTCCTGGTTGTTGGTTGCTCTTTTGATTTTTTAATTTATCCAACATGGGAGGGAGGTGCCCATCTCATTACCTTCGGGTGCGCCGGTTTCCTATGTTCCCGGTATGCTAACCCGCACGGTTTCGCCCACCCGATCCGCAATGAATTCTTTTCGGTACGGAGAATGCCATGCCCGCCCCTGACAATGATCTTTTTGATGCCGTAGAGCACCTGCGGGATGCGCTGTATGTTATCCGCCAGCAGTTGCAGCTTTATGCTGACCTCACCGTTCATGAGCAGGCTTTTTTTGTCACCACAAGGGCAGAAACTTTCAGCGCCACCATGTCGCATCTGGCAGCACAGGTGGAAGATGCCATGGAATATGCGGAGGCACTCAAGCGTTTTATCCCGGATGGATGAGCCTGCTGCTGCTTTTTAAAATATACCGTGAGTATATTTTTTGTTACTGCAGCTTTTCCGGATTTGAGGTAAAGTCTCCTTACAGACTTCGTATCACCTTTTTCTTACGGTAGCAGCAATGGCCTTCCCAAAAATCATCAGCATCAACCTGACCGGAAAGTATCTGATCAGCGGTATCAACCATCCCGATAATTACGTGATAATCGGCACGATTGTCTATGAGCGCAACAATACGGAAAAAGAAGGATCGCTCCTGATGTCGGTACAAAACCTCACGTACCACGCAACAAACGGCTATATCACGATTGAAAACCGCGACATCATCGATATTTTTGACCTGGACAAGGAAGAAGTGAGCAACCTGCTCGCATCAGACGCAGACCAGGTCGCCCACTAAAAAAACCACCGTCGCCTACCCCTGCTTTCCCCTCATATCGTGCAGGTGTGTCTGTTTTGCTTCGGCAATATTACGCGCACCCACCCATTGCATAAATAGAACTAACTCGTGATTCATATAGCGAAAAACGGAAGCGGGTATACAGCGCACGTAACAACAGAGTGCTGTATACCCGCACAACTTCAGAAATAGGGAATGAATACGGCTCTTACCTTACCTTTTCGACAATGCCCTTTGCGATATGATGGTTTTTTCAAATGAATGAGTTGGCATGAGGAGACTATTGGTGAGTATCAGCAATATTTCAGCAAAACACACGATAAACAAGGAAACGCCGACCAACCAAAGCAAAACGACAGTAGCTGAACCCTTTGACCATATCATGCAGGAAGAAATAGCCACGCTGAAACTCTCCTTTTCACAGCCACCACTGCTTTCTGCTGATACATCCCTTCCCCGAATGGAAGAAAACGAATCGACAGAGATTGACCATGTTGATGCGTTTATTCATCAGGCACTGGCCCAGGCGCCAGAGGCAGAAAGAAAGATCTGGGCGCGTATGAAGGAAGAGCTGGGTATCCAATAACCAGCAAGGAATCAAAAAAACGGACTGACGCTTTCACCTCAGTCCGTTTTTTATTACCCGGTTTGATTAATACTTGAATGTATTCTGGGTTTTATATGGGCTTTTCGGGTCAGCAAGGACATCAAGTGTGGAAGAGGTACCCCATACCTCACTGGAATAACCCCATTCCGGATGTGACCAGTTATCATTCCAGGCGCCCTGGTAGTTTCTTGCATAATTGGCACGGGCAATATCTCCTGCCGGCGTCTGACTGTACGTATAGCCGGACTGGCGGGTTTCGTAAGTGGTACTGTCAATAATGTAAGTACCGGCAGCCTGCGCAAAAGCAGTCACAAAAAGGCCCGCCAACAAAACGGATATGGTTTTTTTCATAATACACTCCATAGGATGATAAGAATATTCAAACGGCCGTCATGTATATCAACATGTTATGGTTTGACCTCTTTTGCTGAAAATGATTGTTCATCTGCTGTTGAGAAAGGTCAAAATGACGCAAGGCTTTTGGGCGCAATAGCCCAAGAAAAAATTGGTATCATCGGGAAAATATCAAAAGATGAAGGCATCGCAGCCACCACGGATTAATCCTTGCCCTTTCTGTTTATCAAGGAAGGTGCAACTTCAGACATCAGGGAAAAAGCTATCCCCGGCGTTTATTCAGTGTATGGATTGCCATGCGCGCTCACGGCTGTATCCGGACGTTTCAGAAGCGATATTGGCGTGGAACAGGACACCAGGCACAAGCTGATGCCCTGTATGGTTTCGTCTGTCAGGCGGAGATGTGGATTTCTTCCGGCACGGCATTTGTGAAGGCGCGGTAATAAGAGAAAGCGGAACACCACGGTCAAGATCATCGAAAAAACGTTCCAGATCATCTTCATAAGACCGGGCACCATGTCTACATACCTGGATGCATCTTCCACAGGCAATACACTGGGCATCATCAACATCAATCTTGATATTGCCTTGTGCATCCTGATATGTCAGATTGGCCGTCTCGATCGGACATTCTCTGACACAACGATTACAGCCGACACAATTTTCCAGATTTTATCTGATAATTTTTCTCATTAGAAATATCCGGTACTGGTGCTTGGCCGCTTGATATTTGGTTGCCTTTAATCAACTTTTATCAAGATAGAAGAGCACCATGATTTATTCCTGCTTTACCACATTTAATTCACGGTTTCCCCACGCATCCAGAGTTAAATGGACATTATTTCAGCGAATTCAGCTTTTTCGCTTCTTAAAAAACGGGTTGCCCGGCAAGAGAGAAAAACAGGCAGGCCCAGCTGGAAAATGAAAACGTGCGTTTCAGTAATTTCATTAAAAGCGGTGATGAAAACGATTGGCCTGCAACAGAGGATTCGCCCCTCTGACCTGCGGCTTGGCAGCATGTAAAAAGCACTCGCACTGAATTCAGTAAAACCCAAGCGTTTTATTTTTAAAATAAAATTATCACGTTATTGATCGGCTTTATCTGGCGATGTATAGTTAAATTCAGCTGCTTTCCTCATATGGAGGTCGTTTCCCGGGCTCTGGATTTTGGCCTGAACATCGTATTCATCTTTGGGTTTTAAGAAAGCTTTCCTGGCAAATTTCAATTGGAGGCTTTTATTTTGGCGATAAAGAAACGAAATACTGCAAAGCTGGATCAACTGGTTGCCGGCGCAAATAAAGGGGCAAAATTACGCGCACAAGGTTATCGTGAGCGCGCCCTTCAGATCTATCCATGGATTTGCGGCCGTTGCGCGCGTGAATTTACTCACAGCAATCTGCAACAATTGACAGTTCATCATCGCGACCACAATCACGACAACAATCCTCCCGATGGCAGTAACTGGGAACTGTTGTGTCTGTACTGTCATGACAATGAGCATTCGCGCTATCTTGAAGCTGATCGGCATAGTGCATCACAACAAGGCAAAACGCCTGCGCAAGCGGCGACACACAACCCTTTTGCCGCACTTGAATCGCTCCTGAAGAAGCAGCAGGAGAAATAACCCGAATCATTGAAAGGCTGGCCTGCCCTACACGATTCGAACGTGTGACCTACGGCTTAGAAGGCCGTTGCTCTATCCAGCTGAGCTAAGGGCAGTGCATGTGATATTGCGCGACATCCCGAAAATCCTGAATGGACTGGATCGCACAAGCAAAAGCAGCCGAAATCATACCATATTTACCTGTTGTTTAGCCTCCCGACTTATCTTCTGCCCCCTGATGCACTCTCCCAATTCCGCTTGAAAGCAACATCAGCAGTAAATCTTTCATAAGGCTGGCTTAAAGTATTT